>JBBECD010000157.1:10861-20606 GCA_040881995.1 Planctomycetaceae bacterium
CTGGCGGACAAGCCGCCCGTGTCACCCGACGTGGGAATGCCGATTGTTCATCATACGAAGAATGGCCACGCCGCACTATGGTTGCGCGGCGGCAATCGTCGCGGTATCGAACGGCGTCGACGGAGCCTGCCGCGGGGCGCGAAGCGATTTCAGAAACGCAACGATCGCCTGCTGGTCGCGTTCGCTCAACGTTTTGTATTTTTCGCGGACGCGTTCGGCGTCACCTTCATGTCGGGCGATCGCTGCTTCGAGAGTCGGCGAACTGCCGTCGTGGAAGTAGGGGGCGGTATCGGCGACGCCCCACAGCGGCGGCGTCTTCCATTCGTCGGGTTTGGGATAGTCTTCGGGAATCGGAATGTCGCGTTCGACGCGGCCATAACCGGGAGTCTGCCGAGAACTCATGCGATGCAGCAACAGGTCGCTGTAAATTCCTTCGACGCCCCCCAATTCCGGCGTGTGACAATCGGCACAGCCGACGGCGATGAAGGCGTGCTGACCGGCGAGCACCTGATCGCGCTGGGCCGTATCGGCGGGGAGTTCCATACGCGGCGCGGGCAATGTCTCGCAGAACGTGACGAGCGCCAGGAACTGTTCGCCGTTGAGATCGAGTCCGGCTTCTTCGTCGGGGCCCTGATGCAGGGGTTTTTCCTGGGGGCGATGCGGATTGGTCAAACCGACTTCGACGGCGCAGGCGGCGGCGACGAATTCTTCGAGCGTGGCGAACTGCCCTTTCCAGCCGAATTTGCCGACGCGTCCGCCGTCGAGTTTGCGAAATCGGCCGATGGGCGTGGTATCGAAATCGAGCTGGAATTCTTGACCCATCGCCTTGAATGCGCGGGCATAGATGTGCCGCTTGATCTCACCGTCGGAGATGCCGTCGATCAAGCCGGCGCCGAACAGGGCGGGCGTGTTGATCGACGTCACGCGGAGGGGATCGAAGTCGCGAATGGTGACCGAATTGCAGATGCCGATGATCCGTTCGCCCTTGCGGACGATAGGAAAGAGTTCGCGGACATAGCCGGCGGTTTCCTGGAAACTCGGCAAAATCGCCGAGGCGTGGACGACGCCGTTCAGCACCGTTTCGGGGTGCGACGGACGGGGCTCGACTTCAAACGCGGTGACGTTGTTCTTGTTGGGTCCGGCACCGCCGACGCCTCCCTGAAAATGGCACGCGACGCACGACTTGGCATTGAAGACGGGGCCGAGCCCGTCGCCCCCCGAAGCGAGTGGATCGTGCGGTCGCCATTCGTGTTCGAAGAGGGTCTTGCCGGTCTCTTTCAGTTCGGCTTGCGACGGGCTGAACATGGCCAATCCCGAGAACGTCACGCCGAAGAGAACGAGGCTGATCGAGGCGAGCGTCAATTTTCGGTGAGCCATTCGGCCCCAGATCGATCGCGGCGCGGAGCCAGGCGACCGGTTGTCGGAAGTCGCTGCCGTCGCGGTGACCGTAAGGGAGGGTGAGTCCGGCTCGGCGGGCTTGTAACGATTGGCCGCCGACGGTTTCTTCTTGGCACGCGGTGAAACGACTTCGAAGGTGAGCGGGTTCGCCGACGGTTGAGCACCGGCTTTTCTCGAGGCCTTGCGACCCGCCTTGTGCTGACGCAGCAGTTGCTTGGCGATCTCCGAAGGGGAGAGAGATTCGGGTTCCGTCATAGCCTAGTTCCTCCATCGTGATGAAACCAGATTCCGTACGGGAGCACACCGTTATCGGGTGACTCCGACTATTCTAACGTCGGACAAATCCACCGGATCTCGAAAAATAGCCGACCCTGATTTTTTTCCGACGAGAAAACGCAGAAACAGATCGTTATGCGTTGAGGAACAGAATGGACGCGGCTCAGAAGAAACTTAAGCACCGTGCGCGATGCTCTTCCGGGGAATACGTTCCCAGCGTCGGTTCCGTTGGAAAGAAACTGGAGATTCCCCAAAATCATTGGAGTCGGCTTATCGTTAGCCCACATACGGTTGCGGTAACTCCCGATCGTCACGGAAAATAGCGATGCGAGCCTCGTCCGCCGCGACGATGTCGCTCAATCACGATCCCACCGGCGCATAATAATAGTCCGGCAAGCTCGGCAAAGTCGCCAGCAAAATCTCGCGGATCGCCTGGCGGACTTCGGGTGTCAGGCGGGCGAATTTTTCGGACTTATCCTGACCCGAGAGAACGTCCCACATCCGCCGCATCACATACTCCTTCGCCTCGACGGGAAGTTTCTGAAAACTGTCGGAGTAGATGAGATAGCTCAGCGGATACTTGAACACCCGCGTCTCCAGATCGAAATCGCGGAGCGAGCGGTTCTGCGCGTCGCGGCGGGCGTTCGCCGTGAAGTCTTTGGCGAAGTCCGATGTTCCTTGAACGGGGGAGGTGAGCTGCGCTTCTTCGCAGTAGAAGAAATATTCGATCAGCGGTTCGAGCACGCTTTTCATCCGGCTGTTAGTGCTGGCCCAGCGTTTTTCGGGCGACTCCTTCAACTCGCGGTTGAGTTGAGCTTCGAGATGCAGCGCCTGCCGGGTGGTGAAATTCGCACGCACCAGCAGATTGTGCGCTTCGGTCTGATGTTCGAGGACCATCAGCGCGACGATGTCGCTGTGCGGCGTGAGAAAATTCTCGATGGTGAGGCGGGCGCTCAAATCGGCGAGATTCTGGCCGGCGGAGTTATCGATATTTTCGTCGGGGCGCTGATCGCGGACGATGAGATTGCCAAGATGTTTCTGCTCGCCGTGCCGGCCGGTGACGTACCAGCCTCCCCAGCGATGTTTGAACGGGCTGTTCTGATCGATGCGGTATGTTCCCGACGCGAGAATCGGCTGACCATCGGCATCGGTGAAGACCGACCGCAGCAGATGGCCGGGGACTCCTTTGGTGTGCGACGAACCGTGACAGATCAGGCAGCTATCGGTCTGCCGCTGCAAGCGCGGCGTCTTTCGGTCGGTCTGATCGATCGTATAAAAAACCGTTCCGAGCTGAGTATCGGCCGCCGAGATCTCCAGCACGTCTCCCGACTGACAAAAACCAACATAGATGTCGTCGTTGAAGTAGAGCGAGCGCGGATGCCGCGGCGAGATGCGATTTCGCTGCAGACTGGTCTTCGAAAAAACGAGCGACTGTGAAGAGACGGGAATCTCGAGTTCGCGCAACAACGATTTCAGATAACCGAAATGCGGATCGTGTTCCAACGTCTTCTCGCCGGCATCGATTTCGGCGAACAGCCGCGACACGGCGTTATCGGGTTGCGATTTCGAATAATTGATCGGCTCGTGTTCGAAGTCGTCGTCGGCCAAGACCAAGTACGAATCGGACGCGGGAGTGAATGCGACGATTAGGCTGCAATGCGTGAGCAGCGTGAAGAGGCGAGCGTTCATGTTCTATTCTCCGGGCTGAAAGTCAACGCAAAGCAATTTTTCAGCCACTCAGGGGGGGAAAGAAACGATGGGCTTTCTTCCGGCAAAATAGGCGGGAGGGTAACAGGCGAGACAAAATTGTGTTGATGTTGGAGCGAATCTTACGCAAATAACTCGACCAGCGGGCGGCCGTCGACGATGCGGTGGGGCCGATCGAGCTGATCGTAGATCAGCGACTCCGGCGAGACTCCCAATGAATAATACATCGTCGCCAGCATGTCTTCGGGCGAAACCGGATTCGACTTGGGATACGCCGCTTCGCCGTCGCTCGATCCGTAGACCTGTCCGCCGCGAATGCCGCCGCCGGCAAGAATCGCCGACTGGCACGCTCCCCAGTGATCGCGTCCCATCGCTTTGTTGAGTTTGGGCGTGCGGCCGAATTCGCCGTACATGGCGACCATCGTCTCATCGAGCAATCCGGTCGCGCTCAAGTCTTCGAGCAACGCCGAATAACCGCGATCGAGCGAAGGAATGCAATAATCCTGCTGCAGCATTTCGGTGCCGTTCTTGCCTTCGAAAGGTCCGTGATTGTCCCAGACGTTGGCGACGTTGCCGCTTTTTTGAATGTACATCCACGAGATGGTGACGAGCCGGACGCCCGCTTCGACGAGCCGGCGCGCCATCAGAATCGCTTCACCCCATTCGTTGCGGCCGTAACGGTCGCGGACCTTGGGATCTTCGCTGTTGATGTCGAACGCTTCCTTCGCACGGGGAGACGCGAGCATGCTGAAAGCCTGCTCGCGAAAACTTTCGACGCTGAGCGCATGCGGATCGGTTTGAAAACGCCGATCTTGTTCCTCGATCAGGTTGAGCAAGCCTTTTCGCGCTTGCAGACGGGTGGTATTCATGTCGCCGGGCAGTGCGAGCGAATGCGTCGGCGCGTCTTTGGTTTCGCCCGCGTTTTGCGTTTCCATCGGGTCGAACTTCGCTCCCAGGAAACCGGCGTACGTTCCCGCATAGGTGATCCCGTCGTGACCGATCGGCCGCGGAATGGTGACGGCGCCGGGCATCTCGCCCATGGGGAAGAACGAGGAAACGATCGAACCGAAGTTCGGAGCATCCTGCCGGTTGCGGGCGTTTCGCGGAATGACTTTGGTCGGGTCGGTCTTGCCCGTCAGCGTGCGATAGACCGACGCCTCGTGAATATTGCTCTCATGCGTAAACGAGCGAATGATCGCCGTCTTGTCGGTATGCCGCGCGAACAACGGCATTTGGTCGCAGATATCAATCCCGGGTACGACCGTCGGGATCGGCTTGAAGAGGCTGCGGACTCCTTCCGGAGCATCGGGCTTCATATCCCACAGATCCTGCTGCGGCGGCCCGCCCCACAGGTAGATCAGAATACACGACTTCGCCCGGCCGTCGGAGGAGATGAGTTCACTGCGGGACTTGGCCGAGGCGAGTGCCTTTTCGGTTCGCAGCAATCCCGGCAAGGTCAGGGCACCGGCACCGATCTGCCCCAATCGAATCATGGCGTCTCGTCGATGAAGCATGTCGCACCTCCTCTGTTTCTGCTTGCGACTTTGATTTCGGACAAATCTATCTTTAATATATCCGTCCGACTGTGACATCGTCAAGCGGTCTCCTGTTTTGTGACGGAGAAACCGTTCGAAAAGAATTTCGCAGGGAGTTCGGAACGAGTCGGGCCATCGCCTCCGTGCAGGTTTACTAAATTACGCAGAAGTCAACGAATCGACTCATTCTTCCTGTTTTAACGGCCGACCCGGAATAATCGTGAAAACCTTCCGATTCGGCAGAGTCAGCATCCGATATACAGATTGTGGGATATTGCATCGCCTGCGGTCAACGTCTCGCATTCGGCCTGCATCTAATATCGTAACTTGTTACCATAAAATAGTTTAACCTGTTTATTTTCATCCATGATTCCATACGGGGCGATCATTCTTGGTCTCTTACTCTGCGCTACAGGGTGTGCGACTGTTCCATGCGCCGACGGGGAACCGGGACCAGCCGTGAGGCAAACCGGTCTTGCGCGACTCAAATCGTCGTGTGCGGGACTGTTTCGCGTCGGCACTCCCGGCGTCCCTCGCCGGTATTTTTCGATTTATGGCTATGACGGCTTCTGGGACCGAATCGTCGTTCGCGATGCGGCGACGTGCAATGCGCGGCGGGCTTATCGGCGATTCTGCCGGGCGAGCGGCAGCCGGTATTCGGCCGACTTTCGCGATGGATTCTGCTCGGCATACGTAAATTATGCGGAAGGATTTCCGGGAACGGCTCCGCCCCTTCCGCCGCGAAAATACTGGACGGCCCATTTCCGCACTCCGAAGGGGCACGCACAAGCCGCCGACTGGTTTTCGGGCTACGAAGCCGGCATGGCGTGCGTTCAGACCGAGCCGATGGGTGAATACAACGTCGTTCCGGCGGGGACAGTCCTCGAGCATGAAGGGCTGCGTGCCGACAATCGAGGTTACATCTCTCCGTCGACCGGTCCTTATGTTCCGCCTCATGGTGACTGACACCCCGCACGACCCCCGCCTGGTTAATCAAGTTCTTCACATCGGCTCACTCCTCGAATCAGACCGAAGCGACACATCAATGTTCCGATCTCGCTCTTCGCACGAAAATTTGCTCGAACGTTTCAAGCAGCCGACGTGGGCTCGCTTGTGCGGATGGGGACTGGTTTTGTGCCTCGTCTACGGCGTGTCGGGATGCGCGGCGTTTCGTCCGATTCATGGCGTGCCGGTGAAATATCTACCCGCCGAGTTCCGCGCGACGTCGCGATCGGGAAAAAAGACGATCGACCTTTCGTTGTTAAGGCAGACTCCGCCTCCCGAATATCTGCTCGATGCGGGAGATATTCTGGGAGTTTACATCGAAGGAGTGCTCGGCGCCCGCGATCAGATCCCGCCGGTGTTTTACCCGCGGGATGAAGAAGTTCCGCCGTCGTTTGGCTATCCCCGTCCCGTGCGCGATGACGGTACGATCTCGCTCCCGATGATCGAAGCGATTTACGTCCGCGGGATGTCGATCCGCCAGTTGGAAGATTTCCTCCGTCAGGAATACATTCACAAGCGGCAAATTCTGCAACCGGGGAACGACCGAATTCTGGTGATGCTGCAGAAGCCGCGGAATCATCGCGTGCTTGTCATCCGCCAGGAAGCGGGGAACGATCAGACGATGATCTCGGCCCGCGGCACGATCAACATCGGCCAGTCGAAACGCGGCACCGGAAAGATCGTGAATCTCCCGGCTTACAAGAACGACGTTCTGCATGCTCTGGCGGAGACCGGCGGTTTACCCGGACTCGACGCCGAGAATACGATTTACATCATCCGCCGCAAACCGATGCTGGCATTGCAACCGGTCCCCCCCTATGCCCCGACGTCGCACCCGTTGACCATGAATTACGATTCACCGATCCAGCAGGTCCAATACGAGGAACCGGCCGGTTCCGGTGATTCCGCGGAATACTACGACGAGAATTACCCGGCTCAGTACGCCGAGTACAATGAGCCGTCGTATGGGTATGATCCGCAGGCCGACGAACAGAATTCCCATCCGGTGGGCTGGGGGCATACACCCGTGGGAGGACCGGCGGCGGGATACGACCAGCCGATCGGTTCTTTTGCCTCTCCGCCGTTTGACGGCGCCGCGGACCCCGCGTTCTATCAACAGCCTTTCCCTTACCCGCCGCCGTCGGCAAGGTATCAACAACCGGTCTACGGACAACCGCAACCGCCGTATGGAGCCGTCGATTCGGGAGCGCCGTTCTGGTCGCAGCCCGTTTTGAGCGAAGGGAACTGGACCGATCTCGATCCCGCCGCCTGGGAAATGACCGCGGCGGCGCTCGATCCCACGATCGACAATCCGCATACCATTAAAATTCCCGTGCGGCTCGCCGAGGGGGAACAGATTCATTTTTCGCCGCAGGATATTCTGTTGCAGGACGGCGACGTGGTCTTCATCGAATCGCGCGAAACCGAAATTTTCTACACCGGCGGTCTGCTTGGCGGTGGACAATATTCGCTGCCGCGCGACTACGATCTCGACATTCTCGGGGCGCTGTCGATCGCGCAGTCTCAGGGCGGCGGAGGTCAGGGCCGCTCGTCGGGAGGTTCCTCGGCACTCAATCAGGACGTCACCATCAGCGCCAGCCGCGTCGTCATCTTGCGGAATTTAGAGAACGGCGACCAGGTACCGATCGAGATCAATCTGTACGAGGCGCTGCGCAATCCGCACGAACGGATTCTGATTCGGCCGGGAGATTACATCCTGTTGCAGTACACGCCGCTCGAAGCCGTGGGGGCGTTCATCGAGCGAAATCTGCTGGAAGGCGCCCTCTTCGGACTGGCGACATCCACGCTGACGACCGGCGGCGGCGGTCAATGACGTGATGATTCCCGGCGTCATCCGACGTTCACGGCTGGTGATGTTCCGGCAATCGAGATACGCTACAATGAGAGCCGTCTCGTTATATCGCCGAATGCTTTTGTTGATGTGAGGATGAGGGTGTGAGCCGCTCATGAACGTCGCCGTCCGAAAATTTCCGAAAAGTCTTGTCTGGGCGGTGGCGGCGCTCACGTTTCTCCCCTGGATGCTCAATTGGGCGGGCGTCGACTTCGGCGTGGTCGATCAACCGGCGACTGTCGCGGAAAACGTTTCGGCGGCGAAGAACATGGAGTCGGAGGGGGAACGATCGTCCGACGCCTCGCCTCTCATCGACGGCCTGCCGACGCCCGGATCGACCGGCGATCGTGAGATCAAATCGATCGGGCAGTCGATTCACACCATCATGGAATGGACGGCGTTTTGCATCGCGCTCTTCACCGTGGTGCTGGCCCTCACGCATTACACGATCGACGGCGACGTCACCACGCCCATCATCGGGGCGGCGTTATTCTTCACCGGCGTGCTCGATGCCTTTCGCACGATCGCCGCCGACGGGCTCGTCGTAATCACGACGCCGCTCGAAGAATTCATTCCGTTCACGTGGGCGGTTTCGCAGTTGTTCAACGTTTCGATTTTGCTGCTGGGGACCGGGTACTTCCTCTGGTCCGACAGCGGCATACGCCGCGGCCCGCGCACGGGCGAAATCCGCCTGATGTTGTTGATGGGGATTCTGTTCGGCATGCTCGCCTACATCATCATTCATGGGTGTGCCTTCTCCGAGCGGTTGCCGCAGGCGGTTTATCCGCAAAAATTCACGACGCGTCCGCTCGATGCGATTCCATTGGTGCTGTATCTGATCGCCGGCGGAATCGTGTTCCCCCGTTTTTATCGCCGGCATCCGAGTCTGTTTTCGCGCGGATTGATCGTCAGCGTGATTCCGCTCGTGGCGGCGGAGGTGTCGGTCACGTTCGGATCGACGCAGCTCTACGACAATAATTTCAATATCGCGCTGTATCAAAAAATTCTCGGAAATCTCGTCCCGCTGACGGGATTGATTCTCGACTACGCCTCGGCGTATCGCGCCGAAGCGGTGTTGCGCGCGACCGCCGAGCAGTTGCGCATCGCCCATCAGATTCAGCAGGGGTTGTTGCCGCAGCGCCCGCCCGACGTGCCGGGTTACGATTTCGCCGGCGTTTCGTTTCATACTGAAGCGGTGGGGGGCGATTACTTCGATTACATTTCGCTGTCGGACGGAGCGTTGGGGCTGGTGGTGGCCGACGTCAGCGGCCACGACCTCGGGGCGTCGTTATTGATGTCGCAGACGCGGGCCTACTTGCGGGCGCTCACGCAAACGCGAAAGAACGCCCGGCAGATCGTCGCCGAGGTCAATCGTTTCCTGCTGGAAGACGTCGCCGATCGCCGATTCGTCAGTTTGTTTTTCTGCCAGCTCGACCCCGCGCAGCGGACGCTGAGTTACTGCGCTGCGGGGCAGAACGGCTATATTCTCGGCAAAACGGGGGGCTGGGTGACGCTCGAAGTCACCGACCCGCTATTGGGGGTGACGGAGTTCTCGCTCGACGATCCCGGACGTTCGGCAACGCTGAAGCCGGGCGATCTGTTCGTCACCTTGACCGACGGCATCGTCGAAGCGGTTTCACCAACGGGCGAGCAATACGGCCTCGACCGCGTTCTCGACACGATTGCCAAGTCGCGCGATCTACCGTCCGCGCAGATCATCGCGAAATTGAACGACCAGGTAAAAAAATTCACCGGATTATCGACGCAGACGGATGACATCACGTTGTTGATTTTCAAGGTGCTGTGACGGTGCGTGGAGCGGTTTGTAATGTTTTTTGGTTAAGCCGCAACGCGAAGGGCTTCCGTTGCGGAGCGCTTGCTTTTTAGCCCCCGGCGAGTCCAACAAATTGCATGGCCGGGGGGATGAACGACGGTTGATTCCCCCGGTCATTGACCGGGGGCTAAAAGAACG
>JBBECD010000158.1:0-20605 GCA_040881995.1 Planctomycetaceae bacterium
TCGACCCATCGACTTTTGGCGCTCCGTCAGAAAGAATGACACCTTGGAAGCCCTGCCCCAGTACGCCCTATGAACTCCCGGCGCCGATGATCGCCCAGCCTTTGACCGAATACTCTTCGCCCGGTTTGGTCGGACGCGAGGTCATCGCCCACGAGCCGTCTTCTCGCTGTGTGTCGATCAGGAACTTGCGTCCGCGGATGATGACTTCATCATCGATGCGGTCAGCAGAAACGCCGAAATCGCGCACACAATCCGCAACTCATACGTTTTTCTCTTCACGACATTGTCCTGACGGTAATCGCACGTACGCGTGCGGCATTCTCCCGCAACGTTTACTCCGCTGTCGACTTCAACACGATCGACGGTTGTTCGGCGTTCCCATCGACCACGACCGGGATCTCCCAGCGCGACGTGTTCAACTTGCACAGGCCTCCTTTGCCTTCGCGGCAATAGCCGTACGAGACTTGAACCTGAAACTTCCCCTTCCCCGATTTCTCCGCCACGGGGACTTCGAAGACGACTTTGCCCCCTTCCACTTGAGCCCGCTTGCGGACGTCGAGTTCTTCCGCGGCGATCAGCGACTGATCTCCCGACGCCTTGATGCGATAGCTCGCCGGCGCCTCGGGATTCAGCTTGTAGTCATCGGGCAGCGAAACGGAGATCTCGAAATTCAGACTTTCGCCGGCGCTCACCGTCTGCTCGTCGACTTCGGCGGCGTCGGGAGCCGATACCGTTTCGACTTCATCGTTTTTCGGCGGATCGGGCGGAGCGAGCTCGGCAATTTCGAGCAACGCTACTTCACCCGTTTCGCGATTCGTCTTGAGGATGCGGTGATTGTTGGTGTCGGCGATGTACAGCGAATTGCCGCTGATCGCCAGACCCCCCGGTTCGGAGAACTGCACCGGCGACAGGCCGTCGCCCGGTTCGCCCGTTCCCAACCCGGTGCGTACGATGCCCTTCTGCAGATCGAGAATTTTGATCTTGTGATTGTAACTATCGGCGATGTACAGCAAACCGTCGGCGAGCGCCACGGCGAGCGGATGTTGCAGCCGGGCCAGATTCGCGCCGCCGTCGCGGTCGCCGAATTCGAACAACGTCGCCCCGTTGGGCAAGTCGGATGCGCCGGCGATCGTCGTCACCCGCTTCGACTTTATATCGATAGCACGAATCGACGAGCCTTCGCTGTCGGCGATGAATAAAACGGAGCCATCCGTCACAATCGACGATGGTTGCCCAAACGACGAATTATCCAACGTCCCATTGATGATGTCTTCGGTGCCGTTCCCCGCGTACACATCCACTCTCTGCGAACCGGGACGATGCTTCCAGATTTGATGCGGCCCCGCCATGGCGATATAAAGCATGCCGTCGACGTTCGTGACATCCCACGGGCTGTTGAGGGGCGTTTTCAAGGCCACGCCTCCCTTCTCGCGCTTATCGCGAAGCGAGGCCTGCTTGCCCGTCCCCGCCAGCGTGGAGACCTGCTTCGCCGTCAGATCGACCGCGCGCAGCAAATGGTTTTCGGTATCGGCGACGTACAACATGTTGCCGACCAGATCGACGCCCTGCGGATGATCGAAACAGGCGGTCTCATAATCGCCGTCCGCGTTGCCGATCGCGCCGCTGCCGATGACGTCGAGCAGCTTGCCGTCGAGATCGGTGACGACGATGCGGTTGTGACCGCTGTCGGTGATGAAAAGCCGGCTCCCTGCGGTATCGGCGTGAACTTTCCCGGGGAAGCGCAACGGCTTGGGCTCTTGCTTGTGGGCTTCGAGATCAAAATGAATGGGCGACTCATCGAGCGTCCCCTTGCCTTTGTGATACGTGACCACGCGGTCGATGACGGTATCGAGCAGCTCGCGATTTCCCTCGCCGGGCTGCGCGCCGCAGAAGAAGCCTTCCGGGTCGATGAGCACGAACGTCGGCCACGAGTTGACGCCGAATTTTCTCCAGACGGTCATTTGCGAATCGTTAATGACGGGGTGTTTGATCTCGTAACGCAGAATGGCGTTCTTGATGTTCTCGGAGTCTTTTTCGTTCTCGAACTTGGCGGAATGCACGCCGATGACGACCAGCTCGTTGGCGTATTTTTCCTCAAGGTATTTGAGATCGGGCAAGACGTGCATGCAGTTGATGCAGCAGAAAGTCCAGAAGTCGAGCAGCACGACTTTCCCTTTGAGATCGTCGAGTGTGATTTCGCCGCCCACGTTCAGCCATTCGGTTCCTCCGTCGAGGCTGGGGGAGGGAATGCGATTGGGAAACGGGTTTTCGATGTTGCCCCGGTTTTTGACTTTTTTCGTCTTGGCTTTGTTATTCTTCGATGCGCCGGCGTCTTTCGAGGCTTCATCGTCGGAGTTCTGGGCAACGATGACTTCCATACCTTCGCCGGCGGATGCGGGTCGATCGGAAGCCGCGGCCCGATTTTCGCGGACGAAAGGACCGCAGACGATTCCCGCTATGAGCATCAGGGCAAAAACTCTTCGACCGACGTTTCCTGAAGAGAGAGGCCGAACGATCGGGCGATCTTCGAACCGGTCCCCATGATAAAGATGAGTGACCATGGTTTCCTTTCCTGAAACAAAAGGGAGAATGAGTGCGGACCGTAGCGGTGGGAGAGCAGACTTAAATTCGTTCACATGCGGTCGCGAATTTTGTTCATGGTTTCATCGTACCAAACAGTACGACGTCTGCAAACCGGAACGCGCAGAATCGAGGAGTCGTGGGATGAGTCAGAAAAAGACCTCCCGTGATGGGCTTGCCTTCTGGTTCATCGTTCATCTCTCCGCCTTTCATCCCTTCTTGAAAGGCACCCTCATCCGGCCTGCGGCCACCTTCTCCCAGGGGGAGAAGGAAAGAGAAGAACCCTCGCTGGCGCTTCGGGCTGGTAAAAGAATTCTGGCCCTGGACCCTCGACTCTGGACCCTCGACTATTCATGCCGCAGGGCTTCGATGGGGTCGAGGCGGGCGGCGGAGCGGGCGGGGTAGAGGCCGAAGATGATCCCGATGCCGACCGAAATGCCGAAGGCGAGCGGCAGGCTCCAGATGGCGATTTTCGGATGCATATCGGAAAAAATCTGGCCGACTTCCGACGTGGCGCCGGCCCCTTCGAGAATGAAGTGCTGCACGATGTACTGAATGCCCTCGAAGGCGAGCGGAGTCGTCAGGCCCATGATGATGCCGATCACGCCTCCCGTCCCCGTCAACACGATCGTTTCGGTGAGGAACTGAATGGTGATGTCGCGCTGCCTGGCGCCCAATGCCCGGCGGATGCCGATTTCCCGCGTACGCTCGGTGACGGTCGCCAGCATAATGTTCATGATCCCGATGCCGCCGACCACCAGACTGATGGCGGCGATCGAACCGAGCACGACGTTGAAGATTTGTCGAATCTGCTCGGCCTGCCTAAGCAGTTCGAGCGGCACGATGATATCGACGTCTTTTTTCTCTTTGTGATTGCGATCGATCGTCTCGCGCACGACCTCAGCGGTGGCCAGCACGTCTTCCGGGCTGCGGACTTGCAGCGTGATTTGATTCAATTCGACCTGTTCGGCGGTCATCGTCCCCTGTTGCCGCTGAATGATCAGGTCGCCCAGACGAACCTGAAACGTGCGAATGGGGATGTAAACGTCCTTGTTGAAATCCTGACCGGCCAAGGCGCTGCCGATTGCCGACGTCGAAACGCGGCGGCGCGAGACTCCGACAATCTTGTAAAACCGGCCGTTCACCTGGACCGCTTTACCGACGGGATCTTCGAACGGAAAAAGGACGTCGACGACGTCGGCGCCGAGGACGCAGACGTTGGCCATCATCTCCTGGTCGCGGTCGTCGATGAAGCGTCCGTTGCGCATCGACAGATGGTTGACGCGCGAGTAATCGCTCGTGCAGCCGACGAGCCGGCCGTTGAGGGTATGGTGCTTGTTGCGGAACTCCATCGTCGATTCGCGAATGGGGATGGCGTTCACCAGCGTGGGAATGTTTTCCGAAAGGAGCTGGAAATCGCGGCGGAGCAGACCGTAAATGTTAACGCGATTGCCGCTGGAACCGGACGATTCGATCGGGGGTTTGACGCTGCGGACCAGAATATTCGTCGCACCGAGTTGCAGAACCTGCTGTTGGGCCTGTTCGCTGGCCCCTTCGCCGATGGCGAGCATGGCGATCACCGAGAACACGCCGAACACGATCCCCAGCATCGTAAGCCCCGAGCGCAGCTTGTGCAGCATAATGCTCTTGAGAGCGAGGTGAACGGTGCGGAGGAAGCGGAACAGAGACATGGTTAACCAAATGATGAATAATGAAGGATGAATGATGAATAAATAATACGTCAGTGGCAACGTTACTCTTTTCTTGATTTTGCCGTTTTTGAACTGGCGACGAAGATCGCGATGAGTTCCTCAATTTCGCAAAGAAGTTCCTTGAGCCGAAGAGCCGGAAATATTTCTGATTCGATCAGGAGTTCTATCCAGTACGCTGTCTCGTCAAGTTCTTGCAGTCCCGTTCCCAGTTTGCTGATGAATTCAGCCGTTGATCTGGCTCTCGATGCCTCGCGATAATGGGCTCCGACCGAGGTCGCCGAACGCAGTAATTGTTTTCCAATGACTTGTGCTTCCACGCCATGTGGCAGTGCGCCATACAGCCGAATCGCCCTTAATGCCAACGCCTTTGTTCTATCACGAAGATCGGAAGACGGTTTATGTTGGCCCATAGCATGTCCATCAATCGCGTAAACATCCGCCCTCGTCTTACTTTTCACTTCAACATTCATAATTCATCACTCAGCATTTGCATCCCTCATCCCTCATCCCTCATCCTTTAGTTCTTCCCTTCCCTGTCGACGATGCCGTCTTTCATGTGGATTTGGCGGCGGGCGTAGGCCGCGATGTCGGGTTCGTGGGTCACCATGATGATCGTTCGCCCCTGATGATTTAACTTGACGAACAACTCCATGATTTCGGTCGCGGTCTTTGAGTCGAGGTTTCCCGTCGGTTCGTCGGCGAGCAGAATCGCCGGGTTGTTGACCAGCGAACGGGCGACCGCGACGCGCTGCTGTTGACCGCCGGAGAGTTGAAAGGGACGATGGTCGAGCCGTTCGCTCAAACCGACTTCATCGGCCAGTTCGAGGCAGCGTTCGCGGTCCTCGGCGCTGATCGAGGGAGCCCCCGGCCGATACAGCAGCGGGACTTCGATATTTTCCAGCACCGTGTACTGCGTAATGAGATTGTACGATTGAAATACGAAGCCGATCAGTTGATTGCGGGCGTACGACAGATCGTCGTCCGAGAGTTCCGACACATCCTGACCGGAGAGAATGTATTTCCCCGCCGTGGGGCGGTCGAGACCGCCGAGCACATTAAGCAGCGTGCTCTTGCCGCTGCCGGACGAGCCCATGACGGCGACGAAGTCGCCTTCGGGGAAGGCGATGTTCACACCGTTGAGGGCACGTACGGTTCCACCGGCAAGATAATAATGCTTGTGGAGATCGACCAGTTGGGCCGCCGGTTTCATAACGACTATTCCCCGTCGCTCGACCGGTTTCGGCGACCGGAGCGTTCTCCCCCTTCGCCCCCCTGACCGCCGCGGAAGGCTTCCATGGCTTTATTCATTTCTTCCGGGGTGATCTTGCCATCGGAATCGGCGTCGATGGTGGAGAATCGATCCGCCATCGGACCTTGCACTTCGTCCTGCGTCAGGCTGCCGTCGCTGTTTTTGTCGAGACGCGCGAAGATCGCCGCGGGATCGAATGCCGGGCGTTGACCGCCGGCGGCCCCGGGCGCTCCCGGTCCTGCATTTGCACCGGTTGCCGCTCCGCCGCCGACCGCTCCGCCGCCTTCGCCGCCGCGTCGGCGTTGTCGGTTGCCCCCGCCTTGTTTGGGGGCATCACCTGGCGGAGCGGGGATGTCGGCTGCCGGCGCGGCCTCGGCTTCTTCTGTTTCCTCGGCTTTTTCAGCCTTAGCCTGCGCTTCGAGTTCCAGAATTTCTTTGGCAAAGGCGGTGCGAGGATTCAACACGACGCGTTCGCCTTCCTTGACGCCGTCGAGAATTTCCACCGTCACGTCGTTGGTCTGCCCCATTTTCAACGTGCGGCGCTCGATGTTTTCGGGGGTCGCCACGAAGGCATAACGCTCCTCGCCGATCTGCACGACGGCTTGCACCGGGGCCTGTAAAACGTCGGAACGGGAATTGACGAGAATTTCGACCTTCGCCGTCATCCCCGATTTCAGCGCTTTGACTTTTTCGGGATCTTTATCGGTAATAGTGATGTTGCATTCGTATTCCTTTAGATCCTGCTGCATCCAGTTGCCGGAGAGCGGAACCGACGAGACCGATTCGACGACGCCGCGGTAGAGCACGCCGGGAATGGCGTCGACGGAGACGGAAACGGCGAGTCCGGTCCGCACCTGGCTGATACGGGATTCGTGGATTTTGGAATCGACTTTCATGTGCGAGTTATCGGGAAGCTTAATGATGGCCTGCCGTTCGTGAACGGTGGCCCCCTCCTCGATGACCCGTTCGCCGTTACCGCGCCGCCCGCTGTCTTCGTTGGCGTAAACCACTTCGCCGTCGTTGGGCGCCCGTAGTACGCAGGCGGCGATTTGTTTTTGCCAGCGCTCCATCTTATCCTTTTCTACGACGGCGGTCAGTTTGTTCTTCGCCACCTCGGCATCTGCCGTTGCCATCGCAGCGTTGTTTTTCGCTTTTACTCGCTCGATTTGGCGTTTGAATTCCTTCCGATTCTCTTCCAGTTCGACCCTGAGACGCTTCTGTTGGAAGTCTTCGTAAACTCGCAACTGCCCTTTGGCCGAATTGAGTTCGTGTTGGGCTTTTTGCACGGAGATGCGGTCCGCTTCGAGTTGGTTTTGAGTGATGTAACCCTTCTTCGCCGTCCCCTTGGAAAACGCATATTTTTCTTCGGCCTTTTTCAAGTCTTCTTCCTTGAGGGCCGCCATTCCTTTGAGTTCGCTGATCTTTTGCTTATTTTCGCCCTCATCGAATTTTACAAAATCCAATTCGACAAACTCTATATCCAATTGGGCTTTTGCGATATCGCTCTCGTTCTGGAGAACCTGGATTTTTCGATCTTCCTCGGCCTTGGCCAGAGCAGCGTCGGCCTGAGTGACCTGAATCTCCTGCTGCCGGGCTTTGTCCTGCAGGGCCGACGAGTCGAGTTCGCAGACGATGTCCCCGGCTTTGACGAGCGAACCTTCGGGGACGATGCTGATGATCGTCGTGCTTCCCTCGACGGAACTCGTGAGCGTCGTGTTGCGCGAGCTGTCGATCGTCCCTTTTTCGACGACCGAGACCTTGAACGGGCCGCGCTTGACGCTCTCGGTGACGAGATCGGAGGGGATGGAGGGATTCCCCTTAAGGGACGTCCATTCTTGCGGAAGGGCGTACAGCCCCGCCAGCGCCACCAAGGCCGGAACGATCACCCACGGGCTGGCGATTTTCTTCAAGCCCTTGCGGCGCGATTTCGGTTTTCCGTTGTTCCGTTTGTCGAGATGCGAGAACAATTCCTGATCGTTCGACAGGCGGCTGTCGATCGTCGGCGTTTTCGTTCTCTCTTCCGTGGAGATCGTTTGGTAGGACACGGCGGGCTCCCTGCGGTGTTGATGGAGTGCTGGTTGTGCTGATGACCGGCGTTCCGGTCCGCAACCAGTTTTGATAGTAGGCATCATCCCAGACCCCTTGGGAATCTATCTCCATCATACCGATATCCTGGTAAAAGTTAAGCCGATTCCGTTCGTAATTCACCCAAATTCCGATGAACGCATTCTGGCTTTCCAACAAGTTGTTTAATGCGTTGAGCAGGTTCAAGCCCAGATTTTGCTGACCCCCGCCTTGACCTCCGCCTTGCGCCTGAGCCAAGACTTCTCCAGCAGTTATGTCATATTGGATCGCCGAAGAGCGGATGGCTCGGCGTCGAAGTTCGAAGTTCTTTTTCTGAACCTTCAGTTGCCGCCAATCGGCTCGAACCTGAATTTTAACTGAATCCTCCGCCAGCATGTAGGCGCGCCGAGCCCGTTGGTAGGCAATCAGCGAAGCCCGGTACGCGTTGCGCTGCGAGATCTGATTGACGGGAGTTGTGAACTGCAGCCCCGTCCGAAACGTGCTCCGCATCGCGCGAAAATCGAAAGGCCTCGTCCCCGCCGGCGTGCCGATGTCTCCTTCCACGACGACGTCGAGCACCGCTTCGAGCTGGTTGGCGGCGACCTCGACCGCCCGCCGCGCATCCATGACCGCCGCGCGGGCATTCATCAGGTCGAGGCGATTTTCAATGGCGTATTCGATCGCTTCTTCCAGATCCATATCAAACGGATTCAGTTCGATCATTTCCACGCGGATCCCGACCAAAATCACCTGCAGGTTTTGCGTCACCTTGAGGAGGTCTTCGCGCAGGTCGGCGATTACCCGGGCCTCGACCTGGCGTTGGTTCTGCGGCAGCATGTCGTCGGCGAGATGTTCGTCCAGCAGTTGCCAGACGCGTTCGATTTCTTCGAGATCCTGCTGTGTGCTCGTAAGAATGCGCTGATCGCGATCGAGATCGAACAGCAGGCGCGCTTTGTCTTCGGGATCCTTGTCGGCGAGAATGTGGTCCTGGACCTGTAAAAACCGCTGTTTGTCGCGCAGAACCAGATCCATGCCCTCCTCCTTGACCTGGGTGATCAAATCTCGAAGCCGTTGACTCACGTCGCGCAGATTTGCCAGAGAGGGGTCAGTCTCATCAAGTGCGCCCGAGACCATGACGAAATCGTTCACGTCCCTTTCCAGCGCAAACAACCGGTTATCGATCAACTGAAACGGCGCGAGAAACGATTCGTCGAGCGTCAAGACCATGTCCGGAGGAAGCCCCAACTGTAACTTGTAGGAATCGAGCGCATTCTGATAGCCGACTTCCGCACTCAGCAAACCATTGCGCGAATTGGCGAGCTGCGTTTCCAACTGAACGATGGTCAATGTGTTGGTGACCGCATTGAGATTATCGATAATGTCATTGATCGCCTTCTGGAAAGCGGCATCGTCACTCAGCAACCGCAACTGGCCGATTTCGGCATCCGTGATCGTGCGGCTTATCCTCAGCAATCCGCTTACGTCGTTGTACGAGACTTTCGGCGCGAGTTCGGGGGGAATCACCACTCCTTCGGGGAGCACGTCGAGCGGTTCCGAGACATCCGGAGGAAGCATCGACTCCAACACGCGCGAGCGTTCGAGCTGCGTTTCAGTTTGGGTGATGTTGTTTTGCGTGTTGATAATCCCCTGCCGCGTCTGCAACAGCCCAAGATAACTGGACACCACCCCGTTAAAGAAGGTCTGGCGGAAGCGGGCCAACAGACGCACGCCGTATAAAAGATTCCTTTCCTGCTGCGTCAGACTCGCCAGCACGACTTTTCGCCCCGCGCCCTGCATCAGCGGTTGCACGATCGAATACGACAACAGACTCGACGTCGAGGTCTGATTGTCGCCCGAGAAGAGCCACAGCGTATTGTTGGCCAGTTGGACGGCCCATTCTCCGCCTGCGGGAAGTGCCTGACGAATCCCGCCGACGGCGTTCATTCCCAAGCCGCTGTTTTGACCGTTGCCATCCATCGAGTGATCCAGACCGATCCCGGGCAGGGGCAAATAGCGCACGTCGAACTGAAAGCGATCGAGCGTCAAATCGAGCGCGTCGAGAAAAACGTTCTCGATTTGCGTCTGATAATCGCGGCTGTGGATCTGCGAGAGTTCGATCGCCTGCTGCAACGTCATGTTTTGAATCTCGGGACGCACATAGACGTTCTCCGGGTTGATTCCGTCAATTTCGCCCTCCTCCGCGTCGTCATCCCCCGCTCCGGTCGAGGCATCGGCGTTCTCGCCGTCTTCCGCCGGTTCGCCGGTTCCATCCTCGGCGGTTGCGTCGTCGGTGTAAGAAGCCAGGTGAATTGTGCCGCTTTCATCGGCGCCGCTGGCTGCATATTCGCGGTAGACGTGCTTTACGGGAACCATCTCGAACGAATCGTACCATTGCGGGTTCTCGACGCTGAAGGCCTGGCCGAACTCGTGCCAGCTTTTGTAGCCGGGAATCCACGTGCTGACGTGATGCATGTATTCGTGGGCCGCGGGGTCGTCGGGAGGCAGCGGCCCCTTGTCGAGCGCGTACGGATCGTAGAAACGGCTGCGGGGATCGGGTTCGATATTGATGCGGGGGAGATACCAGCGATCGTCGCACTGCCGCTCTTCAATGACGTCGTACGAATCCATGTCGGCCTGTCGACGCCAGAACTGGCGCGAGCAACCCGGCAGGCACGAAAGCAGGCAGACCAGCATGGTCAGCGACCGGACCCAACGCCGGTTTCTCAGTTCACCGAATAAGTCTGATGTCATCATGAGATTTCGTGTTCAACAGAGAGGTCTTGTGCGGGGGAATCCACAGGAAACGAACTGGAACGGCTGACGAATTGGCCGGTTACGTGCCGATGACGCGCCGGAAATCACGCCCCGGCCCGCGTATAATGGCGGCATGAACGAGCCGGCCGTCGAACGACTGCCATCGCATATCCATTCATCGGTGTGAACCAATCGGTCGCTCGATGTATAATCGACAAAATCGTTAGTTCTTACCCAGTTCACCTGAACTTAAGGTTCCGCGGAACTTTGACCTTTCCCGCGTCATTCCGCCGACGGACGGCACAAAAACGCCGGAACAAAAATTGGTTTTAGAGATGAATCTGAACGGAAACTTGGTAAATTGAAGGTTCCGAGCCCTCGCGCGTTCGCGTCGCGGCGGCTGGCCTTATCGTTACGACCTCAGGAGATTTCGATGCCGGTTAAAGTCCGCTGTCCGAACTGTCAAAAAGTGATCGCCGCTCCGGATGCCGCGATCGGCAAGGCGATTCGCTGTCCCGATTGTCAGGAAAAAATCCGCGTGGCCGCCCCTTCGGCGACGAAGGCGAAACCGAAGCCTCCGGCCAAGTCGCAGAGTCCCGAAGATCATCTTCTGAAGATCGATTTGAGTAAAATCGAAGATGAGCAGGTGAAATTCTGCGTGAACTGCCATGCCGAGCTGCCTTACATCGATGAAGACGACGAAGACGCACCGACGGGACCGGTGGTTTGCGAGAAATGCGGCGTCGATCAAGAGACGGGGAAACTCTCGAAAAAATTCGAGCGGATTAAGAAACTCAAAGGGGTCGATCCCGATCTGTTTCACAAGAACTTGCGGCAGAGTTCGATCAAGTACGTTCAAGACAACGCCATGTTCGGCCTGCGAACGTCGGCTTACATGCTGGTGACGTCGAATTTGTGTTTCTTTTTCTTCTTCATGCTGTTGTGGTGCACGAACACTCCGCCCAAAGTGTTCTGGGGGGCGTGGGCCTTCGTAGCGGCGATGGTGACGCCCGGTTGGACGTGGTTTCTCACGACGGTCGTCGTGCACGCGACGCTCGAAAAGCAGGACGTTCTCAAAAAAGTGAATTTCGATTTCTTTCTCTGCGGAGCGTTGGGAATTAAGTTTCTCGCCTGGCAATTCGTATTCCTGCTGCCGTTCTGGGCGGCCGCGGGGGGGATGTGGTATTTTGCCGATATGGATCCGGCAATCTGTGCCATTGTCGTCGCGGCCGGTGTTTTGCTGGCGCTGCCGATGTTTCCCATCGTCATGGCTCATATGTCGATGCCGGTGACGTATCCGGGCTGGTTGCCGCACAAGATTCTTCCCCTCTTTTTTCGTAACGCGAAAGCCTGCCTGCATTGGGCGTTTTGGGCCCTGCTGACCGGTATTCCTCTGCTGGCGTTGTGGGGCGTGATGGGATTTCTGTACTTCGACGACGTCGAACAGTTTTTCTCCAACGTCAATCGAAACACCGAAATCGCCTGGGGCAAGATGATCTCCGAAGAAATGAGTGCGTCGAAATTGGAAAAAACCGACGAACAGAAGGAACTGCTGGAACTCGCCGACAGGCTGAAAGCGCAAGAACCTGCGACAATCGACGAGACGGTGACGTTCGTGCCGCTCGGCATCTGGATGGTCAGCGCGATCTATTACGGGTTTTTCGTGGTGTTCAATATGCGCGGCATCGGCCTGCTCACGGCGGTTTTCAAGCGGGAACTCGACCTGATTTCGATGAAGAAAGAGACCAAATTCGTCTCGAAAAGCGAGAAACAACGCCAACGCGACGATGCCAGGCGGAAGCGCAAGGAAGAAAAACTCAAAGCCAAAGAAATCGTCTTCGACGAAAACGAACTGGAAGACGAGGACGAGGAAGAGGAAGAGGAGGACGAGGGGTAGAGGCGGGAATGGGGGAGTGGGGGATTGATGGATCACCGCTTGCGTCTGACTCATCCTTCATCCCTCATCCCTCATCCCTTTATGATTGACACCCGTCTGGGGTTACTTACAATCTATAGATGTGATTCCGCTCACCCTTCCTGCTCCATCGTCAGCGGGCGAACCGAGTGGAAACCCGAAAGGTCGGGTTCCGTTGTGATCAGAAGCGTCGATCGGGAGCGGCCTTCAGACCGCCGTTCCCTCCCTTGCGATCTCGATCGCAAATCAGTACAGACTCTTCTGCACACAATACTTTTTGGGTTTCCGGTTCGATCTGAGGGTCGTGAGTTTTTCCCCGCCGACAAGTTCCCCGTTCCCGACCAGGGTCCGCACTCTGCGCCCGCAGAGCGTCCTTTGCCGGCTCAACGGTGCCGGGACGGGCTCGCAGTTCCTCACGCCGACGCCGAAAACCCGCCGTAATATCGTTTCAAGGCCGATCGGACGAACCGAGCGCCTGCCTCCCGTTTGCGGAGAAAAGCCTCGGCCTCTTACCACGTCGATTCGGCCTTCGATCGATCCGTTAGTCGTTCAGGGTGACAGTCATGCCTCAATCCAAAGACCTGTTTGATGACACATCGATGACTTTCGGAGAACACCTCGAGGTGCTCCGGGTGCACATCATCCGAGGATTATTCGGCCTGGTGATCGGCGTGATCCTCGCGTTGATATTCGGTCACGAGATCATCGCCTTCATCCGCCAGCCGATCGACGATGCGCTCAAGGCCTACGCCGTCCCCGCCGCGGCTCAGCAAGACGATCTCAGCGGATTCGACATCTGGGATTACGTTTCGTCGTACTTCTCGTCCGACGAGGACGTTCCCGCGATCGATGCCATTCCCGCTGATGACAAGACCGGAACCGATTCAACGCCGCGCGGCGGCATAACACCGGCTGACGGCGAACCCGGCGAACCGACGCCATCGGTGGACAAGGATTTGATTGAATTGACGTTGCCCGCCGATCTCCTGATCGGATCGCTGAAGCGGGTACTCGGTGACAGCATCGAACTTCCCGATCCCGCGTCGCTGAAAGGGAAGACCGTCCCGCTGATCGTGCGGTCGCCGGTTCTCGCCACTCTGCAACGGGAGATCGAGATGCTGCAGATCGACACCGAAAATCTGCGGGCCGAACAGCTCAAGCCGGTGACGCTGACGGTCGAAGAAGCGTTCATGACGTACTTGAAGGTCTCGTTCGTGGCCGGTCTGATTCTCTCGAGCCCGTGGCTATTCTACCAGATCTGGTTGTTCGTCGCCGTCGGCTTGTATCCGCACGAGCGGGGTTACGTGAAGATTTATCTGCCGATGAGCCTGGGCCTGTTTATTACGGGTGCGCTCTTTTGTTACTATGCTGTCTTCCCGCTGATGCTCTCGTTCCTGTTGGAATACAACCGGATGCTGGGAGTCACGCCGCAGATTCGGCTCTCGGAGTGGATCACGTTCGCGATTTTGTTTCCGGCGATGTTCGGGCTCAGTTTTCAGTTGCCGCTGGTGATGTTGTTCCTCGAACGCATTTCGATCTTCGACGTGCAGGCCTACCGCGAAAAGCGGCGGATTGCCATTCTGGCGATTGCCGTCGCCTCGATGTTTCTGACGCCGTCGGGCGATCCGGCGAGCATGACGATGATGATGATTCCGCTGCTGTTGCTGTACGAATTCGGAATTTATCTGTGTAAGATCACGCAGTCGAAAAAGCCGTTCGTCGACGACGTGCCGGCCTGACGTACTCCTACATTTGCCGGCAAGAATTACGATTAACCGAGGACCGACAGCGTCATGGGATTAAACCCCGCCGAATGGGACGCCCTCAAACTCAGCGTGCAGATTGCGCTGACGGCGGTGTCTGTCAGTCTGCCGTTCGGCATTGTCGTCGGCTGGCTGCTGGCGAAGAAGGAGTTCCCCGGAAAGATCGTCGTCGAATTGATCGTGATGCTGCCGCTCGTGTTGCCTCCGGTCGTGACCGGGTTTCTGTTGCTGATGCTGCTTGGAAGGCAGGGCCTCGTCGGCGGCTGGCTCGAACAGGCATTTGGTCTGCGGCTGGTGTTCGATTGGAAAGGGGCCGCGATCGCCTCCGCCGTCGTGGCGTTTCCGCTGATGGTCCGCGCCATTCGGCTGTCGTTCGCCGCCATCGACCCGCGCTGGGAACAGATGGCCCGCTCGCTCGGCGCACGCCGCGGCGATGCGTTCTGGTCGGTGACGCTGCCTTTGGCCCGGCCGGGAATCATCGCCGGCTCGGTGCTGGCGTTTGCCCGCTGCATCGGCGAATTCGGGGCGACGATCATGCTCGCCGGTAATATTCCCGGCGAGACGCGGACGATCCCGCTCTTTATCTACAATCAACTCGAAGTCCCCGGCGGGTGGGAACGATCGTATAAGCTGGTATTGGTGTCGGTGCTCATCTCCGCCGTGGCGTTGCTCGCCGGCGAACTCTGGGAACGCCGCGGCAAAAAGCGGTTGTACGTCGTATGAAACTCATGAGCATTCTCCACTTTCAATCTCGACACCGTTATGCCGATGGATTCATGCTCGATGTCGAATTCGAGACGTCCGAGACCGTCACGGCGTTGTGCGGGCCGTCGGGGAGCGGGAAGAGCACCGTGCTGGCGATCATCGCCGGTTTGATCAGACCCGACGCTGGTACGATCCGCTGCGGCGCACATCTGCTCGTCGACACGAAAAAGAAGATTTGTCTCGCGCCCGAGCAGCGCCGCGTCGGGCTGGTGCTGCAGGATCACCTGCTGTTTCCGCATCTGAGCGTCAAAGACAATCTGCAATACGGCATGAAGCGCCGGCCCCCGCGAAAGTTTGAATTTACGCGAGTCGTCGAGATGCTCGAACTCGGCCCGCTGCTCAACCGCCGGCCGATGACGCTGAGCGGCGGCGAACGGCAACGAACGGCTTTGGGCCGAGCCATTCTCCGCGGTCCCGATCTGCTGTTGATGGACGAGCCCCTCACCGGTTTGCACGCCGACTTGAAACAGCGCATCCGTAACGATCTGTCGCACATCATTGCGGAATATCAGATACCGACCTTGCTCGTCAGCCACGACGTCGACGAGGTCGCGCATCTGGCGCAGCGCGTGATTCGGCTTGACGAGGGCCGCATCGCCGCATGAGGAGTATCGTGCGGCGAATTGTCTGAACGCGGCGGTGTACACGGCGTTACATTCGCCTGATTCCGCAAAAAGGCATCGAAAAAAGCTCGTTTTCGGAATCCGGTCGCAAATCTTAAGGTACTCTTCATCGATCGGTTTACGGCTCAATGTGGCCTTGCTGCCGCCGGGACGGTTCGCAGAGAGATCTCCGGCGCACTGTTTCGGCGTCTCGATTTTTCCTGGAACCCGGGCATGTCGCTTCACAGATTACGTGACTTAAATCTGACGGAATTTCGCGCGGGAATGACGGTCCTCGACGTCGGTTGCGGCTACGGCCGCGAACTGCAACGCCTGGCCGATCTGGGTTGCACGCCGGTGGGTCTCGACCCGTTCGCCGAGTGTGTGGAGCGCGGCCGTCGGTTGGGTTTCAGCGTGCATCAGGGTTACGCGGAGCATCTGCCGTTTGCCGATGCCAGTTTCGACGGCGTGATTTCCCAAGTCGCGCTTCCGTACACAAACGACGGTCAGGCCGTGCGCGAAATCGCCCGCGTGCTTAAACCGGGCGGAGTCTGTTATCTCTCGACGCACGGCGTCGGATATTACTGGTTGATCCTCAGCCAGTCGCGAAAGTGGCAGAGGGCCTGTTATTCGCTCCGAAGTATCGCCAACACCTGGATCTACCGGCTTACCGGCAAAAAACTGCCGAAGGCGTTCGGCGACACGATTTATCAATCTCCCCGCACGTTAACTTATCTGGCAAAACAATGCGGACTCGAAGTCGCCGAGCACGACACACGCGACCGCTTCTGCGGCATGCCGGTCTTCATCTATAGTACCTTTCGCAAACCGGTGACCGTGCACGATGAAATTGTCTCGGCGGCATCAACGATCGAAGAACGGCTGTTGACGCAGGTTCGAGAGTTGTCGGAAGCCGCGCAGGTCGACCGCGCAACCGATGAGGCGATTGCCGACGAACGGCAAGCGAGACCGCTCGAAAAGGTCGGCCGGTAATCTCATTGATGGACTTGCAGGTCCGTCATATTTCGTTTGTCGGTCGGGACGGCGATCGATGCGGTTACGCCAGCACCTGCTCGACGATGCGCACGAAATTCTCTCCGCAAATGTCGTCGATCGATGTTTGATTGTAACCTCGCTGCTCGAGTCCGCGAATAAGACCCGAGGTTTCGCCGCTGTTGGCAAAACCGGGGGGATAATAACCCGGCTGATCTTTGAAATCGGTGCCGATGGCAACGTGGGCCGTACCCACGAGCTTCACGAGGTAATCGATGGTATCGAGCAGCAGCGGCAGGCCCGGTTGCTCGCGAGACGGTCCGAGCGGCGACGGCGACGCTCCGATGAGTCCCCCCGTGGCGGCGATCGCGCGAATCTGCTCGTCCGTCAAATAGCGGATAGAATCGGTCACCCCGCGCGCACCCCCATGCGATACCAGCACCGGCCCATGAACGATTTCCAACACGTTCCAGAACGCCGGCTCCACAAGATGGGTGAGGTCGATGAGAATTCCCAGCCGTTGCATTTCGGCGATGAGTTCGCGGCCGACGTCGGTGAGACGACCTGCGGGATCGCGAGCGGGATCGAAACGCCGCATGGTGCCGCGTTCCCAGACCTGTGACGCGGCACCGAACGAATTGATGTGCTCGTGGACGAGGCAGACATGCCGCAGACCAAGCCGGTGGAAGAGCTGCAGCTTTTCCGGATCGTCGCCGAGAGCATCCGTCCCTTCCATGCCCGCCATGACGGCCACCCGTCCGGTCGCTTCGGCCTGGCGAAAATCGGCGGCATTCAATGCCAGCAGAACATCATCCCCCGCGGGCTCGTCCAGTTCCTTGTGAAGATAATCCAGCACGGCAAGTAACGACGCGAACGGCGAATCGACGGAATGCGAATGCGGACCGCTCAAGACGACGTCGGGAGTCCAGATCGGGCACAACTGTCCGGTCACCCCTCCCTGGCGCAGAAGAGGAACATCCGTGTTGCCATCCAGCGAAGCATTCAACGGTTTGCCGGTCCGGAAGGCGAGGTCGAGCAGGTGTCCGTGGATGTCGATGAGCATGGGAGATCGCAAAATTCCAGTCATCCAATAACAGTTCAATGCAACAGCGGGCGGATGTCGCGATTGAATTCGATCTCTGGCGGAAGGTCATCCGCGGCCGCTGATGAGGCAAAGATAATCGAAAATGATAAGGAGCAATACGAAATCCGCTGCACCATCCAAAGCATGTTCACGGCCTCCACGACGTAGAATTCAACGGGTGCCGCGATGACGAGGCATCACAGGTTTCCGGGAATCTCTATTATCACGACTTGGGAGGGTGGGATCTACCGTAAAAGAGACGAGAGGTTAGCCGCGACGCATAGGCTTTGCCAACGGGAGCATCTTTTTAGCCCCCGGCGAGTCGCCGGGGGTATCGTTCACGGTGAAATCCCCCCGGTCATTGACCGGGGGCTAAAAGACGCAGCGGAGCTGCGAAGACTTGCGTTGCCAAGCGGGAGCTTGGCAACGAGGAGGTTCTTAGAGACGCTAACACAACCGGTTGTGCTTCTCGAAAACGCTTGAACGTATGCAATAAATCGTGAGGGACAGAGGTTATGTTAGCATTTCTTAGCCTACTTTTACCGTATCCGCTAATGGCGCGACTGGCGTCTTCGCCGCCGCCGGTTTCGACATCAGCAGCGACGGGGGCGAGGCGAGCGGCAGTTTGAGCGTGAAGGTCGTCCCTTTGCCGATCGTGCTCTCGACGCGAACGCGGCCTTTGTGCGATTCGATCACTTCGCGGGCGAGTGCCAGACCGAGGCCGGTGCCTCCCTGGCCGTGCTGGTCGGCCGTCTTCGTCGTGTAGAAACGATCGAAAATGTGACGGAGTTTGTCGGCGGGTATGCCGTTCCCCGTGTCGCGGACGGCGATTTCGGCGAAGCCCGTTTCGGCGTTCCCTTTGACCGAGATCGTCAGATTTCCGCCGGCGGTCATCGCCTGCCGGGCATTCACGATGAGGTTGAGCAGCACCTGCTGTATCTGAGTCGCATTCAGCACGGCGTACGGCTGCCCTTCGATATTCGTCTCGCAGCGCACCCGGTGCATCTGCAAGTCTTTTTCGACGAGCACGAGTACGCTGTGCACCAGAGCCGTCAGATCGGTCGGTTCCTGCCGGTCGCCGCCGTGACGGGCGAACGACAACATACCGGTGGTAATCTTCGAGGCCCGTTGTCCGGCGGCGAGAATTTTGTCGAACGCTTTTTCGCGGCTGGCGGGGTCTTTCTGCCTCATGCCGAGTTTGGCGTAATTGATCACCGTCGTCAGAATATTGTTAAACTCGTGAGTGATCGACGCCGAGAGGGCGCCGACCGCGCTGAGTTTCTGGGCCTGCATCAGTTGCTGCTGCAGACTGGCGACTTCCTGACGGAGCCCGGCGATTTCCTGCTGTTGCGTGCGGTCGTTTTCGGGAGAATTCATGGTTGCCTGTTCCACAGTTTCCTGATTCGTGTCGAGAGATTCCATTCCCTGCTCCCACCATATCGGACTGTTACAACCGGCGTCTAAAGCAGCACCGTTATCCGCCGTAAATCCTTACCAAGTTAAGCCGCAAGAGTGCGCGACATGCGGACGATGCCGTTTGATTCGTTCGGATCGGTCGGGCGAAGCGGGCAAAGTTTGCGGGCGGTCTGGGAGAGGGGGGAAGACAAAGGATGAGGGATGAGGGATGAGTCCGAAAAAGACATGTCCCTCGTTCCCATGCTCCGCTTGGGAACGCACGTCTTCGCAGCTCCGCTGCGTCTTTTAGCCCCCGGTCAATGACCGGGGGTTCGACCGCGTTTCAAACCCCCGGCGACTCGCCGGGGGCTAAAAGAAGGAAAGAAAGCGCTCCGCTACGGAAACCGTTCGCCGAATCTCCTGGTGTTACTTGTCGGGTTTCGCCGGAAGCGAGAACATTCCGCCGCCGAAACCGCCTCCGCCCATTCCACCCATGCCCATGCCTCCTTTGCTGAAGGGGGTGGTCAGATAGTCGCCGTATTGAACTTTCTGGTTCAACAGCACGATCTTTTCGTGGTTCTCGCGCGTTTGCTTGATAATCATCACCGAATAATCAAGATACGGAGCGCTCCCATTGTCGTGCATCTCCGGCAAGGACTTCGCAATCGCGATTGAACCGATTCCCTGCGGTTGCTCGATGTCTTGCCACGAATCGGGGGCGATGGTTTTTCTGATGAGAATTTCCAAATCGCCGACCATCAACGTCGGCAGGCGATAATACAATGTCAGAATCTCCTGGCGATCGACTTCATCGCGGTCGCGGGGCTTTGAAACCTTGAGTGCCGCGCGGTAGTTTTCCAGCAGCGTTAACAACTCGGCGTGAACTTTTTCGGTCTGGCGGACCACCATCGCCCCCGATTTGGCGAAGGTGATTGTCCCCTCGCCGCTTCCCTCCTCCTCCCATAAACCTTGCGTCTGACTGAACACGGCCCGTCGCAGCGCAACGGCTTCGACGTCGTTGCGACTGAGATCGCGCACGTCGTACACAGCGGTCTTCATCGTTTCTTCCGCATTGAGTTTCGTGGTGATCACGATCACGCCGTCTTGCAGCAAGTACGTCAATTGATGCTTCGCCAGCATCGCCGTCAGTACGATGCTGAGGGGCTGATCGGCCAGACGAAAGGTGACCGGCTCGCGTTCGCTGATGCCTCCATTGGCCAGCGTCGCCATGTCGAGGCGAATGTCGACGTCGGCTTGCCTGGCGGCTTCGCGCACCGCCACGTACAGAGCGGTGTCTTTGTCGTCGACGGAGACGAGTTTTTCGAGATTCTGTCGCAGCGTTTCGTGTTGGACCGGCTCGAGTGTAAATGTTTGCCGGCCGTGATTGCGGAGTGCCGCCAGCAGACCTTCGACTTCGCGATGCACCGCTTGGGTCTGACGCAGGAAGACGACGTCCCCCAAGAGAATCAGATGTCCCTCGCCGTCGCCATCTTCTTCCCACAACCCGCTGGTTTCCATCATGATGGTCTGCGTCATCGCTTCCGGTTTGAAGCCGTTGTCGAAAAACTCGGCGAGATTATGCGGAACAGTTTCCATCACTTCATCGGCTTTGAGTTTGGTGGTGATATAAAGAATCTTATTCTCCATGAACCACGCCAGTTGCAGAGTGTCGAGCCCAGGGCGATTGCGCGATACTGGGTAGTATGGTATAACTGGCGACTTACAATAT
>JBBECD010000159.1:0-20605 GCA_040881995.1 Planctomycetaceae bacterium
CGCAAAGGGGAAGAGGTCGACTTGGCAATGCATTTTTCTGGCTGACTTTGCGCCTTCGCGCCTTTGCGTGACAATCATCTTGCCGATTTCGCCCCAGAGGCTTGGGTTGCGGGCCAAGCCCGCGCCAGGCATCGCGATTTTTCAGCAAACGTCGACGTACTTTTAGCAGTCGCGGCAGGTTGTATTAGGGACTCTAACATAACCGGTTGTGCTTCTCGAAAACGCCCGAACGTTGGCAATAAATCGCGCGGCACCGAGGTTATGTTAGGATTTCCGAGAGTCTTTAACTGACGACGATTGCCGAGCCGGCACATGCGTTTGCTGCGGATGAACATCACACAACAATGGCAACAATCACCTTACAGGTTCTGGAGGGAATGGAGCGAGGGCGCACGTTTTCCGACCTGGCGACTCCCGTGACGATCGGCCGCGAAGACGAAAACTCGATCCGCCTGAACGACGAGCGCGTCAGCCGTTTTCATGCCAAGATTCAGGAAGACGGTTCGAGCATTATCCTCACCGATCTCGAAAGCACGAACGGAACCCGGGTCAACGGTCATCCCGTGCAAATGCGCGTGCTGCAAATCGGCGATTTGCTGTTGATCGGGCGCTGTCTGCTCGTCTATGGCAGCGCCGAAGAAATCGCCCGGCTTCATGCCAGCTTATCGGCGGCCGACAGCGAAGACGCGGGGCAGGCGCTCTCGCACTCCGCGGGGACGGAGTTGGGGCGAGCGGGCCGTCCCAAAGTCACCCGCGCCGAAGAATCGTTCGACGACGAGGAGATCCCGCTGTTTCCCCAGGGGCCGCCGCCGTTGCCCGAAACGTTATTCCCCGTGCAACGCGCACAGGTCTCCGACGTATTGGCCTACTTGCACGATCAACTGCGATCGGTCTTGGAAGCCGCCGGGGAAAAATCGCCGGGCGCGAACCTCCCGGCGGCTCGCTCCGACGAACGGCTGAAGTCGATGACCGTCGACGAGGCAAATTGGCATCGCTTGCTGAAACTCGAGATGGAACTCGCCGTATACCTGCGCCAAATCGTCGAGCCGGAACGGTAACGTCCGCACGCCGGCTTGGCGGCCGCGTTACGGCATCACCAGACCTTCGCGGATGGCGAAGCGCGCCAGATGGACGCGGTCGTGGATGCCGAGTTTCTGCATGATCCGATATTTGTGGCTGTCGACCGTTTTTTCGGAGATCTGCATGCTGGTCGCCACTTCTTTCACGCTCGCTCCCAAAGCCAGATAGCGAAGAACTTCGAGCTGCCGATTCGTCAGCGAGACGATGGCGTTACGCGATTTGACCGTCGGTTTGCCGATGTGCGGATTGAATTCCAGGCGGTCGTTCACCTCGTCGCAGAAGAAGACATGTCCTTCCCTCACGCGCCGAATGCATTGGACGAGTTGATCGAACGGAACGCTTTTCGTGAGATAACACTTCACGTCGTGGCGCAACGCCTGCTCGATGAAAATGTCGGAAACAAAGTCGGTGAGCAGAATCACCCGCGTGAGAGGCGATTCCTGGCGAATCGCTTCCAGAACTTCAAAACCGTTCTGGTCCGGCAGGTCCACGTCCAGCAACAGAATATCCGGAGCGGTTTCGCCGATCAGCGGCACGGCCGTCTCTGCCGCCGTCGCCGTCATCGCCACCTGCATGTCGGAGAATTCATTAAATCGGTGACACAGCGACTCCAACAGAATCTGTTGAGAATCGACCAGACCGAGTCGAATGATTTCGTTTTGGGCCCGCGGCATGAAGTTCGGCTCCTGAAACATGGACTTCTTCCCTCATCGAGATCGATGGAAAAACGGAGTTCAACCGCAGTGGGAGGCGCTTGCGATCGTGCTCAATGCGTCATACGCCGAAACGGGACGAGGCGTTTGCTTTGAGATCGATTTTGCCAATGCAGTACGAATTGCGAGCAAGCTAACATTTGTGATATCGAATTTGCCTGGTGGAATCCACCACCCCCAAAAAATGTTAAAAATCAAAAATCTGATTAAGAGACTCTAACACAACCGGTTGTGCCTGTTAAAAATGCCTGAACGTCTGCAATAAATCGTGAGGCCTGGCGCGGGCTTGGCCCGCAACCCAAGTTTCTGCGGTCGCACCAGCACGATTATTCTCACGCGAAGGCGCAAAGGGGAAGAGGTCGACTTGGCAATCCATTTTTGTGATTGACTTTGCGCCTTCGCGCCTCGGCGTGAAACCTGCCTTATGCCTGTGGCTGACGTCTGGCTTTGTCCGCAGATTTTCTCAGATTGGCGCAGTTAAAACTCAAGAATGAAGTGTCACGTCACAGGCACGACGACCGTGCCCGCAACTTATGAATGTAATTGATCTTGCGCTTTCGGCACCGAAAAGTTTAGGTGCCGTGCGCAAATTTTGTTCGTTAGTAGTGCAGAGGTTATGTTAGGATTTCCAAACAGGGAAATGGATTTAATTCCGCACCGCAACCTCCGTTCCAGCGGCTCGACCGCATCGGTTACGCAATCCTCTTCGCCCCGCGTGAACCTCCTCTGCGGCCGGAATAAACGGTTTAATGCTCAAGAACCGTTTTCTCGTTCCGGTTTCCCGCTGCTCGCGTGGCCTTCCGGCTGAATTTTCGCCAAAGCGTGATCTATATTCCCTAAGAGTCTGGTGAAAACCGCCCCAATTCGTCCTATTTTGAATCTGCAATTGCTGAAAGCGATGGCGAGAGTTTCCGGTCTGAGCGAATTTCGGTCTGATGGACCAGATCGGGGGGCTCCGACGTCCGTCACTCGCCGCACATAAGTACCATCAAAGGAAGCAGATGTTGACCGCTCCCTCCCTTCACGCCGATCTGACCGCCGAATTCGTCAATCCCATTCTGGTGTCGACGCGTACGGTTTTTCAGACCATGCTTGAATGCACGCCGAGGAGATCGGGGCTCTTCATCAAAGAATCGATGATCCCGCGTTACGAAATCAGTGCCATGATCGGCATCACGGGAAAAGCGGCCGGCACCATCGTTCTCAGTCTGTCGCGACGGGCCGCTCTGGAAATCCTCAATCGGCTGGTCGGAGTCAAGGCCGACGAAATCGATCGGGACGTCTGTGACGCCGTGGGTGAGGTGACCAACATGATCGCCGGTCAGGCCAAATCGCAGATGGAACATTTAGAAGCGTCGCTGAGCATCCCGAGTATCGTTTCCGGCGTCGATCACACCATCTATTTTCCCTCCAACGTGCAGCCCATCTGCATACTGTTCGACTCCGAAATCGGGCCCTTTGCCATCGAAGTCGGTTTTACCGAAATGCACGATCCCGGCCTCTGAAAAAATTCCGTCGACCGTCGCTCGGCCGACGCCGCTCCATTTGTTTTTTGAGATCAATTCACAGGAGATATGAAGATGAAGGTTTTGCTCGTCGACGATTCGGGAACGATGCGGACGATCCAGAAACGCTGCTTGAACAAACTCGGCGTCGAAGACGTCGTCGAAGCCGAAGACGGCCGTCAGGCCCTGGAAAAATTCAGCGCTGCGAAATTCGACGTCGTCCTCAGCGACTGGAACATGCCCGTCATGGACGGCTTATCGCTGTTGAAGGAAATCCGTCAGCTCAATCAAGAGATTCCGGTCATCATCATCACCACCGAAGCCGAACGCGCCCGCGTCGTGGCGGCGATTCAAAGCGGCGTCTCCGATTATCTCGTCAAACCGTTCACTCCCGATGGATTGCGCGAAAAACTCGAAAAATGGGTCGGTTGCCAGGTCTAACGCCGTTCTCCGCCCGCGCATTCACTGTGGGCGGTCGAAGCCACCGGCCACAGCCGCCCACGATCAGATCACATCTGCGCAAGACACGACAGTAAAGTTTCTAATGTTTCGAAAATGAAGATGACGTTTACCGCCGCTCATACGACGCCGTCGCCGCACTCGTTTAAATCCGCCCCCAATTTGCCTCGCCCCAAGTCACTGTCGCTCGGCGCCGAAATCGTTGAGAACGGCAGAACCCGCCCCGAGACTCCGTAACGCACACATGAGATTCGCACAAGATCTGTTCCGACAGACCGTTCCCACGAACCGCACGCGGTTCGCCCGCAGGATCTCGCCGCGCGTTATCGATAAACCTTATAGTAAAGCGATGACATTATGATCGATCCGAAAAAAATCTGGTCCTCCAACCAGTTGCCGACGTTGCCTGCGGTTGCCGTTCGATTGCTGGAACTGATCAAGGATCCCGAGACGGAGATCCGCGATATCGTCAAGGTCATCAAGAGCGACCCGGCGATCGCCGCCAAGATTCTTAAGGCGACCAATTCGTCGTTCTTCGGTTTCAAGTCGGAAGTGACGTCGATCGAGCGGGCGGTTCCGATGCTGGGAACCACGATGATCACGTCGCTCGCCATGAGTTTCGCCCTCTCCGACGCCTCGATGTCGCAGGGGCCGCTCGCCGAACACTATCAGGAATACTGGAAACAATCGATCGTTCACGGCGCGGTCGCCGAATTGCTGAGCAAGCAGAGCCGCAAGGGACTCGAAGCGGAGTTCTTTCTCGTCGGCCTGCTGATGGATCTCGGGCGGCTGGCGATGCTCAAGACGATTCCGCACGAGTATCTGCCGGTGCTCGAAAAAGCCCGCGAAGACGCCCGCGCACTGCACGAACTCGAACAAGAGACGCTCGGCGTCAATCACGTCGACGTCGGCGTGCAGTTGATGAAGAACTGGCGGATGCCCGACGCTCTTATCGCCGCCGTTCTGTCGCACCATCAGACGCTGGCAATTATCGAGGCTCAACACGATGAATCGCATTACGAGCTGGTGACCGGATCGGCGCTGACGGCGGCGATCGGCGACTATTTCTGCACCAGCCACAAGGGGGCGGCGCTCCGCCAGATGCGCGAGATCTCAAAGACGATCTACGGCATGGCCGAGGACGCACTGCAGGAGCTCCTGGAAACGGCCAGCGGCCGCATCAACATCACCGGCGAACTCTTCTCCGTCGACATGAGCGAACTGGGCGACCCGACCGAACTGATGGCCCAGGCCAACGAACAGCTCTCGATGCTCGCCATGCGCGAACACGTCGCGGGCACGCAAGCCGCCGCGAGAAATGAAGCCATCGAACGCGAAAAGCAGGAATTAGCCTCGCGCAATCAGGAACTGCAGAAGCAGGTCATGCACGATGCCTTAACGAAGGTTTACAATCGCAACTACTTCGACCAGGCGATCGCCCGCGAAGTGAATCTGTCGGGACGGACCGCCATGCCGGTCGGATTGATCTTCATCGACGTCGATCACTTTAAGAAACTGAACGACACCTTCGGACACCAATTCGGCGACCTCGTGCTGCAGCGGATCGCCAAACTGTTGGGAGAAGACCTGCGCAGCACCGACGTGCTCGCCCGCTACGGCGGCGAAGAGTTCGTGATCCTCGTCGGTCAACCGACCGAAAAAGGACTCGAAAAACTCGCCGAACGCATCCGCGCCCGAATCGAATCGGAACACATTCTCTGCGGCGACAAGGTCGTCCCGGTGACGGCGAGTCTCGGAGCCGCGTTCACGATTTCGAGCCGCGATCCCCAGGGATTATGCGAACAACTGATCGCGGCCGCCGACGAAGCGATGTACGAGGCGAAACAGGACGGCCGCAACCGGGTCCGCTTGCGCTGTCTGCTCGACGAACAAGAACGCCGGCTGTATCAGGGGATCAATCAATCCCGTTTCAGCCGCTGGCTGGTTTCGCGCAGCATCTTCGATATTCCGACGATTTCCCGGGCCTTGCTCGGCTGCAAGACCGAGCACGCGCACGTCGGCCAGCTCGCCATTAACGAAGGCTATCTTACGCCCGAGGACGTGGAAGAAGTTCTGGGCGATCAGGACACGCATGGCGACCGCTTCGGCATCACGTCGATCCGCATGGGACTCCTCTCCGAAGAGCAAGTCATCTACCTGCTTGCGTTGCAGCAGGAATCGCCCCAGGCCGTCGCCTCGGCATTGATCAAGCAAGGTCTGCTGGATCAGACCTGGGCCGGAAATCTGATCCAGGAATTTCTGGCGGATGCGCCGCAGCGGAATTACACCGTGAGCGACTCTCCCCCCCAGTTGCAGTTGAGCTGAATGATCCTGACACAACCTAACGTTTCGATAAAGAACAATCATGGAACACTCGCTTCATTCGCAGACCGCGACGGCCGACTCGCGCCGGTTCGTGATCGCTTCGATCGCCTGTCTCATCGTGTCGTATTCCGGCTGGCAGATCTTTCAGTCCGGTGTGCCCCCGATGGCCGCCGCGCACGTCGCCATCGAACACGCCCTGCAGGGGGAAAATCGCGTCCCCGCGCATGAAGCCGAACATCATGCCGTTATTCCGCCCGCCATGTACAGCGTGATTCCGTTCGCGCTGCTGTTGGGCTGCATCGCCATTCTGCCGCTGATTCATTCGACGGCTCACTGGTGGGAACACAACCGCAATCGATTTCTCGTCTCCGCCGGTCTGGGGGGAGCGACGCTGCTCTATTATGCGCTCGCCTACGGACACGGCATCGTCGACCACGGCACGCACGAACTCTCGGCGGCGGGTTGGCCGGCGGCGGCCGCCGTGCTCAAGAACGCGATTCTCGTCGAATACATACCCTTTATCGTGCTGCTGTTCAGCCTGTACGTCATCAGCGGCGGCGTGGCGATCGAAGGGTCGTTCGTCGGCCGTTCGAGATTCAACGCCGGCGTCATCGGCATCGGCGCGGTGCTCGCCAGTTTCATCGGCACGACCGGCGCCGCGATGCTGCTCATTCGGCCGCTGCTCCGGGCCAACGCCCGCCGCAAATACGTCGCTCACACCGTCGTCTTTTTCATCTTCGTCGTGTGCAACACCGGCGGATGTTTATTGCCGATCGGCGATCCGCCGTTGTTTCTCGGTTATCTTCGCGGCGTCGAATTCATGTGGACGCTCAATCTGTGGCCGATGTGGCTCTTCACCAACCTGTCGCTGGTCGCCTTGTACTTCATCTACGATTCGATCGTCTCGCGGAAGGAAGAAAGCGATGCCTTTACGGTCAGCGCCGCCGAACGACAGTCGTTCGCGGTTCGCGGTTCGCTCAACTTCGCCTGGCTGGTCGGCGTGATTTTCTGCGTCGCCTTGCTCGATCCGTCAAAGCCGTTCCCGGGAACGCACTGGCATGCACCGCTCTATCTTCGCGAAGTGTTGATGCTGGGACTTACCGCGCTGTCGCTCTGGTTTACCTCGGCGAAAATTCGATCGCAAAACTCTTTCAGTTACGGCGCGATCATCGAAGTCGCCGCGCTGTTCACGGGCATCTTCATCTGCATGCAGGCTCCGGTGCAGATACTGAACGTGCACGGTCCCGAGCTCGGTTTCGATCAGCCGTGGAAATTCTTCTGGGGAACCGGTTCGCTGTCGAGCTTCCTCGACAACGCCCCGACGTACGTCGTCTTCTTCGAAACGGCGAAAACCATTCCCGCCGACGGGGTCAAGATGGCGGGCGTGCTGACGACCTACCTGATCTCGATCAGCCTCGGCGCGGTCTTCATGGGAGCGATGACCTACATCGGCAACGGCCCGAATTTCATGGTCAAAGCGATCGCCGAGACGAACAACGTCCGCATGCCGAGCTTCTTCGGCTACATGCTCTACAGCGGCGTCTTCCTGCTGCCGATCTTCGGACTGATGACGTTCTTGTTCCTGCTGTAGGGTGGATCGAGCGGCCAACGGCCGCGCTGCTCCACCATACCGTCCAATGACTAATGCCTAAATCCGAATGACTAAGGAAACCCCAAATCCCAATGTCTCAATGTGGGAACGCCGAAGGAAATTATTGGGACATTCGTCATTGGGATTTCGTTAGACATTAGTCATTCGTCATTAGGCATTCCATCCATGCGGTGGGTCAGCGCGGCCAAAGCTCCGCTCGACCCACCCTACTTCGCCAATGCACTCAACGTCTCGATGTCGAAGTGCTCTAACAATCCGAAGCAATACACTTCGGGCGTCTTATCGTACGATGCGTCGGGCTTCAAAAACTCCTTGAGCGACTTCGGCAAACCTTCTGCGTGCAAATCGCCGATGAGCGATGTTTCATCGAGCGCCGCCGTGCACAACGCCGCGAGACTGGTGCGCGGGCCGTGCGAGATGATGTCGACGTGCTCGGCGTCATATTTTTTGCCGATCTGCGTCGCGACGCTTTGAATCTGCAATGCTTGAATTCCCAGCGGCCGCTCGCCGACGGTCGCGAGCATCATTGCCCCCTGATACGGAATCGACAACGGCTGCATCTCGCCGATGTTGACCGGGTCGAAGCAAATCACGCGCGTCCCCTCCCCTGCCAGTTTGGCGATCACCTCGGCTTGCGATTTGAAGCCGGCGTCGCTGAGGAACACCGCCGTCCGTTCGGCCTTTTCGCCTCCGACGACCAGCACCGGCAACGTCCAATCATCTCCGATGCGGACCCTCAATCGCTCGACGGACTGCGCACCGATTTTCTCGGCGTCGCCGAGCGATTCGATCGTCGCTGGTTCGTTCTCATAACGCAGAATCGTCCGCAGCAAATCGCGCCGTTGTTCGGGCGTGGCATCTAGCGATCGCGGCAAGTCGGCGGCCAATCGTTCCGCCAGCGAATAAAACGTCGCGTTATCCTCGGGAACCGGGACGAACAATTCGTCGGCCGTTTTAATTTCCTTCTCGGAGGGATTTTCTTTGTCAGTACGATCCGGTTCGTGGGCAAAGAAGTGCTTGTTCAAAAAACGATAAAGCTGCCGGCGGTTGTCGAGATCGTAATTGTGCGTGCCGGGGTCGCTGTTTTCGTAATACTCGAAGCACTCCGCGGCGCCGGCCTGCTGGAAAAACGGCACGATCGGCTCGTGCGTGTTCGGCTTGACGTGCGACGAGACGAAACAGCAGTTGTCCTTGTCGTTGTAAATCTGCAGCGTGGGACGGGGCACCATTATCGCCGTCAGATGCGTATAATCGGCAATCGAAATCAGATCGCTCGGATTCTGCTCGAGGTCGCCGACGCTGCCGTGGTGTTCGACTCGCTCGGCGAGTGCGCTGTACCCGGCGACGGGGACGCTGAGCGTGACGCGTTCGTCGAGCGCACTGAGAATGATCGTCTGCCAGCCCCCGCCCGAAAGACCGGTGACCGCCACGCGTTCCTCGTCGGCGTTTTCCAACGACAGCAGCACATCGAGCCCGCGCGACATGGCCAGATAGAAGACGCTCAGTCCGCTCGATCCGCACAGATCGAGAAACGCAAGATTATTGTGCGCGTAACCCGGATCACGCAATTGCCCCATGAAAAGCCACTCGGGATTAAGGGCGATCATCCCCTGTTTGGCGAGATTGATGCAGCGAAGTTGTTTGTAGTCGGTCGCCTTGCCGTCGGCGGAGTGCCCATTCACGTTGAGCACGACGGGCACGCGCCCTTCGACGTTGTCGGGGACGTACAAAATCGCCGGCACCCAGAAACCGGGAAGCGCTTCGTAACGGAGTTTCTTCATCGAGTAACCGTGCGGCGTGGCGATCTCATCCATCCAGACGATTTCGGGTTCGGCGGTGTACCATTCCTCCGGCACGCCGCGAAAGACGACTTCGTTTAACACCTGCTCGCGCAGGGCGTCCGCCTGTTGCGCCCAATCGTCGGCGGTCTCGGGGAGTTTCAACGGCGGAATGCGCTTGAGCACAAACTCCGCGTGCTGTTTTTGCGCTTCACCCGCTTGGAACAGCGGCCTGGCGACGGCGTCGGTGAGGTCGTCGGCGCGCACGTCAGCATTCGCGGCGATCAGGGATGACACGATGCATAAGGTGAGAAACCTGTCGAACATGTAATACTCCTCGACGTCGTTATTGAATGTGTCGGTATTGAATGTAACCCGAAGCGTAAGTTTTGAAGAAAAACCCTCTCCCGGCGGGAGAGGGTGGCCGCATCGCGGCCGGGTGAGGGGCGGAGTATGAATGATGAATGCAGAGAAAGGCATGAGCGTTCAAGACTTCTCATTCACCATTCATCGTTCCGCGTTCATCGTTTTCCCTGGCCCCTCACCCGGCTGCTGCGCAGCCGACCTCTCCCGGCGGGCATTGGTATCTACATAAGTCATAAGTCTCAAAAAACCAAGTAGTTGCGGCGTAATTTTTCCGGGTTGACGAACAAGCGGGAATTTGCATTCGCATGGTTCTCGCGGCGGCAACCAGGATCACAGTCAATCTTGATGGAAAAAACAAGCCAAAACTTTACGGGCGAATTCCGTAACTGCTTGAAGGTAATTGGCTTATGAGATGTGTAGATACCAATGCCCGGCGGGAGAGGTGAAGAAAAACCCTCGCTTACGCTTCGACTTACCATAGACACCACTCCAACTGCTCAACCGATCTTATACGTTTCATACCCCTGCTCACAGGGGTTCCCGCAACTCACGTGAAATTGTCCCTTTGCCGGTTCGGCGATCAGCGAGGCGACCGTGTAACCGCTCGAGCCGAGCATCGCGTGACCTTCTCCCCGATGTTGATGCCGGCAGATGCCGTGCGGGAAATTGTCGTGATCGCTCAAAAACGCCTTCACATCATCGACGGTGATCGTTCCCCATTTTTCGCGGATGAGATGTTCCATGCGCGTCTGCCGTGAAAACGAATCGGGCAGGCTGTGCAAAAAATTCTCGTCGCAGGCGAATTCGGTGCACAGGTAATGATTGGCATGGACGAGAAACCCCGCCGTCGGTGCCGGCAATCGGCGCGGGCCGTCGCTGGTCAATTCGACGTCGGCGTATTCACCGCCGTAACCGCAAAGCATGTAATTGCCGTTCGAACAGACCGGCACGGTCCGCATGACGTGCATCACCTCTTCCAGCGTTTTCTGTTCGAGGAACAAGCGTTTTAGCGGATAATGAGCCAGCGCGAATTTCCATTTCGGTCCGCCGCCGAGCGAATTCGCGAAATGTGCGACGCCGTGGGCGTTGACGCCGTGATAGCCGATCATCCCGCCGAACGTCCACATCAAGACTTCCGGCCGATCGAGCGGCTGGAGTTTCAGCACGTAGCCGCATTCCTGCATTTCGGGCGGGTTGTCGCTGTTCTGGCCGATGAGCAGTTCGCCGTTCGCCGTTCCTTCGGGACCGATGGCGAACGACGTGCACGCGCCGTCGGGAACCTGGCCGAGTTCGCCACGAAGCTGCAGCGAGAGTGCTTCGGTGAATGAAATGCCCGCTCCCTCCGCCAGACCGCGGATTTCATCGATGAGATGCGCACAATGCCGCTGAAACAGCGGTTCGAACCGCTGCGCAATCTCTGAGAGTTGGCTCCGCGAGCGTTTCAGCGACGACGCCAGAAAATCGAGAAATCGGTGAATCTGCGACTTCGCCTGTTCACCGTGCTGTCGGCCGAGATCCCGAGCCGAACCGGCTGCCGTGAAAAGTGGATACATGCAAATCGACCTGTCCGAAGAGGAATGATGTTCCGCCGTTGCGAACGCGAACCATCATACCGGCGGACTCGCCGCTGCGAAAGTTCCTCGGTGCATCGGGGAAATTGCCGGAGGAGACGTTATAATAAGATATTGGAAATTAGCAGCACGTTAGCCGAATGGCAAACGATCCATTGGTCGCTCGACGAAAAAACAAAGGCAGGTCTCGCGCAAAGGCGCAAAGCTCGCGAAGGAAGAAGGGGATTCCTGTGAACGCATGCAAAAATGTTCGTGACTTCGACGGTTTTTGACTTTGCGCCTTCGCGCCTTTGCGCGAGAATAATTGCCTGCACGCCCTCATGCTCACGGCATACGGCTAACGTGTTACGAACATTTGAACTCGCACGCCCGATCACGTCTCGCTCATTGAGGCTCCATGTCGGACTCGAACGTCCCCGCGCAATTGATACGACTGCAAAACGCCCTGCTGGAAGGCCGGATCGATCGCGATACGTACGAGCAACTGAAATCGGACCTGCTCCGGTCGCTGGAAGCGGGGAACGGGGCGTCGACGTTCCATGGGAATGATTTTCCGCAAACGCCGGTCGAGCCTCCGCCGGAAAACCCGTTCAAGAAGAAGGCCGACTTTCCCCGGGTGATCAAAACCGTGAAATTTCGCGATCTGACGCGGCCGGCGACGCAGCCGATCCCGGCAGCGGGTGAATCGACTGTCTCCGAGAAACGTCCCTCCCCAGGCATCGGCGTGACGCGGCCGCTGATGACACCGCTGCCCTTCAAGGAACGCGCTCCCCGCATCGCAGCGATGTCAGCAGAATCGGCTGCCATTCGCAGCGACGAAACCGATTCGCCGAGTCCGACCGCAGAGACGCCGAATGCGTCGATCGAAACAATCAAGCGATCGTTGCGAGAACCTCACACCTGGAGACTCGTGGGAGCAATCGCCGCCCATTGCGGCATCGTCATGGGATTTCGGGCATGGGCCATGAATCATTCGACGCTGCCGGCGGCGTTGTTCTGGGGAGTGGAATCGGCGATTCACGGCGGGGCCGGGGCGCTCCTCTGGAAACTGGTGCACGACGCCTGCCTCGACTACCGCGGCCGCGATCACGATGCACTCAAGATGGGGCTGGCTCAATTCGCCTGGACGATGCTCTTGCTCATTGCGGCGAGTTTCTGGGTCTACGTCGGCATGTTGTATGGCGGACTCGTGGGTACTATCCTCGGCGGACGATTAGGCTTTTTGACCGCCGCCGGCGGTGAAATGATCGGCGGCATGATCGGCCTCGTGAAAGCCGTTCAAGGCTACCGGAGTTCGCGCGACCGAATGACGACGCACGATGACATGTCGGACAACGACGTCTCCGGCGACGAAAACGATGATGAAGACGATGGCGATGATGATTACCGCTGACGGGGCGGTTCTCCTATAATCGGCGGCGAAAAATGAATTCCGGTCTTGTGCGAGGAATAATGAAAGTCGGTTTGTTCGTTCCCTGTTATGTCGATCAGATGTATCCCGAAGTGGGCTGGGCCACGCTGCAGGTGCTTCGGCGCTGCGGCGTCGACGTCGATTATCCCGTCGCGCAAACCTGCTGCGGTCAGCCGATGGCGAACACCGGATGCAGCGATCAAACGGCTCCGCTCGCGAAACAGTTCGTCGCGATTTTTCGCTCTTACGACTACATCGTCTCGCCTTCGGGGAGTTGCATTTCGATGGTCCGAAATCATTACGGCGAATTTTTCGGCGATTCCGCGGATTACCAGCACGTCCGCGAGCGGTCGTACGAATTCTGCGAATTTCTGCACGACGTATTGAAGATCAACGAGCTTCCCGGACGTTTTCCGCATCGCGTCGGCATCCATCAAAGTTGTCACGGCTTGCGCGAGCTGCGGCTGGGAAGTTCGAGCGAACTGGTGCAACCGGCATTCAGCAAAGTTCAAAAATTGTTGAGTCTGCTCGAAGGAATCGAATTCACGTCGTTGCAGCGTCCCGATGAATGTTGCGGCTTTGGCGGGACATTCGCCGTCGCGGAGGAAGCGGTTTCCGTCATGATGGGAGACAACCGCGTCGCCGACCACGAGCAAGCCGGGACGGAAGTCCTCACGGGTGTCGACATGTCGTGTCTAATGCATCTCGAAGGATTGTTACGCCGTAAGCGGAGCCCCATGCGCGTGCTGCACGTCGCGCAAATTTTAGCCTGCGACGACGGCAAGACCATTTTTCAGTAACCCATTCCCTCGTTCCCAAGCTCCGCTGGGGAACGCAAGTCTTCGAAGCTCCGCTTCGAATCGAGCCTGCCACATGACCAATCACGCCGTACTGGCCGAACAATTTGTCGCCGACAAACCGCGGGCGCACTGGCACGACCAGGCGCTGTGGTTCGTGCGCGCGAAACGCGATCTGGCGGCGAAATCGCTGCCGGAGTGGGAAGAACTCCGCGAACACGCCTCGAACATCAAAGCCCATTGCGTCTCGCGGCTCGCCGATTATCTCGAAGAATTCACTCGCAACGCCGAGAAACTCGGCGCGCAGGTGCACTGGGCACGCGATGCGGCCGAGCACAATCAGATCGTGCTCGGCATATTGCAAAAACATCGCGTGACGAAAATCGTCAAAAGCAAATCGATGCTCACCGAGGAGTGTCATCTCAACCCGTTTCTCGAACGGCATGGGATGGAAGTCATCGACACCGATCTCGGCGAGCGGATCGTGCAGATGCGTCGCGAGCCGCCGAGTCACATCGTGCTGCCGGCGATTCACATCCAGAAAGAAGAAGTCGGCGAGTTGTTTCACGAGCAGTTGGGAACCGACGCCGGGGCGACCGATCCTCAGTATCTGGTCGAGGCGGCGCGGAAACATCTTCGTGAGAAATTCATGGCCGCCGAGGCGGGCATCACCGGCGTGAATTTCGCGATCGCCGAAACCGGCGGATTCGTCGTCTGCACCAATGAAGGGAACTGCGATCTCGGCGTCTCGCTGCCGCCGCTGCACATCGCCTGCATGGGAATCGAAAAGCTGATTCCGCGGGCGCAAGACCTCGGCGTATTTTTGCGATTGCTGGCCCGCTCGGCGACGGGGCAGCCGATCACCACGTATTCGTCGCACTTTCACGGACCGCGACCCGGCGGCGCGCTGCACGTCGTGCTGGTCGACAACGGCCGAACCGACATCCTGCGAAGCGACGACTTCCGGCGATCGCTCAATTGCATTCGCTGCGGAGCGTGCATGAATACCTGCCCGGTCTATCGCCGCAGCGGCGGGCACAGTTATCAGTCGACGGTCCCGGGGCCGATCGGTTCGATTCTTTCTCCCGCGAAAGATGCCGCGAAACACGACAGTCTGCCGTTTGCGTGCAGTTTGTGCGGTTCGTGCACCGACGTCTGCCCGGTGAAGATCGACTTGCATCATCAGCTTCTCACGTGGCGGGGTGAAATCGCCAAGCGGGGTCTGTTGCCGAAAAGCAAGACGTGGGGGATGAAAGCCGTCAGTTTCGTCTTACAGCGCCGCCGGCTGTACGAATGGAGCGGAAAGTTCGCACGGCTGTCGCTGCGCAAGCTGCCGCGCTGGATGATTTACAACCGCTTCAATGCCTGGGGTAAACAACGCGAACTTCCGTCGGCGCCGCGGTCGAGTTTTCGCGACTGGTATCGGCAGCAGCCGAAGAACGGCGCGGACAAGAAGGAGTCGTAACCGATGTCGAGCCGCGATGAAATCCTCGAAAAAATTCGACGGGAAAAATTACCGGACCAACCGCTGCCCGATTTAAAGGAATTCGGCATCGTCTACGCCGATAAGTTCGAGCAATTCACAGCCGCGCTCAAATCCGTCGGCGGGACGAGCATTCGCGTGAAAGACAGGGGGGATGCCAGCCGCGCGGTCCGCGAATTAGCGGTGCATCAACAGGCGAAGAAAATCGGTTCTCTGATCCCCGGCATAGGCGATGCGAACGTCGATCTCGAAGCGATCGACGATCCGCACGAACTGGAGGACGTGGACCTGTCGATCTTTCCCGGCGAATTCGGCGTCGCCGAGAACGGGGCGATCTGGATCGACGCCAAAAACGTGAAGCACCGCGTGATGTACTTCATCGCGCAGCACGTCGTCGTTCTGCTCGATGCCCGCGAGCTGGTCGATAACATGCATCGGGCGTATGATCGATTGGCATTCGATGAACCCGGTTTCGGGATGTTTCTCTCGGGCCCCTCGAAGACGGCGGACATCGAACAATCGCTGGTCATCGGCGCCCACGGCCCGCGGTCGTTAACGGTCGTGCTGGTCGAAAACGGGCCCGCCGGGTAAAGTGATATCGGCGGCGAACTCCCCTCCGTCACGAATTCGGTGAAACCGGCAATTGAGTCGCCGAGTAGTAGTTGATGCGGCCGCGTATCGTTTTCGCAGGAGTACAGCCTCCTCGCCGCGGACGCTCAAATGTTATCCACGTCGAAGAAATCAGGAGAAACACGTGACCTCAATCCATAACATTCGCGGTTGGATGAAACTCAGCCTCCTCAGCATCACGGTTTTCTCCGGTTCTCTGCACGCCGCGACTGCCGTCGCGCAGGACGAACCGCAGGGGGTCGATCGCCCGCTGGTGACGTTTGCCGTCGCCAGTTACGAGCGGATCAGCGGCGGGATCGAGACGATCTTTGCCGCGGCCGATCGTCCCGAACTGGCGAATCTCGTCGATGGATTTATCGCCAACGTCGGCGACTTGAAGGGCTGGGATCGCGAGCGTCCGTTCGGAGCGATGGTGCTGCTCAATCCCGGCATCGCCCCCGAACCGGTGGTTGTCGGGTTCGCGCCGGTGTCAAACTGGGAAACGGTGCTTGCCAGTTACACCTCGGGAATTTTTCGAATTCAACCCTCGCCCGATCACGCCGATCGATACGAACTCATTATGCCCGAAGGAAACAAACTGCTGCTCCGCGTGGTCGGCGATTATGCGTATTTCAGCAAGAAACCCGAGACGCTCAATCGCGAGTTCGTCAGTCCCAGCCGCTGGCTCGCGAAATCGGCAGAACGGTACGACGCCTGGAGCACCGTGCATTTCCACCACGTGCCGGAAGGATTGCGGACCGTCGTCATCGATTACATCCGCGCTTCGTCGCAGCAACAGTTGACGCAGCGTGACGGAGAAAGCGACGCCCGGTTCGAAGGGCGAAAAATCGGCACCGAAGCCGCCATCGACTGGTTCGAACTGACGGCGACCGACGGCGAAACCCTCACCGCCGGCTGGCAGATCGATCCCGAAACGCGCGCGTTCTCGGCGGAGGCCGTGCTGACGGCCAAGGACGGGACCGGCTTGGCGGCGTCTCTTAACAGCATGGGTTCGCAGCCCGACCGCTTCGCCCCCCTTTCGCCCGCGGGAACACCCTTTCAGCTCTCCACGTCATGGGTCATGGGAGATTCGATCGCGTCGATGCTGCAACACGCATTCGACGTCGGGTACGAAAACGGACGCGAAAAAGGCCGGGAAAAACCGCTCGAATGGTCGGTGATCGAATCGGTTCATTCCCTGATGAAGGCGACGGTGGCCGATCGACATATCAATCAGGTCGTGCGGATCGTCGGCCATCCTCCGGCACAGTTCAATCTCATCGGTGCGATGCACTTTTCCGGAAACGGCGATCTCGACGCGGCGATGCAGAGCGTGTATGCCGCGATCGTCGCCGGTAACGACGTCGCCACCATTGAAGTCAAGGCGGACACGCATCAGGGGATCGAAATCCACAAGCTGAAGCCGATCAGGTATCAGGAAGCGGCGGTCCTGTTGTACGGCAAGGAGGCCGCTCTCTACGTGGCCAAAGTCGGCGACGACCTCTGGTATTCGTTTGGCGGATCAAAAGCGCTCGAGGAGTTAAAATCGTCGATCGATCGCGTCACCGCCGCCGCGGGAGGGATGTCGCCGGAGGCGGAAGGCCGGATTTTGGAACTCTCGTTCGACCTGGCGAGTTGGCTGACGTTTATTCCGCAAGCGAATCCCAACGTCTCACAGACCGCCCGTCAGGCCTTTGCCGCCGGAGGGGACGGTTTGGGCGTCCGCCTGCAGCAAATCACCAACGGCACCCAATTTCGGCTGACATTGGGAAAAGGTTACCTGCGGCTGGTCGGTCTGCTCATCGCCGGAGCGATCGACGAACGCCGGAATTAGAACAGACAATAAGCTCGTACTTGCCTGCGATCGAACGTCGAGAGACGCCCCTCACCTGGCCGCGATGCGGCCACCCTCTCCCGGTGGGAGAGGGTTTAAGTCTTCACCTCTCCCCGGTAGGGTGAAATACAGCGAATTCGCCGCTTTTCACACGACGTTTTCCGAATGTCAAGGACTTGCCCTCTCGAAATTCACCAGGTTTCAACTCGGCTCCGCCACGATGGTCAGACCTGGAGTAACGCCCCCCAGCGGCAACTGTGACAAGTTTCCCGCAATCGTCAGCCCATGTGCCGAACTTAAGCGAAAACCGGTCGAAGAATATTTTTTTGATCGTTTTTACAAAGTCCCTGCCGATCCTGTTTATAGGCTGCATCGAAGTCTCGCACCCGCGGCCGAGAGGAAAGGGACCATTATGCCTAACGATCAAAAAGTCGGTTTCGCGCTCGGATTGTTGCTCTTGGGAATCGTCGCCGCGTTCTTTTTCCGGCATCCGCCGCTGGAAAAGACCGACGTCCCGACGTTGGAATCCTCGGCCGACGTCGACGCACAGATCTCCGAGAAGGACGTCACGCCCTACCTTTCCGGCATCGAAGCCGAACAGGACGACGTCTCCGGCCCCACGCCGGCCGGCGAGAATCATTTGGCGTCGGGCGATGCGAATTCGCGATCGCGCCGCGAACCGCCGCGTTGGGAAGTCCCCGATTTTCTCAAGCGGAATACGTCATCGAATGGGAACCGGATTTCGAATCCGGAAAAAGTCGCCCCCAATCCGATTCCGCTCGTCTCCGAATCGACGACGAATACCAAGCTCTCGACGTCCACAAAATCGCGCACGTTGAAATATATTCCCGAGCACAACAACGCCTGGGAAACCGTCCCGCCGATTCCCATCCCCGATGAGACGGATTCTCCGGCGAAGAGCTCCCCGGCCGATAGCTCGCGAGCGACCGCTCCCGAAACGTTGAAAACGCACGTCGTGCAATCGGGCGAAACGCTCTCCGGCATTGCCTCCAAACATCTTGGCAGCAGCGCCCGCTTCGAAGAAATCTACGAAGCCAACCGCGACCTGCTGAAGAATCCGAACGACCTTCGCGTCGGCATGAAACTGAAAATCCCGCCGCGCCGGCGGGCTGCCGACGTCGAAACGCTGCCCGCCGACGGACCGTCGGCCTCGGCCGCATCCACGCGATCGACCGCGCCAACCACCGCGGCGGTTCGCAAGCCCTTCACCCGTGCCGCGATCCGCACGCCCGACGGCCACCCGTCGAAAGCGGATACGAAGACGCCCGCGACCACGACGGACGAATCGAACAGCCAGGAGGCGAATACCGATAATGCGAACGAACCCGCGGCAACCCATCCGGTGGCGCCGCGCGGCCGGTTCGCCCCGGCACGTCGTTCGCCGTACCAGCCGAAGCCCGACGCCAGCCAGACCTCGATCGAATCGATGCCGACGGCCAAACCGATGGACATCGTCAAGCAGAGCGCCGCCGGGCGCAAGCCGGCGAAAAAGCGGTTGACGCAAACCCCGCCGAACGATCTGCCGCTCGACGTGCTGATACAGACCGACGCCGAGACCGCTACGCGATGATGAGTCAAGAGTCGAGAGACAAGAGTCAAGAGCCAGAGGGGAGTTCTCCTCATCTCTCCTCGTTCCCAAGCTCCGCTTGGGAACGCACGTCTTCGAAGCTCCCGCTTCGTTCTTCGTATTTTAGCCCCCGGTCAATGACCGGGGGGGTTCTTCGCGACATGACCCCCCGGCGACTCGCCGGGGGCTAAAAATCAAACGCTCCGCTACGGAAACCCTCCGCGTCGCGGCTAAACGCTGAGGATCAATCCCTCTGGCCCTCGCCCCTGGACTCTGGACCCTCGACTCTGCCTCGACTCTCCCCGGCGGGATTGATACGATAAATCGGGTCGCCTGCGCGGCTCAATTTGCGGTATCGATCCATCGTTTTGCATGCCGCTCCTTTCGTCGGTTTCGTGATTCAAGGAACTCCCCCATGAAACGTTGGGCTGTTGTCGCGCTACTTTGCACATTGGCCGGTTGCGGTTCTCCGTCGTCGCCGAGTTCCCGTAGTACGGACGCCGGAAACACCGGCGACAAAAAATATCGCATCGCGGTCATTCCTAAAGGAACCTCGCACGAATTCTGGAAATCGGTCCACGCCGGCGCCGAGAAGGCGGCGAAGGAATACGGCAACGTCGAAATCCTCTGGAACGGCCCACAGCTCGAAAATGACACCGCGGCGCAAATCACGGTCGTCGAGAATTTCATCACGAATCAGGTCGACGGGATCTGTCTGGCTCCGCTCGATTCGCAGGCGCTGGTCGAGTCGGTCGCCGACGCCACAGAACAGGGAATTCCCGTCGTGATTTTCGACAGCGGACTCGACGACGATTCGAACATCGTCAGTTACGTCGCGACCGACAATTACAAAGGAGGAGTTCTCGCCGGACAGGAAATGGGACGCTTGCTTCCGGAGGGGGGCAACGTCATCCTGCTGCGTTACAATCCCGGAAGTGAAAGCACCGAAGAACGGGAGCGCGGCTTTCTGGAAACGCTCGCCGACGAGTTTCCGAAAATCACCGTCATCTCGTCCGACGAATACGCCGGCACGACCCCCCACGATTCGCTCACCAAGGCGACGCAGGTGTTGGGCAAACATAAAGACGAAGTCAACGGCATCTTCGCGGTCTGCGAACCCAACGCCAGCGGCGTGCTTGAAGCCCTCGATTTACTGGAGATGAAAGGGAACGTCGAATTTATCGCGTTCGATCCGAACAATCCGCTCATCGAGGGAATGTCTAACGGCGCCGTCGACGCCATCGTGCTGCAAGATCCTGTAAAGATGGGCTACCTCGCCGTCAAAACGATGATGGAAAAACTCAACGGCGAGATGGTCGAAAAACGAATCGACACCGGAGAATACCTCGCGACGCCCGAAAACATGGAGACCCCCGAGATGCAAATGCTTCTCAAGCCGGAACAGTTCGAAGACTAGTTTCGAGCGGCGGGGTTTACCCCCGCCGTGTGTAATAAAAAAACGGCGGGGGTAAAC
>JBBECD010000160.1:0-20523 GCA_040881995.1 Planctomycetaceae bacterium
AAAGCCTACTGGAACACCCTCGCCACCTGATTACCGAAATCGGCGACTACACCCCAAGCCGTGGCTTGAGAGCTTGAGACAATTCAATGTCCGGGGCTTGCAAAAAGTGAAAGCCGTGTTGCTGTGGTATGCGTTGGCTCACAACCTGGTCCGCCGGATGGCGCTGCAAGGGGAGCCGATGGTAATTCGGAAGTGAAGAAAGGCGTCCGCGCGACGAACCCCGGCGCTCAATCGTAGCAAAACGCCTCACTAGGGCCGAAAAACGCCCTCGGCCACACCATCGGACAAAACATTTACGACATCCGAATTCAAAAAAAACGCGCAGCTCGCCACCCATTAAAGGTCGCGGGATTTTCTTTTCGAGGAAGACACGCCCCCCGAGCAAAAAATTCACAGCCTCGGAGCTTGGGAACGAGGGGGAAAAGACGAAGACTCACTGGCAGTCCCCGTGGCATGTTTGTGAATAAAAGTATATTATCATCGATTGGGATTCGTGTTGCCTCCACGTTTTCTGCGCGTTATACTGTTTCCACATGAGCGGTACTTGGTTCACACGATTCGTCTGCCTGACGACGATGATGGCGATTCTCGCTTGCCCCGTCTGGTGCGGTGCGGGATTTTGTCACTCGGGGCGCTCGCCGTGTGCCGATGCGAACCAGATGCCGCAACGGGATCAAGGCAATCTTGCAGTCAATGGCGCGGCCGATCACGCCCCGACGTGTTGTTGTGGCTGCAACCGATCGGCCCGTCCCGCTGAACTCGCTCTGCCGCAGGCTGCGGAGGGAGATCCTCAACCTGTCCCGTACGATGACGATCCCTGCCAGGAGAGCTGCCAGGGAATCTGCGGCGGCGCGGTTGTCGAAAGGGCCGACGAGTTTCCCCTGTCCTATGACGCCGGCTTCATCAGCCTGGCCGATTCGGCCCTCCACATTGCCGCCGGACCGGCGAATGGTTTTCGGGAGGCCGACGATGCACGGCAAAAACGGTGCCTCCTTTCCGGACGCGAAATCCGCACGCTCCACATGTCCTTTTTGTGTTGATGCGTACGGCGACGCGACTCGCTGGCTATTGATGTGCCGCGTTCGCCTTTTCCGTTTGCTCCGTGTGCTTGTTGCTGCGCCATTCGCAGTCACAAGCGGCCGATTCGCGTCTCACCATTCTTCGTGCAGAATCCCATGTTGTTTCGACTGCTCCCCTGGGAATATGCGATCCGCAATCTTTTTCGGCGGCCGTTGCGTTCGACGCTGACGTTCGTCGGGTTGACGATTGTGATCGTGCTGATTTTCGTGGTCGTCGGTTTCATCCGCGGGCTCGAACGCACCTTGTCGGTCACCGCCGACCGGCAAACGGCGGTCGTGTTTTCGCTGGGGATGGGCGAAAATCTCGAATATTCGTCGATCCCCCTGCGCACCAGCGATCTGGTGGCGGCGAGCGTCGGCGGCATTCAATCGCGGTACGATCAGAAATACGTCTCGCCCGAGTTGTTCCTCGGGACCGAAATTACACTCCCCGAGCACCGCGAAGCCGCGATGGGTCTGGTCCGCGGCGTCACGCCGGCCATTGCACTGGTGCGCCGGCAGATTCAGATTTTCGAGGGAGACTGGCCCGAAACCGGCGAAATTCTCATCGGCAAACTCGCCGACACAAAAATCGGTTTGCGCGACCGCCGGCTGGCCGTGGGAGATTCGGTCCTCTTCGAAGGCCGCACCTGGCGCATCAGTGGACGCTTCGCGGCAAACGGGGCCGCGTTTGAATCGGAAATCTGGTGCCGCCTCGACGAACTGCAACAGGCGATGAAACGCCAGGATCTCAGCCTCGTGGCGTTAACGCTGAATCCCGACGCGGATTTCAGCGATCTCGATCTGTTCTGCAAAGAACGGCTCGATCTCGAACTGCAGGCGATGCGCGAAGCCGATTACTACTCGACGTTGCAGAAGGATTACGCCCCTATCCGCTGGCTGGCGTGGCTGATCGTGTTGTTGGTCTCGGGCGCGGGAGTCTTCGCCGGGCTGAATACGATGTATGGTTCGGTCGTGGGGCGGATCCCCGAATTGTCGATGTTGCAGACGCTGGGTTTCGTGCGGCGGGCGATCGTGATCAGCCTGATTCAGGAAGGAATTCTGCTCGCCGCGGGAGCCAGTTTGACCGCTGCGCTGCTGGCGATCGTGTTCGTCAACGGCGCCGCGGTGAGGTTTACCATGGGAGCATTTTCGCTGCGGATCGACAACATGTGCGTGTTGATCGGCTGCGGCGTGGGCATGTTACTGGGCCTATTGGGGGCCGTCCCGCCGGCGATACGGGCATTGCGGATGCCGATTGTCGACGGGCTCAAATCGATTTGAAACTTTAAGGAGAAGTACGATGAAGAAGTGCTCAATCTGCGTTGCGACCGTTTCGGTTCTATCCTTGACGCTTTCCGGTTTCGTCACCGGCTGTGCGCGGCAAGATGCCGCTGAAAAAACCGTCGCCGCGCCTTCAGCAGAGGCTCCGAGCGTCGACGGTTCTGCGGTCGTGTTGACCGCCGAACCGGAGGGGGCGCAAGAGGTCATCGCGGCCCGTAAGAACGCCGGCGACGAAGAACAGATCGTGCTCGTCGGCCGCATCGGAGGGAGCGAAAATCCCTGGGTCGACGGTCGCGCGGCGTTCTCGATCGTCGATTTGTCGCTGCAGGCTTGCAGCGACATTCCCGGCGACACCTGCCCGCATCCGTGGGATTATTGCTGTCAGACCGACAAACTCCCGAACGCGACCGCTTTGGTGAAACTCGTGAATGCAGACGGCGACGTGATCAAACAGGATGCCCGCGAACTGTTGAACGTGAAAGAACTCGCAACCGTCGTCATTCGTGGAAAGGCTCAACGCGACGACGCCGGCAATTTGACGGTCCTGGCCGACGGCGTCTTTATCAAAAATACTAAGGATTGAGCATCATGAGCGGAATCGATTTGTCCCAATTGACCATCGAGCGCGGGGCGTACGCACCGGAGAGCCCGCCGATGCGGCGTCATCTCCTCACGCGTTACGTGTTGCCGGTGCTGCTGATTGTGGGATTTTCCGGACTCACGGTCTGGTCGGCATGGGAGATGGTGTTCCCCGCGCAGCGGGTCACCGTCGTCCCCGTGCTGGTCACACAGGCCGAATTTCAGCACGAGGGGACGCCGTTGTTTAAAGCGGCGGGATGGGTCGAACCGCGTCCGACGCCGGTCCGCGTGGCGGCGCTGGCGCCCGGGGTTGTGGACGAGTTACTGGTCGTCGAAGACCAGCCGGTGAAACAGGGAGAACCGATCGCCGTGCTGGTCAAGGAGGACGCTCAACTCGACCTCGAGGCGGCGCGGGCCAATTTCGAACTGCGCGAAGCGGAGTGGGAAGAAGCCCAAGCCATGCTGACCGCCGCGGCGACGCGATGGAAATACCCGGTCCATTTGACCGCGCCGCTGAGTGAAGCCGAAGCGGCCCTCGCCAAAATCGAGACGGAACTCGTGCGGTTACCGTTCGAATCGCGAAAGGCCGAAGCGCAGTTGGCGTATGCGAAAAAAGATTACGCCGGCAAGAAGGAGGCCGGCGCAGCTTTCTCGGAGCGGACGGTCGATCAGTCGATCAGCAATTTGGAAACCGCTCAAGCTGTGGCCGACGAGCTGAAAACGCGAGTCGATTCGCTGAATAAAGAACGGCTGGCCTCGATCCAACGCCGCGACGCGCTCGAAAAACAACTCGAACTGCTGATCGACGAAATCAAAGCCAAAGATGCCGCGGCGGCCCGCATCAAAGCGGCCGAAGCGAGACGGGAACAGGCCCGCGTCGCCGTCGACGAACGCGAACTGAGACTCAAACGCATGACGATCCTGGCACCCCTCGACGGCCGCGTGTATCAGCTTATCGGACATCCGGGGACGACGCTTTCCGACACCAGCAGCAAGTCGGAACTGTACGACAGCAGCACCGTCATCACGATGTATCGCCCCGACCGATTGCAGGTTCGCGTCGACGTGCGCTTCGAAGACTTGCCGCACGTGACTTTGGGCCAGCCGGTGCAGATCGACAACCCGGCGTTGCCGGAGACCCTCAGCGGCCGGGTGTTATTCATTAGTTCGGTCGCCGACATTCAAAAGAACACGTTGCAGGTGAAGGTCGAATTCGAATCGACGATTCACGTACTCAAGCCGGAAATGCTGGTGGACGTCACGTTCCTGGCTCCGCCCAGCGCGGGCGAGAAGCCGAGTTCGACGCGGTCGCTGAAGATTCTTGTGCCGCAGGATTTCGTGCGAACAAACGATGGCGGCCCGTTCGTTTGGATCGTCGATCCCTCGTCGGATACGGCACGAATCGCATCCGTCAAAACGGGAATCGTCACCGTCGACGGCATGATCGAAGTGACTCGCGGCCTCACCATCGCCAGCCGCCTTATCGCCGGCGGCGCCGAATCGCTCGAGGATGGCGAACGCGTTCGGGTCGCCGGCGAAGACGAGACGTTTGTCGCCTCGCAACGGATTCCGTCTCGACGGCCGTCGAGTCCGATGAACCGCCTGCCGCAAGGAGAAAAGTGAAAATGGCTTTAGCCAAAGTACGACACGTCACCAAGAGCTATCACAAAGGGGGCGAGACCATCACGCCTCTGAACGACGTCTCGCTCGACATCGACGCGGGGGAATTCGTATCGCTGATGGGAGCGAGCGGCACCGGGAAATCGACGCTGCTCAACTTGATCGCCGGCATCGATAAACCCGACGGCGGCAACATCATTATCGACGGCACCGACATCACCGGGCTGTCGCGCACGCGGCTGGCCAACTGGCGGGCGGCGAATATCGGCTACATTTTCCAATCGCATAACCTCGTGCCGGTGCTGACGGCGTACGAGAACGTCGAGCTGCCGCTGTTGTTATTGAACATGTCCGGCAGGGAACGCCGCAAGCGCGTAGATATCGCATTGAACGTGGTCGACCTCGCCGACCGCGCCGATCATTTTCCACGGCAAATGTCGGGCGGGCAGGAACAGCGCGTCGGCATCGCCCGCGCGATTGTGGCCCATCCGAAAATCGTTGTCGCCGACGAGCCGACCGGCGATCTCGACCCCGAAACCTCGGCACAGATTCTTGATTTGCTTCAGGAACTCAACCGGCAACTGCACGTCACCGTTCTGATGGTGACGCATGATCGGGAAGCCGCCGCGATCGCCGGCCGGCAGTTTCAGCTCGTTCAAGGAAAGCTGAAACAAACCGGCGGCGTGCCGGCCCAAGAACCGGTGAAAATTCATGCGACACATTTAAATTAACGATTGAGCGTTATGTTCCGATTCATTCCCTACGTCTTGAAAACTCTGTGGCGGCATCGCTCGCGGACGCTGTTGACCGTGAGCGGTTCCGCGGTGGCGCTGTTCGTCTTTGGCTTTGTCGGGTCGATTCAGGAGGGAATGAACAATCTCGAACGTCGGCAGGAAAGCAATGGATCGCTGATCATCTTTCAGGCGAACAAATTCTGTCCCGCGACCAGTCATCTGCCGCAGGACTACGAGAAGCAGGTCGCGCGGCTGGAGGGAATCCGCGACGTGATTCCGATTCAGGTTTTCACGAACAACTGCCGGGCGAGTCTCGACGTCGTCGTGTTTTACGGCATTCCTCCGAAAAAACTGCGGGTCATCCGCGATTTCGAACTCCGCGCGGGGAGTTGGCCGGAATTCGAGAATCATCAGGACGCCGCCGTCGTCGGCCGGGCGGTCGCCGAGCGGCGAGGAATCCGCGTCGGCGACAAATTCTCGATCGGCGATTTAAGCGTGGTGGTCGCGGGCATCTTCACCTCTGACAATCCCGCGGAGGAAAACTACATTTACTCGCATCTGGAATTTCTGCAGCGCACCAAGGGTGTCAATCTCGTCGGCACTGTGACTCAGCACGAGGTGCTGCTCGAAGAAGGGACCGACGCCACCGCCAAATGTCAGGAGATCGACGGCCTGTTGCGCCGCGGCCCCGTCGAAACCGATACCCGCCCCAAGGGGGTCTTCCAGGCCAAGAGCCTCGGCGACCTGACGCAACTGATCGGCATGACGCATTATCTCGGTTACGCCTGCGTCGGCATGGTGTTGGCGCTGGTCGCCACCACGACCGTGATGTCGGTGCAGGACCGCATCAAAGAACACGCCGTTCTGCAAACCATCGGTTTTACCGGATGGCAGGTGTTCGGGCTCGTTCTGAGCGAGAGTATTCTGCTCAGTCTGGCCGGTGGAATCATCGGCGTGGGGACCGTGATCGTCGTGCTCAATTTCAGCCGCATGGCCGTCGGTGCCGAAGCGGTGACGATTGCATTCACCCCCACCTATCGGCTGGCGGCAACGGGGGTCGTCGTTTCGCTGCTGACCGGCATCCTCGCCGGACTCGCACCCGCATGGCAGGCTTCGCGGATCGACATCGTGCCGGCGTTACGGCAGACGTGATCTGATGGCGGATGGCTGTGGCCGGTCGCTTCGACCGCCCACAGTGATCGCGCGGAAAGCTGGGGGCTCGAAGACTCGATCCCAGCCATCCCGAGGAGGTGGATTGCCGGCGTCAACCCCTCTTCGAAGATTCAGGGTGTGCCACCGGGGATCGTCTTCACTTCAAACTTTTGTTGGGGGGCGGCAACCATGGGAGGCGCACGCCGGTTTCATCCCGGCGTCGGGAACAGTTTCTTCAGGCAGTCGGCGACGTAGGACTGAGGAATCCGCTCCTGTTCGATGCGCAGATTCTCCGCCGAACACGTGTGAAACGCTGCCGCCTCGGCGGGGGTCAAGTTCGAAAGGATCTTTCCAGCTTTGTTATTTCCCGTGGCAGCAATTTGTGGACGCCACGCGTTTAAGGCGTGCTCATCCATCAGGAAGCTGCGCGCATGAGGAAGCACCGTGCGCAGCCGCGACAAGATTTCGAAGCCGTCCACGTCGAGATCGCCCCAGTACCAGAGGTCGACTTGCGACAGCCAGGTCGCATACCTCAAGTCGGTGACGCCGTTGCCGAGACCTCCCATAGCGATCGCCCCGGCAACCGGCGGCAGCGTCAGCAGATTGACTTTGTTTTCCACGATCAGCACGCGTTCGACATCCATCGGCTGCGCGGCCAGCGTATGCAGCGGAACCGCGCACTCGCTCCAGGGCGAGGCGGCCCGCTGTTGCGCGGCACCGTCGAGAAACCTGACGAAGATCAACGCGTCGGCATAGCGCAGGCCGAATCGCCTGTCAAAGCGTTCTTCATCCGCGCGAATGGCATGGGGAGGCAATACGAGATCGAGCCACGATCGCAGGATGCGGTGATTTCGTTCAATAAACTTCGTGTCGACAGGCACAGACAACTCCCGCGCGAAACGGTCCGGTCGAGGATGAGCTACGAAATAATCGAGCACCTGCATCAGCGACTCCATCTCCGAAGCCGCCTCAACCACGTCCGGCCGGTGCGTTCGAATCCACGTACCGAGCTGCGGATAGCGGCTGCACAAATGATCCACGGCGGCGGCAAAATGTGCGAACTCGCGTTCCTTTCCGATCAGTTTCAACAGGTCTTGCGGGGTTTCGAAGAAAATTTTCCGCGGAAAGCGGTTGCGGCCGTGCGTGCGCGAATTGCGTTCCTCCCATTCGATGGAATAGCCGTACCCCGTCTGCTCTTTGGAGGCGGCGCGAAGCCGCTGGATCGATTCGATCGCCGCCGCCAAATTGCCGTCGACCGACTTGTCGGCGGGAATGACGCGGGGAAAGAACGGTGCGTCGTCCAGCCAAGCCGTCTGAAACGCCGGGTAGAGATTCCGGGCCTTGCGTCGAATATCCTCGGGTTGGATCATGACTCGTACGATGCTTCGAGTTGACTTGCGTCGTCGGGGCGGCCGGCGCACTCTTCGAATTCCTGCGCCGTCATTTCGAAAATCGTCGATCGATTCTGCCGTTTGACGACGTGCAGATAACAGCCGACGTACGGTTGCGTCACGCGCGCTTTTGCATCCAGCGGAGCCACGATCAACAACTGCAAGCCGAATTGTTTGAACAAGTCGAGTGCGTATTCGGCGTGCTGATCGTCTACCTTGGAAAACATTTCGTCGACGACGACGAAGTGAAAACGGTCGCTGACGGGATGCTCGGGATCGAGATCGTATTGATAAGCGATGGCCGCCACCAGAATCGTGAATGCGAGCTTCGCTTTTTCACCTCCCGATTGTCCGCTGCTGTCGTGATACGCCGAAACGGTCTCGCCGGTCCGGCGGTCGATGACGGCCGCCACGAAATCGAACCAACGGCGAACGTCGGTGACTTTGACCCGCCAGTGCCGGTCGTCGTCGTCGCGCAGGCGGATGATCAGCTCTTTGATTCGGGCGAACCGGGTTTCGTTGGCTTCCGCCGAGTCTTCAAAGCTCCCCTCCACGCACTCCCGCAACCGGCTCTGAAATTCGGTGATGTCGGCATCGCGGATGGGACGCGGTTGCAGTTGAATGTGCGTTCCGGCGCGGTATTCGAGCTTTTTGAGCGAGACGTTCAATAAGTCGATTTTGTCTTCAATCTTGCGGCGCTCCTGTTCCAGCGCGCTGCGGAACAGCCCGATCTCCTCGATCACTTTCTGGTTGAGCCGCTCTTTGAACCGCTGTTCGTGACGCGGCAGATCGTCCTCGACGATCTGTTGCCGAAAACCGAGAAAGCTGTCGAGATAGTCGACCGAGGCCCGCATGTCGGCCGCTTCTTCGGGGCAGGCCCTGAGGAACCTCGACATCGCATCCGTCAATCGATTACGGATCGGCTCGACGCGTTGTTTCAGTTTGACGATTCGCTCATCCTGCTCCACGCGGAATTGTTCTCTCCGCTCGAGGAGATCGTCCGCCGAGAGCGGCGGCTCGGACAATTCCGCATCCAGATCGGAAAACGCCTCTCGGCATGGCCCGAGGCTGCCGTCGCTTTCGCGGCGTTTGAGGTCCGCCTCGGCGTTCGCGATCAGTTTGCTTGCATCGGCTATTCGATTTTTCAGTTCGCGCTCGTCCCCCACAAGCCGTTCGTATCGGAGTCGAAGCGCCGTCTCGTCCGCTTCCGCATCGGTCAAATGCCGCTTCAGCACGCGCATCGCGTCGGAACCCTCTTCGATGACGCGGCGTTCTTCCTCCAGCCGAACGATTTCCCGCTCGTGAAGGGAGAAATCGACTTCCGAAAAACCGGAGATCCGCTGCACTTCGATAATCGCCAAGAGCTGGATTTGCAGCCGCGACAATTCGGCTTCGATGTCGCCAAGCCGCGCGGAGTGCGTGGAGTCGATCGATGCCAGACGCTCGATTTCAGCGGCGAGGCGCTGTTTTTTCTCGCGGTTGTCCCATCCCAGTACGAAATGGCGAGGGTCGACTGCCTCCTCGCGATCGTCTTTCTCGTGGCGTCGGCGTCCGGACTTGATGTGCCGATGCCTCGTCACCGTCAGGCCGCGGCTTTCCTGAAATTCTTCGACGGTGTCGCAGCACGTGTAGTCGAAACGGTCCTGGAGTTCGGCTTTCAGCCACGGCAGCAGCGGGTGCCCTTCGCGAAAGCCGAGTTTGTTGATGAGGGAACGCGGCCCCGGCGCTGCCGCGCCGCGATCCCCGGCCTGTTCGGCGACGCGAAGGTAAACGAGCCGCTGACCGCGCCCCAGGGCCGTGAGCGGCGTGCGGTCGACGTGGGCTGCCACCACCTGATAATACTTGTCGGGAACCAGCAGACTTAAGGCGAAGCCGTGCAGCACTTTTTCGATCGACGACTCCCATTCGCGGGCCGGGGTCAGAACCTGCATGAGTTCGGCGGCGAACGGAAGATCGCGGCCGGGGAGTCCCAGTTCGTCGCACAGCGAGCGCCTGAGTTGAACGCACCACTCGGGAATGTTCTCTTTGCGGCGGTTCAGTCCTTCCCATTCGTCGCGGAGTGCCGCGAGCTGTTGCCGCGACTGTCCTCGGGCGAGCAGCCTCTCATCGCGTTCGCGACGCAAGCGCGACGTTTCTTCGTCGAGTTCCGCTTGCAGGGCGGGCATTCGCGATTGCAAAGCGGCGAAGGCCGTCTCGCCGTCGATGGGATCGATGACGCCCAGTTGTTCCAGCGCCTCGTTCAGCCGCGTACACGACTGCCGTTTTCGCTCCGAGTGGGCGCGCTCGACGTCGATCAGGCGGGGGATTTGTCTCAGCCGGTCGCCGCCGGCCCGTTCGATCTCGTTGCGGAGGTTGCGAATGCGATCCTGCACGTCGCGGGTTTCCGTCGCCACCGACTCTTTGCGACGCTGGATGTCGTGCAGTTCTTGCTCTTTCTGTGTGACGGCCGGCGTAAACAGGTCGATCGTCCGCTGCGAGAAATAGGCCGACGAAGCGCGGACCAGCCGTTCGGCACGTTCGAGAGCATCGGCCTGTTGCCGGTATTCGGTGCCGATTTTTGCAACCGGCTCGAGCAGATCGCGCTGCTGCCGCACCCGCACCAGACTGTCGTGTGCTTCGCTGAGCTGCGTGAAGTGTCCCAAAAGGCGGTCGACTTTTTCTCCCCAGTCGTGCGGTTCCAGCATGTGATCGCGAATGAAATCGTTTAAACGTTGGATGTCCTTAACGGCGACCGTTTGATTGAAGACCTCCATCGCCTTCGGCTTGACGCGGGTGATCTTGCTGAACCAGCCCTCGAATTCCTGAAATGTGCGGGTGGCGCGGAATTCGCGGCTCCGCAGCACCTTGAGTATGTTTTCCGACGATTCGAGCTGTTGAAAGTCCTTCTGAATCGATCGCTCGCCCTCCGCGAAACAGTAGATTTTTTCGACGCTCTGATCGCCGGTGAGATATAAAACCTGCGCCACCGTGAACGTCTTGCCCAGGTCGCCGTTGTGAAAACAGGCCAGAATCACCGAATACTGTTCCCCTTTAGGACGAAGATATTTGACGCTGATGCCGTGGCCCTCTTCGTCGCTGCTTCGATCGTAGGCCCCTTTCAGATAAGAGCGTTCGTCGCGCTCCCGCTTCTTCGCTCCGGCGGCGACGTTAAAGTTCCTGACGCCGGGACGCACCAATAACGTCAACAGGGCGTCGACCAGAGTCGACTTGCCCGATCCGTTCTGGCCGATGAGCAGCGCGGAATGTCCTTCGGGGCGGACGGTGAAAACGTGGCCGTCAAACGTCCCCCAATTCCAGAGTTCGATCTTGTGGAGTCGATAACCTTTGGTTTTGGAATTGGCGAACGGCAGTCTGTCGGAAAGCGGCATAATCGAGACTCGGCACATAAAAGATCGTGATGGAATTTCTGCAGTCACGCCTGAGTGGATGCGGGCGACTCGCCGCGTTCGCGGTTCTCGACGGCGGCCTGCAGTTGCAATTGCAGATGTTCGAGTTCCTCCGCCGTTAACCGGGCCTTAAGGATGCGGCGCACTTCCCAACTCGGCGGCTCTTGACCGAATCGCCGCACGAAGCCGAGTTCTTCCAGCTTGCGCAGCGTCGATTGCAGCTCTCGCTGCTGTCGGACTTCGTCATTTTGCGAGGGGAAGAAGCCTTTCCATTGGTCGAGCAGATCGGATTCATCGACCACGCACCGGTCGTCGCGGGTCTGCTCTTCTTCGAATCGCCGCAGCGCATCGCGCAGGAGAACGCTGAGCACGGTTTGCCCGAAGCTGAGACGCGTCGAGCGGAAGAGTTTGGGAATCGCCGCATACCCCTCGGGCATCGTCTCGTCGCTGAATTGCTTCAAGTAAGCGAGCCCTTCCGTTTCATCGATCACGAGTTGCAGGCCGAGCCGGGTGACGTACTGCTCGACGGGCGCGCGATTCGAGAGCAGAATATTCCAGACACGCCCGTCTTCGATCTCGACGACGCCTTGCAGCAATCGCACGGCGGCGATGCTCCAGTCGCGGAACTCCGGATACTCACCGCGCATGTCCGTTACTCCTCGCGGGGACGAACGTCACCCGTGGAATGGTGACGGCGAGCGAAGCCTGCGTGGGAGAGTCCGACGAAATCACGACCGTTTCCGTGCTGCGCGGCTCGATGAGATGCCCTTCTTCGGCCGCGATCTGCAAGTAGCCGATCACCTCGACCACTCCCGCCTCGGCGGGATGAACGGCGAGCAAATCTCCCAGCGTCGGCGCGTTTTCGATCGCCAGCATATGGCGAATGCGGTCGCGCATGCCGTGCCAATCCAGACGCTTTAAAGCGGCCAACTGCTGAAACGCGGCCATCCGCTCGTCGGCGTCGGGCTCAAAGTCGGAAAGATCGACAGCGGCAAATCGCGGAGGATCGATCCAAAACGTGCGGCGCAGCGGCGATTCGACGGCCATGTCGAGATCGAGGCTCAGTCCGATCTCCTCCGAATCCGGTTCGCCCGCGTATACGGCCGCGAGCCCCTGAAGATCTCGAAGCAGTTGTGCGACGCGCTGTCGCTCGGCATGGGCGCGGACGTCGAGCAGCCGTCGCAACGTCGCCGATAGCCGCTGGTTCGTCCGCATGACTTTATCGGCTTCGTTCTGCAGCAACGTGATCATATTGCGGATCGTCTCCAGCCCCTCTTGCTGATGATCGAGTTCCGGAATGCGGCGGACCTCTCGAATGATCTTCTCGAGCCGCTCCGTCTGGCTCGGCGAGAGTATTAAACGGACGAACTCGTAAAAGCTGACTCCCTGATCTTCCTGTTTCAGGAGATCCTCGGCGTCCAACGCAAATTCGAGAATTCTGCCGCGGGTCTCGTTTCCCCCCGTCTGGCGCTGCTGGACTTGCGACGTGATATCGCGAAACGAATCCTCGACCGCGCGAAAATCCCCCTGCAACTGACGCAGGAGCGACACCGCCGTGGAAAACCGTTCGCGAATCTGCGCCGGCTGATATCGGGAAATCGTACCGTCGCTCTCAATTTGCTCGATTTCGGCCTGCAAGCGGTCCCGTTCCTCGCGGAGATGGCCGAGTTTCGTTTCCGGGTCATCCGATGAACCGACGACGATGTCCGACAGGGTTTCGATCACCAGCTTGAGACGGGATTCGGTGCCGACGAATCCGAGATCTTGATTGAGCACGCGGTCGAGGAACACGAACACGTCTTCGGTATGCGGAGTGAGTTGATAAACCGGTTCATCCCGTCCCGCTTCCAGAAATCGCTGCAGCCATCGCGTGTCGCGGGAGCACCAATCGCTGATGTAGACGTCGGGCTTGCCGATCAGTGCATTCGGGTGCGTGTCTTGCAGCTCTTCGAGATAAGCGATCAACGCCGCCAATAGGTCGGAATGGGGGATCGCGATTCGTCCGCTTTGCTTGAACTGCCGATCGAGAAAATCGATAACGAACGGTGCGCTCCGCGCGTGCAGCAATTTTATTGCCGGCGACGTTTCAAAATAAACGAACAGCTTGCCAAGACGCATACGGGATAACTCCCCGGTTTCCCGTGGCGAGTCCCGCTCCATCAGTCCGTGCCGCCAGAGGATCGACATGCCCGCATCGACAGCCCCGTTGGCTGCGATGTTGCCTTGTCGAATCGTACACGCAATTGACGTGCGATTCAATTCACTCCCGAAATGGCCGGATGAACGGTTCCCGTCCCCCAACGGTTCGTCGGAGCAGCCGATATAATCGCTACAACGGGATCGACGCCGACGGATCGCGTAAAACGGCCGGATTGCCAACGAAGCCGGCCTGGGCGCCCTGCGCGGTTTGAAGTTGCGCGTTTTTTCCTTCTCCCAGCGGGAGAGGGAGAAAGAGAAGAGTTGGCTTGGGCGGTTCGCCATTCCCGACGAGTCCGCCCGCTCGGCGGTTGCGGTCGTGGAGCGAATTAACTCCACACGCCCGTCTGGGTAAAGACGTAATCGAGCGACGTCATGTCGGTTATCGGGCCGGGGGCTGCGAGGGATTGTGCAATGGCTTCATCCATGCCCGTAGCCTGTGCGGTCCGGCCGTTCGTGCGTTCGATACTGATGAGCGCGTCCAAACCGAACACCTCGTCCAGCGTCCCCAAACTCTGAAATTCGGCGACGTCGTTGCCGCCGGCCGAGGCGTTGAAATCGACGTCAGCGAAACCGAATAACGACGCACGCCGGCCGCTGCCCCACACGACGTAACTCGACGTCGGAATGTTGAGAAAATAGTCATCTCCGGCGGAATCCTGGATCGTCGCCGTGTCGCTGCCTCCGGAGCCGGCCGTGGCGTTCACATTCTCGAACGATGCGACCTGATAGAAGTAATCGCTCGACGACATAGTCGAGGAATTGACGCCCGACACGAAGGTGTCGCTGTTGGCATTTCCGTTGAGGTCGGCGCGGTCGTTCCCTCCGTTATCGGCATGCGCGTAGACCTCTTCAAATCGCGTCGCCGAGCCGTAGTAGGTAATGTCGGCATTTTGAATCGTGCTGCGGACATCCTTGCCGATGAAGCGGTCGTCACCACTGGAGTCGTAAAAGTGGGCTTCGTCGGTTCCGCCGACGTACGAATAGGCGTAAACGCGATCGAAATTATGACCGCGGTTGTCGAATCCGGCGCCGGAGAGCGAACCGAGGCTGGTATCGACGTGAAAGACGTCGTCACCGGCGGAATCCCACAACATGGCGAGATCGTACCCCGACGACGCATTGGCATCGACCTGGTCGAACCGCGACGCGGAGTTGTAAAAATTCGTGCCGGTCAGCCAACTGCGGGCCTCTTCGCCTATAAAGTTGTCGTTGCCGGCGGAGTCGTCGAAAGCGGCGGTGTCAAATCCGCCCGCATATGAGTAGGCGTAAACGCGGCGGAAACCATCGACCCGGTTGATATATCCCGTCCCTTGTAACGTCGCCGTCAAGGGGGTGGCGGTGTATTGATCGTCGCCGACGGAATCGTTGAGAATCGCCCGGTCCTGTCCCCCTCCCGAGGCGACGTCGATGGATTCGAAGCTATCGCCGGTGACGGTAATGCCCGGTCCGACAAGCTCCATCGATCCGGGATTCATTGTTACGTTGTCGACGCCGGTCGTCCCCATGACGTGCAAGGTGTCGTTGCCCGCCAGTCCATGCACTTCGATGCGGCTGACGATGCCGGAACCGAGTGAATATTCGACGCCATTGACCGTGACCGTGAAGGTGGCGCCGAGCGAGACGGTGATTTCATCATCGTTTGACGTTCCGTTGACGATGATCGTCGACTGCGCTTCGTACGCACCGACGTCGACGGTGCCGAACGCGCGGACGAAGAGAACTCCGCGTTGGTCGACGGAGAGGGCTTCGACGACGTTCAGGTCGCCGTCCAGATCAAACACGTCGGCCGGCAGAATGGCATTGTTGCCCGCATTGATGGCCGGGCTGCCAACCGCCAGGGCGTGGGTCAGCGTGGTGCCGCCATTGGCCGCCAGCGTGGGATTCAAAATGGACGCCAGCGCCGTCGGGTCGGTGCCGTCGCTGGTCGCGGTGATATCGCTCGCGCCCGCCGTGACGCCGACGAAGGCTTGGGCGTTGGTGTTGCTGCTGCGACCGAAAAGATTGTTGGCATTCGCGTTGAACGTCCCGGCGTTGCTGATTTCGGCGCCGCCGCTGCCGGTATTCCCGGAGATGATGGTACTGGCAACGGTTGCCGTGCTGCCGGAGTAATTGAAGATGCCGCCGCCGTTGAATGCCGCCGAATTGCCGGAGATGGTGCTGTTCGCGACCGACAGGGTGCCGAAGAAGTTGCGGATGCCGCCGCCGTCGCCGCCGCTGGAGGAGTTGCCGGAGATCGTGCTGTTCGTCACGGTGAGCGAACCGGTCGAGTTGTAGAGTCCGCCCCCGAAGAAGGCGACGGAGTTGCCGGAGACCGTGCTGTTGGTCACGTTCACCGTGCCGTCGGAGTTATAGATTCCGCCGCCGTTGTTCTGCGCCGAGTTGCCCGCGATCGTGGTGTCGATGACGTTGAGCGTGCCGGTGTAGTTCGCGATGCCGCCTCCGCCGAAATCCTCCGCCGTGTTGCCGGTGATCGTGCTGTGCGAGACGGTCGCCGTGCCGCCGGCGATGTACAATCCGCCGCCGAAATAGCTCGCCGTATTTCCCGAAATCGCGCTGTTGGCGACGGTCACCGTGCCGGTGGAATGATTGAAGATTCCCGCGCCGTAACTGGCGATGTTGCCGGAAATCGTGCTGTTGGCGACCGACAGCGCACCGGCGATATTGTAGATTCCGCCTCCCTTGAAGTTCGCGGCGTTGCCCGAGATCGTGCTGTTCGTAACGGTGAGATTCTCCAGATTGAAGATCGAAGCGCCGTTGCCGCTGCCGTCGACACCGGGGGCGCTCCCTCCGGTCAGCGTCAGACCGCTCAGTTGCACGGCGATTTCGCCCGCCGTGCCGTCGTCAACCACGAAATGCCGCGACAGTTCGTTGGCCTCGATCGTAAGCTGGCTGGCTCCCAGGCCGGTAATGGTGAGAGCATCGCTGATCGTCATCTGCGTGCCGCTCAGTACGATCGTGCTGCCCGCGAGCGATGCGTCGAAGTCGATCGTGTCGGCGCCGGATGTGTTGTTGGCCGCGAGAATGGCTTCGCGCAGCGAGATCCCGTCGCCGCCGTCGCTGGCGATCAGCGCTGCGATGCTTGCCGTATTGCCATTCACCACGTCGAGTGAGTTCTCGACCGTTACCGCCGATAACTGAATGCGGGGTTCGAGCGACTCGAACGACACGAGCGCCGGGCCAGGCCGAAATCGTCGGCGAGCAGGTGATGTCAGTTGACGGCGTTTTCGACTTCGTGCCATGATGTATTGCTCTGGTGTGGGGGTGTTGGTTTTGCGGATTTTAGGATTGTCAGCAGAAATGTTCCGTCGAGAGATGGCATTGGAAATGCCTCAGGGGCTGTAAAATTTTTATGTAATACGTGTAACTTTATCAGCCTAGACGGAATCCTGAACCGTGTCAAATCCGCGTGATAAGCAGTCTATCCCCGGAATAGATAGGGGACGATGGGGAAAAACCTGACTTTCATCTCATTATTCGCCGGAAAAAAAGCACAGGCCGACGACTCCACAGCGCAGGCGCGAAGGCATCGCCGCTGAGCGCGCAGGAGTTATCGGGGGTCGTGGCCCGGTTCAGGCAAGCCCTGTTCCGCCGATGCATTCCCGCCGCGGAGTTGTGCGGGAACGTGAGCCAGGGCGTCATCCGGCAGGACGTACGTCGAGGCGATCCACTGCAGTTCGTCTTGGACAAGATCGGGAAACGTCATTCCCGCCAGTAGCTCGACTGCGAAAATTTCCTGAACCGCATCTTCAAACTTGACGAATGCCAGCGTTTGCCCGGTGTGAATGTTGACGACCCAGACGCCGCACGTCCGCTCGGCCTGCTCAAGCCGTTCGACCAGCGGAATGCCGCTGAAGACCGCACTTTCGCGGACCTGCGAGAGCCCGATAAACGCCAGCGGCCCCGCGAATGCGAGTCCCCGCGTGAACCCCGAGAGTCGAACGATTTCATCGTAGCGGCCGCTCTGCAAATCGATCGTACCGAAGCCCCCGGCTCCCGAATTGAGAATCCATAGCCGGCCGGCATGCCAGCGGGGCGAATGCGGCATCGATAAGCCGCGAACGACGATTTCGTCTTGTTCGACGTCGATCAGCAATCCGCCGTCGCGTTTGTTCTCGCGCCAGCCCCCGGCGGTGTTGGTTACTCCCAGTGCCGTGACATATTTCACGCGGCCATCGACGACGGCCATTCCGTTTAAATGGCAGCGGTCTTCCGGTGCAAGATGGCTGACGAACTTGGGACGCCAGCGGGGCTCGAAACTATATTCATCGCTGCGAGTCGCCAGACAAGAAAAGGCCGTATTGACGAACCAGAGTTCGGGTGAAGCCGATGCAGATTGGCCGCTGCGTTTCACCCATGCCATCTCGTGAATCTGCACATCGCCCGTGACGTTTTCCCGTCGCGGCAGCCACGCGGCGTCGTGTGTTCCCGGCGGGCTGATTCGGGGTGCGACGGCCGGTACGTTGCGAAACTCCTGAATGCTGGTCGCCGTTCCGATCGCCAGCCGCCCCTCCGACACGGCGAGCCCCATCGGCTTATTGAAGATGCGAAAGTGCGTGTTGAGAACTCCGTTGTCGTTGCGCAGCATGACGAGTTTGCCCGCCTGATAAGTCGTGACCATCAGCGACGATCGCAACTGCGCGAGAATCGGCGGAAAGCTGTTCGTGTGCACGCTGCGCACCCGCGCTTCGGCGGAATTCCCTCCACCGGAATCCGCCGAACCGGCGTGCCGAATATCGTCAGACATGTATTTGCTTCCTGACGCGCTGCTTCCTCATGCGAGATCCCGGCAAAAGAGTCGCCGCGCGGTAATCGTGATCGTACGACGATCGGGCAAACGACGCGATGCGTTTCACGTCATGCTACCATCCTTTTCGATCGCCGGCCACCAATAATTATGCAACGACAAAAGCAGCACTCTACGACACAACCGTCGACATCCGGCGGCGCGGGGTCGGCAAGTTGTTCGTGATCCAGGCTCAGAGAGACACTTCCGCGGGCCATGATGATCGTCCGCGAGAGGATCGATCATCATGCCGCGGAAGTCAGGAACGTCAGAGAGGCTGAAGGCCATCATTCGGATTCGGGCATCCAGGAGTTGAAATCGCCCGAAATCGACGTTGCCGAATTGTTAATATTCACCAGTCACTTCGTCGCCGTCTCTGGTTCCGATGAAGCCAAAGGTCCGCATACTGATATTCTCGGACACAAAACGGACTGCGCCGTCGCACAACAGGAATTGGGCTCCTCCTTCGTGAGTGCTGGCAAATGCACCGCCGGCCGGCCAACCGGTGCCGCGACCCGGCCAATTGATGCCCATCACCGTGCTGGACATGCAGGAGTTCGCCAGCAACTGGTCCGTCGTGTTTCCCGTGGCGACCCCCTGGATGGTTCTCATATGGGTGACCTCTCCCGCCAAAAGCGTGTTCGATGAACCATCGATGATACTTTTCAGTCCCACTCTTTGCGGATACATATTGAATAGGCCGTTCCCCCCTTTTCCAGCACCCGGTCCCGCTGTATACGAAGCCGAGCCGCCTCCCCCGAAATGCCAACCGCTGGCGTAACAGGGGCCGGTTGCTCCCGCTTCGAATCCCGTGCAATTCGTACCGCCGCCACCGGGGCAGGCGGCGAATGGCGCATAGGTGGCGGAACAGTCCCAGATGGAAGAGGGTCCGGAGCTTCCCATGTAATTCGAGCGGGCGGCCGAACTGGCACTGAGCCATTCGTTGCCGCTGTACTCACCATCGACAATCGGATCGGCCGGATCGGAAGGACAGATAAAAGCAGGGACCACTAATTGTTGAGCCGGCAAGGCGATAATGGTCGATGCCTGGCCGTGCCAGGTGAGCCAACCGGCCGGTTGGCCGCCGGAGCCGAAATAGGGGGTCAAGACGTTGTATAAAGGGGCCTGATCGATGTACGGAAAAATCATGATCCGCCAGTTGCCGAAATTGTGCACCTGCTCGCCGTAGGGCTGCGCTGCACCATAAGGGAAAACTTTATGCGCGTCGTGGTAATTATGCAGCGCCAATCCAATTTGCTTGAGGTTGTTTTGACACTGGCTTCGCCGGGCCGCCTCCCGGGCTTGCTGCACCGCCGGCAACAGCAGCGCGATCAGAACCGCGATGATGGCGATCACAACCAATAACTCGATGAGCGTAAAAGCAGAACGCAATCGCTTCACTTTCATAATGCGGACTCCTTAGCTAAAGGTGCTCAAGAACCGACCCGGAGAACGTACGACCGGAGAAAAATCCTCGGCGGCTTGGCCGCCATCTCATTCGACGACTTGCTATGGGGGTATACGCCGTCATTCGATCGATCAGTCTTTCAATTCGTATTTGACGGTTTTTTCAGGATCACCTTCGCCAATCGTCTCTTTCAAACTCGTCGTGGTGAAACTGGCATAATTATTCGGGATCAAAGACGCCTTTTTCACGGGAGCGGCCAAGCCTTCTTTTTGTGGTCCAGCGCTCGGGTCGTCTTTTTCGGAAACAATCACGACGCGATAATTCCCGGGAACGACCCCTTCCTGGTCATTAAACGACTTCATGGTGAACGTTCCGTCCGACTGGATATCACCGATCGCCAGACGTCCCTTGGTTTCATCTTCGGGAACAAACCGAACGGCACCCGTGCTCACCGGATCGCCGGCGTAGACCACCGAGCCGGTCACCGGCACCATTTCCGGCAAGTCCTCGGAACTTCCACAGCCGGTCATCCACAGGCACGTTCCGATGAAGAATGTGCATCCCAGCCGGGAATATTTTTGAGAGAGACCGACGTTGAGCTTTTTTTGCTGACTCAAACGGCACAACTCCGTGATGAACATAGTGCGTCTCATTTTTCAAGATACAGGGAATGGACTAATGGCGGACGTATATTTGCCGGGGAGACCCCCTGGTCCGTCGACAGTCGACAATCGACGGACCACTATAGCATTCGTTTATATGATCGCCGCTGCTTCGTGTCAAGTTCGTCATCACGCCTAATCGAACAAACCGACGCGACCGATAACGCGGCACTCTTCCGCACTTGAAGGGTGCACGCGTTCGTTTCGACCGGCCCTAGTGCTCTGTCAGGCTTTAATCTTGGGGTAGAGTCGCTTCAGTTTTAGGCG
>JBBECD010000161.1:0-20422 GCA_040881995.1 Planctomycetaceae bacterium
AATCAAAAAGTTACTGAAATTACTGACCTCTCTCACCGGCTGATCTCGTAAAGTGTAGCCTCCGGGAGAGGGAGTAAGACGAAGAACCCTCGCTTGCGCTTCGGGCTAGTATTTCTTTCTGGTTCTCGCACCTCGCTTGCGCTTTGATTTTTTCCCTCTGGCCCTGGACCCTCGTCTCTCGACCCTGGACTCTCTACCACCACAACACGCCGACGATCACATCGTACACGGCGTGGCAGCCGACGGTAATCCCAAATCCGCGGTAGAGGAACAGGAGGGAGAAATACATTCCCGCGAACAGGCGGAAGAGGGCGTTGAAGCTGGTGATCTGCTCGTCGCCGGTCAGATAATGGGCGCCCATGAAGAGCGAACTGCTGATGAGAATCGCTCCCGCAATCGCCACGCGATGCGAATGAAACACGCTCTTCAACAGGCCGTAACACAGCGGAATCAGACAGAGCCGAAACAGCGTTTCTTCGTAAATCCCCGCACCGATGTAACTGATAATGCGGCTGGTGCGCGGGGGGATCATCATCCCGGGGATCGACGTCAGCACCGGGTCGGAACCCGAGAGTTTTTGGAATCCGAAGACCAGCAGTTGGCCGCAGAGTATCAGGAAAAACGCGAACAGCAAGCTCTCGGCGAGCATGCCGCCGAACGTGCCGGGCGAGATTTTCCATTTGTCCTTATTCGAGAGATGCCATGCGAGCAGGCCGAGCACGATGAACGCCGGCAGCAGCCAGACGCCGTCGAGCAGGCAATGCGCCAGCAGACCGCGCAGCCAGGCGTCGGCGCCGTTGCGCAGACTTTCGGGATCGCGGGCGCCGGTATGCCGGATGCCGGCTTCATACGCGATCAAGAGCGGAATCAAGAACAACAGCGACGGCCACGGTTTGCGGGAGATCGCCCAATATTCGTCCTGAAAGACGTCGGCCCGCCGGCCGGCGAATGATTTCGTGCGGGATGACGTGGGAAAAACGGTACTCATCGCGTCGGCTGATCCTGTGTCTGGTGAGTGCCGCGTTCGGCGACGTGCGGCCTTCTGACGAACGGTTGCTCGCTGAGGCGAAAGTGCGGGCCGCCGAGTTGCATCGGCGGCTGATGCCGTTTCCGCACATCCGGCGACGCGGCGTCGCGACGTCCGTCGTCGTTGACGCGCGGTCGAATATGAGGACTCCGTACGGCGTGCGAATTCTCATCGACCCGATATCTCAACGCGGCGGCGTGATCTGCGAATGACAGAGCGGGAGCCGCGAGGCACGACAAGGCATTCAGGACCGGCTCGACGAAAACTCGATCCCAGGCTCCCGCGAGCGTTTCTTGAACGAGTTGATCGGCCGCGGCCTTGAGGAGGGGAGGAACGTCACGTTCGATTTCCGTCGCGCCGTCAAACGTTCCGGTCGGTTCGCTCAAACCGGCGATTGTCCGCGCGGTGAGCGCGAGCAAACGGTCGGCGGGATACAAGTCGTTCGCCGTCATGCGGCGGGGATAACCCGTGCCGTCGAGCCGCTCGTGATGATGACGAATCATTTGGCGGACCGAGCCCGGCAGTCCGGTAACGGAGGAAATGAACGCCGCGCCGACGTCCGCGTGCGTTCGGTTGATGGGGGCGGCGTCGGGGATGTTCGCGCCGATCGCCGACCGGCGGCGTCGGTCGGGCAATGACGTCGCTATCAGACCAAGGTCCATGAACAACGCCGCCGCGGTGACTTCCTGCCAGATTAACAACGGCATCGGCTGGTGATGGAACAGCCAACTGATGAGCGCCGCGGTGGAAAGCGAGCGGCTGAGAACTTGATCGTCTTGTGGAATTGAGGTGGTCCATTCGCGCAGCGAATCACGCTGTGATGTCGAATCGTGCAGTTGATCGAGCAGTTCGATGACCGCCGTCAACGGGACGGACCGCGAGCGCATGATGCGGAGCGACAAGTCGCGCAGCGGCGGAAGAAAACGGGAATGATTCGAATCCGTCATTGCACCCGGGTTCGGAGGAATGAGAGTAAAGCGTGACGTGAAACCGGTTTACCTATTTCATTATCGGCCGTCGCAGACGCGGCGATTGACTGCACTTTGCCGGTCTCCCCGTTATTTTTTGCGGCGTAACATCAGACATGGCTTGCGTTTGTGGATGCGGGAACGGCAAAATACATTTTTGCGATTTGTCGACGCGGCCCGTCACAGCGAATGAATTGAAATTTCTGCAACGAAGGCACGATGAAGATGACGCGACATACTTCGCTCACCTGGTTGGTTGGACTGGCTCTGTTGTGCGTCGGCGGTCCGGATTTTCTTCCCGCCGAATCGGAGCCCGCCGCGACACAAGCCGACCCTTTGCTTATCCAAGTGGAGCAGCAAATTCCGCAACCGTTGGTGCAAGACGTGCGACTCGCCGCAGGGGAGACGGTCGAGATTTCGGTTCGTGTGCTGCGTCCCTCGCAGCTTCCCGCAAATGCTCGGGTGCTGGCGGAATGGGAACTTGTCGATTCGCCGACGCCCGAACTGATTCCCCGCGTGCTGGCGGTCGAAACGACGCTTGCGCGGCCGATCGACGCCTTGGGAATTTACACGGCACCCACGCCCAACTGGTCGAAGATTCTGCATGCTCTCGACGGTGACACGTTTGTGGTCTACCGCGCGTCGGTTGCCGGCACATACCGTCTGACAGCTGCCCCCTTCTCCGAAGAAGCGGCACTCTTCGCAGGCGAACGTTGGCGCGAAGCGGGGGGCGCTCCGGCGATTGTTGCCGCACCGAAAAAGGCCGATTGGCCCGACGATGCTTTCGTTGCGGTCTCGGCGCGCGTCCGCACGCTCGACACCACCGGCGAAGCGGAAGCGGGCATGTTCATCGAAGCCGAGCCGAACGACACTCCCGAGCAGGCACAGCCGATTCCGTTGAAGTCGACCGACGACGATCAGGTATTGCACGTCGTGGGCGGCGCCGATGACATCGAATACTTCGACAACGGCCGCTTCGGCCAAAGCGGCGACGACTGGTTCCGCATCGAGTTTACCGGCACCGAGCCGCGGTTGCTCTCGGCGTGCCTGTCGATTCCCGATCAACAGGTCGTCGCGCAGGTGCGGTGTTACATGCTCGACGCCGATAAAGCGAACGTGGTGCCCGGCCAATTGTTGCCGCTGACGGCCGAATACGAAGAGGGAAAAAATCCGAACGAGCGGGTCCATCAGCAGAACGAACAGTATCGCATCGCGATCAATCGGCAGCTTCAGCCCGGCAAAGTTTATTTTCTCCGGGTGGAAGCGAATGCACCGGGTTACGACCTCGAGGTGCGCATCGTCCGCCCTGCTCCGTTTGATGATCCTCGTCAGGCGGTACGTCATGCGCTGTACGATCATGTCGGCCAAGTCGATTCGTGGCTGATGAATCGCCCGCGCGGCGCCGCCGTCGACCGCCGCATTCGCGACACCGGCAATCTGCTCGGGACAGTCTGCATGAGCTGCCATACGCAGTCGGGAGTGTGGGGACCGGCGATCCCGCTGACTCAGGGATACCGCGTGCAGAACGCCCAACTGCTGCGTGAGCTGACGAACATCTGTTATCAATCGCTGCGGCCGACGAATCAACTCATCGACGCCGCGAACAACACGAGTCTGGCGCCCCTCGACTTGGGGGACGGCCCCGCGGGAACCCGCGTCACAGGACACGCCGTCGTTTCGATGGAGCGATTCAAAAAACCGCGAAAACTGCACAGTGCGCAGGCGATTCGGGCGGCGAATTTCGTGTTGCAGTCGGGCGATCCCGGAGGGATCAACGCCGCCGGCCCCGGTGCGAACGTCGGCCAGGGAGTCGTCTACAACTACGCCGGCGAAATTCTGTTCGAAGCCTGGCAAGCGACCGGCGAGCCGAAATACTTCCGCGCGCTGGAAGAAAAAGCCCGCAAGCTGCTCGATATCGAGGTGAAGTTCTGCGACGACCTCGGTCACCGCGTCGAGTTCTTTCATCGTTATTTCCCGGCGGATTATCCGGCTCAAGTTGACATCGTTGCTCAAAAGGAGCAGGAATCGCCAACGGAGACGAACCGCGTGCCGTATGACGGACACAAGACGACGCCGGAAGAGGCAACGGCACTCGACCAGCGCATTCGCGCACAGATCGCGGCCGATTTGAATCGGTTGAGTCACATTCAGCAGGAGGACGGCGGTTGGGGTTTCAATCCCGGTCAGTCCGACGACGACGGCAAAACGTGGAAGGTGACCGTTCCCAACGCCGTCGATCCGGCGCCAACGGCGCTCAGTTTAATCGCGTTTCAAGCCGCGGGTTTTAAACCGGACGATCCGACCGTCGCCAGGGGCGTACAAGCCCTGCTGAAGATGCAGCATCCCACCGGTTACTGGAACGCCGCGTCGCAGACCGGTTTCGTCACGACGAGTTACTCGATGCATGCGTTGTCGCGGTTGTTTCCGGTCGATCCGCCGACGTTTGAACGCGAGCGATTCGACTTGAAGAACACATCGACAACCCAATCGGAATTGATCGCCACGCTACGGAAAGTCCGAGAACTCTCGATGATCGAGGAACCGGCGCTGCGCGACATTGCGATCGAGGCAACGCAGCACGCGAGTCCGCTCGTCCGTTTTTACGCGATGACGACTCTCGGCAGTATTCCGAGTGACGATGGTGTCGAACCTTTGGCCCGTGGATTAGGTGATAAAGCCAAACTCGTGCGAGAAGCGGCGCACTGGGGATTGCGGCAATCGCTCATCGACGATCGCGGCTGGGACGCCGTCGCCGCAGCGGTGACATCCGACGACGATTACGTCCGCCAGGCGGCGATGCAAGCGCTGTTGATGCGAGTCGATACGGCAATGCCGCACAGCAGCGTGGACGTCGCGAAATTAGGCGAGTGGTTATCCTACGGTATCAACGAAGATGCGCATCCGGCGGTCCGGGCATGGTCGATGCGGGCCGCGTGGAACTGGTGGATCTGGAATCCGCAGATTCGCCCGACGATCAACGAGGCCTGGGTGAAATTGTTCCGCCGGCCCGAGCCGAACGCTCTCGTTGAGAATGCGCTGCGGTATCAGTCACATGCCTTGTTTATCGCGAACGGCCACCGCGCCAACGTCAGCAGCGATCATCAGTACCAGGAACTCAAAACGCTGTTCGCCGACCTCAAGTCGGAAATGGAAGCGACGCAGACCACCGACGTGGAAGAACATCGCCGTATCGTCCGCCGCGTCGTCGCCTCCGCCGCGACGTTCTACAACACCGCCGGCGGCGACGGCGGACCGGGTCAGATGGGGTATATCACTCCCGGCCAGGGCGATCTGTTCGGCTCCGCGGTTTTGTTGTATCTCAAGTCGCTCGAACCGCGCGACTCGGCCGACATCACGTTGTTGCAATCGGCGCTGGAAGGAGCGGCGAACATTCCGCATCGCGAATTGCAGCAAACGCTGATCGATTATTCGCTCAACGGCCCCGAAGATTTGCGGCCGATCGCCGCCAGCAGCGTCTCCGATCCGCGATCGGCCCAACTCGTCGCCGTGCCGGAGTTGCTCGAACCGCTGCTCAAGCAGGTCGAACGGGGGGCCGCCGAACCGTCGCGCCGGCCGCAACTTTCCGACCCGGTGTTGAAATTGTTTTCGCGCGTGAAGTGGGTAGTCCCCGAAACCATCGAACAACAGCGCGAGATTTTCACGTATCTGGTCCCCGCGATGACCGACTATATCTCTGCCGACGAGATCGCGAACCTGGAAGACCCGGCCGAAAAAGCCCGCCGCGAAAAAGAGATGGAATCGGCCTGGTATCTGGTGCGCGGTCTGGGTGATGCCGTCGGGAACAATCCCGATCTGCGGATCGATCCCGCCGTCGAACTGGTTCCCGAGGAGTTTCAGAACCCGCTGCAGGTCCGCTTCTGGCTGCCGAGCGCCGAGTGGATTCTCACCTACAAAACAATGCTCCCCGAATTGAAAGTCGAAGCGGGACAGGCCCCGCCGATCGATCCCCTGGAAGAACTCCGCTCGCGCGTGCTCTCGTTCTTCATCGAGCAGCTTTCAGAAGCCGCTCACCCCGAGAATCGCGAACTGGCGGTGCGGCAAGCGCAGGCGACGGCCTTGCGGCGCAATCCCGAAGTGCTCAATGCTCTCGACGCCCTGGTGAAATTCGAGACGCGCGAAGAAGTCGTCAAGACGGCGAAGAACGTTCTCTCGACCGGCCGCGAGAATTTCGTGAAAGATCTCGAAGAGGCGGTGAAGCAGGAGAACCCGCCGCGATTCGTTGTGTCCTCCGAAGGAAAGGTCGAGTTGCCGGCGGAGTTCGTGCAGGATTTCGAATACTTCCGCGATTACGTTTCGCCCGAGATGAACCGCGTGCTCCGGACCGATCAGCGGAGCTGTTTTGCCTGTCACGGCGTGCCGGGCCGCGTGCCGCCGTTGACGTTGCACAATCCCGATGAGGTGGGATACCTGCCGGTCGGTCAGATTCTGGAAAACTACCGCCTGCTGCAAGGACGCATCGATCTCAAGGAAATCGAAAAAAGCAAGCTGCTGCGAAAACCGCTGAACGTACAGACCGGCAAGGAGGACGGCCATCAGGGGGGACGCCGCTATCAGCCCGACGATTCCGGTTATCAAATCTTGAGATCGTGGGTGCTCAACCAGGGAAAAAACCACGAACGGCTCGGTTTTTCTCCGCTGTCGGCCGGCGGTGGTAAAGATTGAGGGCTGACGCCGTTGTATCGAGCGAATCAGATTTCCAGATCGTCAGAATCGCTCAACTTGCAGCGAAACGTCGTCCGATGTCAATGAAGCATGCTCTTGAGAGGGGTCGAAACGCCGTCCGCGCATTTGCCGGGAATTGGCGCCGCGATGCATTTTGACACTTGGAAATCGAACCTGGGTCTGCAAATAATTGATAAAAGTCGATGTCCGCACTAAGTGGATTCGATGCTGAAACGAAAGCGGAACGATCGTGAAACCGATGAACGGGGAGATGCGAAACTGGCCGAACGGAGAAAACGCCATGGTGAGCGCCTTGTGCTCCTGTAGTTGTCCGGCTTAGCCGGACGTTGTCTCGCCCCTGCTTGTCGAATTGTTTTTCCGATCCCGTTTCCCCGTGCTTTTGAACGAAGGCGACCGCTTCTCCGCAAAAAGGAATCTGCGGAACTCATCGGCGGCGCAATCCGCCGCGTCTCACGTTCACAAGCCGACATCACTTGGAGCAAACATGGCTGCCGATTTTCGCCGCAAGGAACGCCTGCCCGAATTGACCGACCGCATTCTCGAATCGTATCAACTGCTGGGGATCATTCATCATCTCGGGCATTGCCCGCTTCCCAGCACCGAGGCGGTGATCGAAATCGCCGGCGATCTCAAGGAGATCATTTTCCCCGGTTATCGCCGCCGGCAGGGTTTGCACCTGGGAAACGTCGGTTATCACGTGGGCAACCTGATCGACGGCCTGCACGACAAACTGACCGAGCAGATCGCCCGTTCGCTGCGGCACGATTATTTTCTGACGCACGGCACCGCCGCGGCCGACCGCTGCATCGAAGATTTCGAGGAGCAGGCGCAAGAGATCACGATCAATTTTCTCGAAACCATTCCGCACGTCCGCCAGCTTTTAGCTTCGGACGTGCAATTGGCGTTTGCGGGTGATCCCGCCGCCAAGAGTTTCGACGAGATCATTTTCTGCTATCCGGGCCTGGAAGCGATTTCGACGTATCGGCTGGCGCATCAGTTGTATCAACTGCACGTGCCGCTGATTCCGCGAATGCTGACGGAATGGGCCCACTCGCTGACCGGGATCGACATTCATCCCGGCGCCCGCATCGGCCCGGGGTTTTTCATCGATCACGGCACCGGCGTGGTGATCGGCGAAACCTGCGACATCTCTCAGAACGTGAAGCTCTATCAGGGGGTGACGCTGGGAGCCCTCAGCTTCGCCAAGGATACGCAGGGGAACCTGATCCGCGGCGCGAAACGGCATCCCACGATCGAAGAAAACGTGGTGATCTACGCCAACGCCACCGTGCTCGGCGGCGAAACGGTGATCGGCGCCAACTCGATCGTCGGCGCCAGCGTCTCGCTGACCAAAAGCATCGCCCCGAACACCGTCGTCACCATCGACCGCCCGTCGCTTCGTTTTCGCGAAGCCTCGTAGAGACGAGAGACGAGAGCCAGAAGACGTTTCGGTAACCCGAAGCGTAAGTTTTGAATTTGCGTTTTTCACCCTCTCCCCGTCTTTCGCAAGAAAGACGTCAGGGAGAGGGTGGCCGCAAAGCGGCCGGGTGAGGGTGCCTTTTTGAACGAATGAATCAGAAGAAGAAATCAGTCATGAACGTCTTCTCATTCATCGTTCATCATTCTCCATTCATCGTTTCATGAAAGGCCCCCTCATCCGGCCTGACGGCCACCTTCTCCCGGACGCCTTTCAGAGAAAGGCTGGGAGAAGGCAAGAAGGCGCGATCTCAAAAAGCGTGAGTGAGGAAGCTCTTGGAATGACGAATGTCGAATCAAATCCAAATGACGAATGTCCAAATGTCAAAACAAGACATTCTCTTCGGCGTCGGTTCGGTATGACGCGGAGACGTCTCCGTTTCGTCATTTGGTCATTGGGATTTCGTCATTCTTTCGACATTCGGATTTCGACATTCGTCATTCCCCTATGAAAAACACCCCGACGAATTTCGCCGGGGTGTTTTCGGAGGAGTCAACAACAACTTTGTGAACACATTCCGCTTTAGGCAATCGCCCGTCGCGGAGCTTCGAACGGTTCGACTTTCTTGTTCTGCTTTTCGGCCGACTGATCGACGTATTCGATCAGCGACTGGAGTTGTTCGGCGAGTTTCTGCTGCGTCTCCATGATCGTCGACGCGGCTTCGAGGTATTGCAGGTCGCGCTGGCTCATTTGTTCCGAACGGTCTTCGAGATCGCTCGTCACCTGGCTGAGCTCGTTGACCATCTGTTCGATCTGCAGCAGATAATCGGTTTCGAGTCCGGCGGCGGCATTTGCCTTTAAACCGACGCGCGAATCCCGCCGATGCAGAGTTTGGAACATCTCGTCGATATTGACTTCGTCGATGGAATTCAATCGCTGACGCTGTGGACGGGCGAGTTTTTGCCGGCGAATCCGCGAATCGGACGTGCGCATCGATTCCTTGCGGCGTTCGACGCGCTGCATCAGCGCGGCCCAGCCCTGACGTTCGCCCCGTTCGAAGTCTTCGACCATGTCGAGGTCGTGTTCGAGGCGATCGAGCAATTCTGCCGCCGAGAGTTCCGACAGATCGTCGTCTTGTGTTTGTTCGCGGGGACGCGATTCCGGACGGCGGGCATACGCCGACGGCATCGCCGGGTCGGGGACTTCCTGCTTGCGGGCGACGAACTGGAACGAACCGATTTCGATCAGGTCGCCGTCGCTCAGCACCGCCGAGGTAACGGCCTGCCCGTTGACTTTAAGATCGGGCTCGTTCTCGAGCGAACGAACCGTCAGGCGTTCGCCATCGGCCTGAATGATGGCGAATAACAACGGGATTTCCGGGCCTCCCAATTGCAGATCGCAATGTTCGCCCGAGCCGATGAGAAACGATTTGTTCGTGATCGGCCGCCGACGGAAAACGGTCCGGCCGCGGCTGACTTCGAGGTAAAACGGAGTCGATTCGGCCTGTTCGTGGATGATTTCATCGCCGTCCATCAATGGCACGGCGGAGATAGAAGGATAGTTCCCATGCATGGGCGAATATCAACCTCTTGTTGGAAACGGCACGAAATGTCGTGTTTCATGCGCGTGAAGAAATGACTCGGACACACTTTCTAGTTCGACCGATTGGCGGTTCATAATCAATGGAAACCGCCCGAGCGGCCGCGGGAAATACCGATCGCCGCGGATTGCGGGAACGAAGGCGTGCCGTTTGTATGATTTTGGCAAAATCTGATCGCTCCACCGCTCCGAAATCCGTAAACACAGGAAGTCCGGGCCGACTTTAACGGCGGGAGTGCCAAATGGGGACGTCTCAATGAATTTCACGAACGCGCGACGCGTTCGGACCAACGGACAGATGGAAAACGAACGGGCCGAGATTCGCGGCGGTTACGACCGCGAGCGAGCCACGGCGATCATGCGGCGGGCGCGGACCTGATCGCGCTCCTTCTGCTCGGCTTCGAGTTCGTTCTTGGCGACGACCGAGCGGGCCTGCTGCAACTGGTTTTCGGCGTCGGCGACCGAGATTTTGTCGGCCGCAATCGCCCGGTTCGTCAGCAGCGAGACCGTCCCCCCTTTAATTTGCGAGAAGCCGCCGTCGATGTAATATTGCTGCTCCCCTTTGTCCGTCTGGAACGTCAGTTCGCCATAGCCCAGGCGACCGACGAGCGGCAATCGGCCCGGGAGAATCCCGATCATGCCGTCGTACAGCGGAAACCGGAGACTGCGCACCGATTCGTCGAGTACGGTGGTTTCAGGGGTTACGACCACGAGTCGAAGTTCATGAGCCATGACTGTGTTTCTGATCGAACAAAAGAGTAAACGTTATTGCGGGACGATTCCTCGCGAGCGGGTCACCAGAGGGCACGCTTCGGGACTTTGCATCAAGCCTCGGCGGCGATCCGCTTGGCCTGTTCTTCGGCTTCTTCGACGGCGCCCACGTACATGAATGACGATTCGGGAAGATGGTCCCATTTGCCGTCGCACAGTTCTTCGAAGCTGCGAATCGTATCGGCGAGCGGAGTGATCTTACCCGCCTTGCCGGTGAAGACTTCGGCCACGAGGAACGGCTGCGACAAGAACCGCTCGATGCGGCGGGCGCGATGCACGACGAGTTTATCTTCTTCGCTCAATTCATCGACGCCGAGAATCGCGATGATGTCCTGCAATTCGCGGTAGCGCTGCAGAACCACTTGCACGCGGCGGGCCACGCGATAGTGATGTTCGCCGACGTACTGCGGATCGAGAATTCGGCTGGACGACGCCAACGGATCGATGGCGGGATAAATCCCTTTTTCGGAAATGCGGCGTTCGAGATAAATGAACGCATCCAGGTGCGAGAATGCCGTTGCCGGCGCGGGGTCGGTTGGGTCGTCGGCGGGAACGTACACGGCTTGCACACTGGTGATGGCCCCGCGATTCGTCGAGGTGATCCGTTCTTGCAAGGCGCCGAGTTCGGTTCCCAGGGTCGGCTGATAACCCACGGCGCTCGGCATACGGCCGAGAAGCGCGGAAACTTCGCTGCCCGCCTGTGAGAAGCGGAAAATGTTATCGACGAACAGCAGCGTGTCGGCGCCGGTCGAATCGCGGAACCACTCGGCCATCGTCAGCGCGGTCAGGGCGACGCGAAGACGGGCGCCGGGGGGTTCGTTCATCTGGCCGAACACCATGCAGGTCTGTTCGATGACCGAACGGCCGGTCTGGCCGATTTCGGTGTCCTGCATTTCGAGCCAGAGGTCGTTTCCTTCACGGGTTCGTTCGCCCACGCCGGCGAACACCGAGTAACCGCCGTGGGCCGAGGCGATGCGCGCGATGAGTTCGGTGAGAATGACGGTCTTGCCGAGACCGGCACCGCCGAAGAGTCCCGCTTTACCGCCGCGGACGAACGGCGTCAGCAGATCGATGACCTTGATGCCCGTTTCGAACAGTTCGGTTTTCGAACTAAGCGTTTCGAGCTTCGGGGGATCGCGGTGAATCGGCCAGCGTTCGTCGGTCTGCACTTCGCCGCGGCCGTCGATCGGTTCGCCGAGCAGATTGAACACGCGGCCGAGCGTTCCTTTGCCGACGGGGACGGAGAGAGCGGCACCGGTATCGAGCACGGGCATGCCGCGGACCATGCCGTCGGTCGAGCCCAGAGCGACGCAGCGGACGCGGCCGCCGCCGAGGTGCTGCTGGACCTCGCCGGTCACTTTAATGTGCAGCCCTTTGTGCTCTTGCTCGATCTTCAGCGCGTTGTAAATGGCCGGCAGGTGATCTTCGGGAAAGCGGGCATCGAACGTCGAGCCGATGATTTGAGTGATTTCACCGTATTTGGTTTCGGTTTGTGACGCGACGGTTGCCATCGACGGTCCTCGTGGTTTGTGGTGTTGTCAGTTGTTGTGAAGGAATGACTAATTACTAAATCCTAATGACTAAGGAAATCCCAATTCCCAATGGATAAATACAACATTCGATGCGAAACCATTGGGAATTTAGTCATTGGGATTTCGTTAGGCATTAGTCATTAGGCATTAGTCAATCTGCTATTCTAAAGCCGCGGCTCCGCCGATGATTTCCGCCAGTTCCGACGTAATCTGCGACTGACGGGCGCGGTTGTACAATTGCGAAAGATCGCCGACCATGTCGCTGGCGTTTTCCGTCGCGGCTTTCATCGCCACGCGGCGGAAAATCTGTTCGCTGACGGCGGCATCGAGAAAACATTTGAACAAGCGGGCCTTAAACGACGTCGGGACCAGTTCCTGCAAAATCTCCGCCGCCGTGGGGAGAAACTCGTATTCGGTTTTTCCGGCAGCGGGCGTATTTTCGGGAGTCGGGGCCGTCGTCAACTTGCCGATCGGCAGCAGCGTCTCCACGGTCGGCCTTTGTCTCGACGCCGACTGAAACTGCATATAAGCGACGTCGAGCCGATCGATCTTTCCCGTCACGAACTGTTCGATGTACCGGCTGGCCAGCACGTCGACTTCGTCAAAACGGGGTTTGTCTTCGAAATGCGTGAAGCTGCGATCGTATGCGTACTGCTGGAATCGTAAAAAGTTCAGCCCTCGTTTTCCCGAGACTTCCAGCGAGAGATTCTGATCCTGGGCTTTGGCTGAATTGATCCGCTGCACCGCCTGCTTCAAGATTCCGCTGTTATAACCGCCGCACAAACCGCGGTTGGACGTCAGAATCAGCAGCACGCAGTTCTTTTCGGTTTCGTGAGCCTGCAACAGCGGATGAGTCAGCGTCATCTCGGCCTGCGAGAGGTCGGCGACGATTTCCGAAATCTTGCGGGTGTAAGCGGCCGCCTCCGACGCGCGGTCCATCGCCTTCTTGAACCGTGCCGTCGCAATCAGTTCCATGGTCCGCGTGATTTTGCGGATGTTCTTGACGGCTTTCAGCCGTTTGATGATGGCTCGGGTTTTGGCCATGATGCGCTTACCGTTTCAATCGTAATGGACGTCGTCTGTCACCTTGTGCTGCCTGCTCGTTCGCTCGTCAAAATCCACTGGCGGGCAAGCCGCCAGTGCCACCCTCCGGATTACTTCTTCGCCTGGCGCAGCTTTTCGTAATGAACCTGGAACTCGGTTAATGCGGTTTTGAGTTTTTCTTCGGTCTCCGGCTTCAATTCGCCGGTCTCGACAATCGTCGTGCGGACGTCGAGATGCTGCTCCTGAATGAACTTGAGCAACTCCTTCTCGGCGACGGCGACTTCGTCAACCGGTACCTTATCGAAGTATCCCTTCGTACCGGCGTAAATGCTGATGACCTGGTCGGCCATCGCCATCGGCTGGTATTGCGGCTGCTTGAGGAGTTCGACCATGCGGTAGCCGCGGTCGAGCTGCGATTGCGTCGCTTTATCGAGTTCGGTGCCGAGCTGAGCGAACGCTTCCAGTTCGCGGAACGCGGCGAGGTCGAGCCGCAGACCGCCGGCGACTTTCTTCGTCGCCTTGGTTTGGGCGTTGCCGCCGACGCGCGACACGCTGATACCGACGTTGATGGCGGGACGCACACCGGCGAAGAACAGGTCGGGTTCGAGGTAAATCTGGCCGTCGGTGATCGAAATCACGTTGGTCGGAATGTACGCCGAGACTTCCCCTTCGAGCGTTTCGATGATGGGCAAGGCCGTCATCGATCCCCCGCCGAGCTCGTCGCTGAGTTTCGCGGCTCGTTCGAGCAGACGGCTGTGAGCGTAAAACACGTCGCCGGGATACGCTTCGCGGCCCGGCGGGCGCCGCATCAACAGCGAAAGCTGGCGATAAGCGGTCGCCTGTTTCGACAAGTCGTCATAAATAACGAGCGTGTGCTTGCCTTGATACATAAAGTGTTCGGCGATTGCGGCACCGGCGTACGGCGCGATGTATTGCATCGGTGCGGGGTCGGCCGACGACGAGGCGACGATGACCGTGTAATCCATGGCGCCGTAGCGGTTGAGCACGTCGATCACGCCGGCCACGGTGCTGGCACGCTGTCCGCAAGCGACGTAGACGCAGATCACGTCGCCCCCTTTCTGGTTGAGAATGGTGTCGATGGCGACGGCGGTCTTGCCGGTCTTGCGGTCCCCGATGATCAATTCGCGCTGTCCGCGGCCGATCGGCGTCATGGCGTCGACCGCCTTGATGCCCGTCGCGAGCGGCTGCTTCACCGGTTGACGGCCGGCGACGCCCGGCGCGGCGAATTCCACCGGACGGGTATGGCTGGTAACGATCGGCCCCTTGCCGTCCATGGGATTTCCCAAAGGATCGACGACGCGGCCGAGCAACGCCTCACCCGTGGGAACCGACAGGAGTTCCCCCGTGCTGCGCACTTCGTCCCCTTCGGCGATCGTCAGGTAATCGCCCAAAATGATCACGCCGACGGAGCTTTCTTCCAGGTTGAAGACCTGGCCCCGTACGCCGTTCGAAAATTCCACCATTTCCCCGGACATCGCCGACGACAACCCGTAAACGCGGGCAATGCCGTCGCCGACTTCGAGCACCCGACCGACTTCGCTGGTCTGGATGCTGCCGCGAAAATCTTCAATCTCCTTCTGGATGACTGAAGCGATCTCGTCCGCTTTGAATTTCATGGAGGCTCCTCTTTCGCAGCGAATCCCGCAGATTGTTCAGACGGGTCCGCAGCGAACCGTCATAGACTTTATCACCAATTTGTATGACCATTCCGCCGATCAAACGGGAATCGGAGCGGGTTTCCAGTACCGGTTTGAACGACAGCGCCGACAATAAACTCCGTTCGATCTTCTCCCGAGCCGTCGAACTGAGATCCCTCGCCGTCGTAATTTTCACACGGCGTTTTCCTTCTCTGTGTTCTTGTTCCAATTCGCTAAAATGCAAAATCGACCGCAGCAGCATCAGCCGGTCGTGCCGCGCCAGCACTCTTAAAAAACTCGCGAACAATTCGCTGCTGCTGGGAGCGACGATGCGATCGATCAGTTCCACGCGCTGCGCCGACGTCAGCGTGGACGCCGTCAACAGTTGTTCGAACTCGGCGTTCTGTTCCAGCACGTCGTTTACGAACGACGTAAATTCGACCAGAGGTTCGCTCATCCCCGTGGAGGCTGCGGCGTCCAGGAACGACTGCGCATAGACTTTGGCAATCCCCGATGAGCCGGGATCATCCAGCACGTGCGGGATGCGAGTCTTAGGTTTTTGTGCCTGCGCCATGACGTACTACCTTCTGACACAACCTCTTCTGACACAACCTCTGTGCGGCACCGTTTCCGCCAACAGTCAGACTTTCTTAACGGGCACAACCGGTTGTGTCGTATTAATTTCGTTCCGCGAATTGAGACAACGCTTCATCGACCAGACGATCCTGATCGGCATCGCTTAACGCCCGCCCCAGAATCTGCGCCGTGGCATCGATGACGGCGCGGGACGTATGGTCGAATAATTCCTTGACCGCGGCGTCACGCGCCCGATTGATCTCTTCTAACGCACGGTTCCGCGTCGCCTCGGCGTCTTTCTGAGCCGTCGTCAGAATATCCTGCTTGAGGGCGTCGGAGTCGCGCCGGGCCTCGGCGAGCAGTTCGGCGATCTCATCTTTGGTTTTCGAAATCTGTGCCGAGTGCTGAGCCAACAATTTTTCGGACTCCCGCCGCGCCGCGGCGGCCTCGTCGAGATCGCTGCGAATGCGGGCTTCGCGAGCGTTGAGTCCGTCCGACAACGGGCCCCATGCGGCCGTTTTCAGGATCACCACGAAGATAATGAACGTGATCAACGACCAGAGCGCGAGATCTTCCTTTAGGCTTAGGGGCGGCCCTGATTCTTCATGATGAACGTCGCCCCCTGCGGTTTCGCCCGCTTCATGCTCGGCCGCAGAGGCAGCCGAATGTCCGAACTCCCCCGACGACGGGGCAACGGCCCACAGGGCCATCACCCCTACAGAGTAAAGAATCGCGGTAAACATACCGCTCTTGCGAACGAATTGTGGGAACATGTTTCTGTTCCTGCAGTAAAATCGAATTTGAGTTTTCAATGACACATTGCACGCGCCATGACATGGCCGACGATACCGGTTCAGGCATCCTGACAATCGTTCTATCCCAGAGCCGTCCGGCGAATGCCAGGGTTCGCCGGACTCTAAGAATGAGGAACGTCGTGAGGATTCGAACCGTTGTCCGCGAAGTCAATTACTGAGCTGCGGGGAAGTAGCTTCCGTTGCTGAGCAAGCAGACGATGAGGGCGAAGAACGTTGCACCCTCGATCAGCGCGGCGGAAATCAACATCGCCATCTGAATTTTGTCCGTGATTTCAGGTTGGCGAGCCATGCTTTCAACGGCGGCCGAACCGATCTTACCGATGCCGTAGCCGGCCCCGACGATGGTGAGGGCGGCGCCAAAAGCATTGGAGAAGTGAACCCCGCCTCCACCGGCAACATCTGCCGCCATGGCGGGGACACTCATGACAAAGAACACAACTAAGGCCAAATACAAGACGCGCAGGCTCTGGGACACGTTACTTACTCCTCATTCTGCAGTGATGAAACTTTTTAGACGATCTACAACTGACCGCCCCAATGGGGACTGGTACATCAGCATTTAATCACATCATTCGAGTGTTGAAAAAGGGGGTAGGCCCTTGATGAACGTCGAATTTTTTCGGGACACTTTACCCGTTTGAGAGGGGGCTGATCGCTTTTTCAAGGGGTTGTTAGTGGGGATGAACGGCCATGGATATAAATAACGTCGTTAGGAACGCGAACAAATAGGCTTGTAAAAATGCGAAAAAAAGCTCCAGTGTTCCAATGGCGATTTGACCGAAGATGCTGGCGGGAGCGATCAAATACCACCATCCCGAATTCGCCGACAATGCAATGAATCCCAGGACGGAAGCCAGCACGGTGTGACCCGCCATGATGTTGGCAAATAAACGCATCGCCAATACGCCATGCTTGATAAATAATCCTAAGACCTCGATCGCCCAGATCAACGGCACGAGAATCACTTTAAGCAGAACGGGAAGATCCATGGGTGGGGCTAATGATTTCCAGAATCCGGCGAACCCGGTGATCTGGGATCCGGAATAAACGACGTAGGATAACGTCACAAGTGCTAACGGTACCGTCACATTCAACTCGCCCGTCGGGGATCCCAACGAGGGAATCGCTCCCAACAGGTTGCAGAACAGAACATAAAAAAAGCAAGACCAGACATAAGGGAGATATTGATCCGCCGGATGTGCGATCGCCTGCTCATGCGAATGAGCGGCATGGTCGTCGCCGCTGTGGTGATCGCCGCCGTGATGATCATGGCCCGAGCCTATCGTGGGACGCACGACCTGATCTCGGATATACACGGCTAATGTTTCCCAAAAATTCCACCACCGTCCTTGAGCAGGTTCACCACTCTGAATTCGTTTCGACAACCCCTTGAAAATCCAGAGAATCAGCAGCCCGGCTATGACCTGTAAAACCATGAACTTTGACAACTCGAAGCCAGCAATTTCCGGTAAAGGAATATGGTAGCCGAAAGGCAATTCGAATAGCACGCTATCTTTTACGTGATGAAAAGTGTCGTGTCCTGCCGCCATATTGGTTCCCATTATTCCTTGCGTTCGTCAGTGGCATATTCTTCGTGCCGTTGACGCTATTCTGCCGTGCGCTGCAGACCCTTCAGGATAAAACACGTCTCCAGTGCCAACGACGCGCAATAAAACAGAACGAGCCACACATGAAACTGCCAGAATCGCAGATCGGGTCGGGCCGACAACATGAAGACAGCGGCCAAGCCGACCGTCATCAATCGCAGACCGGTCGATAACAACACGCCTTGACTCCCCTGGGAGCCGGAATTCAGAAAAACACCCGCCAAAAGCAGCGAAAGGCAACCCGGAATCAAACACAACAGGCCGGCGTATGTCACTCCTTCTAATCCCCGCTGGCCGGCGATCTTATACGCCGGAAACGAAAGCACTCCCCAGAGGGCAAGCAAACCCAGCGTCAACCACAGGCATTGCCGCGCAACGTTAATCCTGCTCGGGAGGAGGTCGTTCCGAGGGATCGAGTCCTGATTGTTCGTGAGACTGTTCATGCCGCCTGTGCGCTTCTGAATCTTGATTGGATTTCCTCGCCAATGCCAATAAATGCTGCATGGCTGTGTAAAAACCCAACGCCGCTCCGACGATCAACAACCACGGAGCCGTCCCCCACTTGTTATCCAGCCAGTGTCCACCGAGGGCCGGTAAAGACATCTCCAGCGAGACGGTCGTAATCTGGGAGACCCACTCCATCGCACTGACGAGAGGAGGTCTTTGATGCTGCCGAGGCGACGGCATGAGCAAAGCTCCTCTCCCTGTCAGTCGCGAAACCGACGGGTTCATTGCGATCGAACACTGCATGAACTTGGCAAATCCGACGCGACGTCCTGTAGAATTTGACCCATGCGAGTTCGCAATGTTCCGAGATCAGGAGCCGAAAAAAACACCAGCCTGGAACCGATTCTACAACCTCTCCGCAGTTTCACCAAATTTCATTGGACGCCAGTGTATTGAGAGTCCCAAGTAATGTCAAAGCACGAAAAACGGAGTTTCTTATTTTCCCAAAAGTGGTTGTGAAAATTCTCAACTTTGGGAGGGAGAAAGAAAAGGATGAAGGCTGAAGGATGAGTCAGAACGGCGCGGATTGGTGCATTCACCGTTTAGCCGCGACGCGGAGGCTTTGCGCAGCGGAGCGCTTACTGCTTCTGCCGACGAATTCCGCTGCCGTTCGCCTTGGTCCGGTTTTTCCGCGAATGGCTCAATTCACGCGCCGGACGCTAACCGGTTCGATGCTTGCGTTTATATAATCTTAACAATTCGCCGTCAGGAATCTTCACATTCGTCGCGTACTTAACCTCAACGAGAAAAAACGAGCATGTCCATTCACTTAATTCGCGACCTTGACGCCCTGCAACACGACATCCTTTCGATGTGCGCCATGGTGGAAGATGTGATTCACAAGGCCGTGATGGGGCTGCGAAATCCCAGCGAACAACTGGCGACCGAACTCGCTGCGAAAGACGACGAGATCGACAAATTCGACGTCCGCATCGAAGAAGAGTGCCTCAAAATCCTGGCCCTGCATCAGCCGGTCGCCATGGACCTCCGCCGCATCGCCACCGTCATGAAAATCACCGGAGAACTCGAACGGGTCGCCGACCTCGGCGTGCATATCGCCGAGCGGGGCTGCGGCTTGATCGGCCAGCCCGAAATTCCGATCCCCGACGGTTTCGACGCCATGGTGCGGCACGCCTTGCAAATGCTGCAACGCAGCATCGATTCGTACGTCGAACTCGATGCCGGCATCGCTCGCAGCGTCTGCTCGCACGACAGCATCGTCGATCAGCTCAATCGCGAAATCATCGCCGAACTCATGCAATTGATGCACGAGTCGCCCCATCTGATCGAACCGGCCATTCATCTGTTCTCCGCCTCCCGGCACGTCGAGCGGGTTGCCGATCATGCCACGAATATCGCCGAAGACGTGGTGTACCTGGTGGAAGGGGAAATCATCAGGCATCGCAAGATCAATGGATAACGAGGGCCGAAGACGCTTCCATGCCAAAACAGACGATACTCATCATTGAAGACGAACGCTCCTTGATCGACGTCCTCTCGTACAACCTGACGAAAGAAGGGTTCGAGGTCGTCACGGCATCGGACGGTCAGGAGGGGCTGCAAAAGGCCCAATCGCTCATCCCCAATCTCGTGATTCTCGATCTGATGCTGCCGGTCATCGACGGTTTGCAGGTCTGCCAGCAGTTGCGGGCCGATCCGCGCACGCGGCATATCAAGATCATCATGCTGACCGCCCGCAGCGAAGAAGTCGACGAAATCGTCGGCTTCAACATGGGAGCCGACGATTACGTCACCAAGCCGTTCAAGATCAAGCCGTTGATACACCGGATCAAAGCGCGGCTGCAGCCGCCGGTGCGGGAGACGGCTTCGAAAGATATTATTTCGCTCCGCAATCTGGAGATCGACCGCGTCAATCACGTGGTCCGCATCGAGAACAAAGAAGTGGCGCTCACGCTGACGGAATTCAAGTTGCTGTGGACGCTGGCCCGTCAGCCGGGGCGGACGTTTTCGCGCAACGAACTGATGGACAGCAGCCGGGGGGAGGACGCCAACGCCCTCGAACGGACGATCGACGTCCACGTCCGCGCCCTCCGCTACAAACTCGGCGACAACGCCCACATCATCGAAACCGTCCGCGGCATCGGCTATCGATTGAAGCCCGAGTGAGGGAGGGTCTAGGGTCAGGGCTTCCAAGGTCTTCGATTTCATCGTAACATGCTCCCCAACAAAAGGATGT
>JBBECD010000162.1:0-20381 GCA_040881995.1 Planctomycetaceae bacterium
CCGGTAAGACGTTGGTTATTGTGCCCAGAGTTTAGTGAGTAAGTCAACATCGCGGCGGGTGGTACTGGTTTTGCCAGTGCGTCTTTTGTATTCTTCGATTTGATGATTCGGCTTTCCCCAAGAAATCGCGCCGACGAGGTCATTCGTCATGAGAAAACCGAAGAACACTGGCAGTGCCAGCGGCACCCCGGCGAGTATCCCAATCGATATTACGGCTGTATACAATAAGACGGTGAAACATCCTTTTGAGACTTCGATTTCATTCCACGTGTGCGACTCCCGCCAGTTTGCATCGCCGCGAAGATAGTGCAAAAAGGCTTGTTTGACCTCTTCCTTCGTCAATTCCAAGGTCGCTGTGAACTGTTTGTTCGACAACGCATCACGGTACTCCAAAGTGTATGGGCCCTCCACTTCACCGCAGGCTTGGATGAAGCTGCCGTCGTCAGCCGTCAAAATGATGAACTCACCGCGGCCGAAATCATCGGCGAAGGCATTCTCGATATCCTCTTGAGTCGCGTTCTTTACGAAAATCGATTGTGCGGTTTCGAGGTCCATTGGCGTTCTCGGCGGGTGGCACTGTCGAACGCCGGGGGGCAACTGGCTTCGGGAGTGGCTCATCCGGTCGGGGTGAGACGTTTATCTCTCTCAACCGCACATCATGCTATAAGATTTTTCGTGATAGGGGTAAGGAAGTCCGAACCTCGTTCGGACTTCCTTACCCCTATCAGGACTGGACAGGCCGGTTAAGGTGCATCAGAGCCCAATTCCCAAAACTCGATCTGGGAGGGGCCTTCGCGGGACCAGACTCCGAAGCGATAGGTCGATTGTCCGAATTGAATACCCAACTCCCTTAAAGAGCGACCTCTGGCGGCTTTTTGGGAAACCAAAGTGGCCGCCAAAGATTGATCGGCCATGTTGAGAAGATCGATATGGACATTGGTCTCGCCGGTTCGGGCCAGCGCCAGCATGCGTCCGTCGTAACTGACGTCGAAATCTCGCAGGCGATCCACGGGCAATGTCGAAATCACGTTTCCCGATGCGGCGTCGATGAAGTTTAAACCGGTTTCGGCGGTTCGCTGTCGGCCCTGACCCTGTTCAATTCGAAAATCGCTGACGATCACATCGCCGGTTTGGTTGTATCGCAGTTTGCTGTAGCCGGAAGCATCGCTGGTCCAGGCAATCAAACCGTCGGCAACGTCGATCAGGCTGATGTGGCGTTGCGAGTTATCCTGGCTCGCAATCAAGACGGCGAGATGTCGCCCCTCTCGGTCGAACGCGAAATCTTTGATATAGCCAGGTTCCAATGGCCTTACCGTCTTCGTGCCGTCCACAGTGGCGAACAGTTGGATTTCGCACGGCGTCTCTCCGGCAAACGGGCGGGGTGCGAAAACGGCCACTCCCAACATGCTGCCGTCGGCGTTAAATCGAGGAGGAGGCAGCGCGGTGGGGAACAGCGGAGGTACGATCGGTTCGCTCTCCCAGCGGACCTGATCTGAATCCATGTCCCAAAATAGTATTGTTCGATCGCCGTTGCCCTGGTTTTCATCGCGTTTCTGTTGAATGCCGACGAGTTGCATTTGCGTCGGGTGAGCGGCGTCGAAGCCGCGCATGGGATATCGGAGTTCGGGACGATACACCTCCTGCGTGACGACGTTCCAGATCTTGGCATCGGCGACGACGTTTGGCGTCCTCAAGTGTTTGTTAAAACCGAGATAGACAAGTTCGTCCCCGTGCAAAAACAAAGGGGCGTACGGCGATGATGAGAAACGGCCGTTCTTATCATCAAAGACGGATAATGCTTGCAGGCGATCTGCGTCATCCGCTGGGGCGAACATCGTGCCGCTCACTTGTTTTCGTGTCGACCCTGCGGAGAGATTGGGCAAATTCTCTCTCAGTGATGCGAGGCCTGCGGGAGTGACCTTGGTGTCGCTGAGGTCGAGCGAATCCAGCGAACTGAGCTGCTTTAAATGAACCAACCCCGCGTCAGTGATGGTGTCGCTCAACGACAATGTCAGACTGCTCAGCGAGCGGGCGTTTTTCAATTGTGTCAGATCGGCATCGCCAATCTGAGTATTCATCAACGCCAATGACTTCAGCTTGGGCATACGCTCGAGAACCGCGAGCGACTTGCCGGTCATCCGTTTTGAGGCAACAAGAATATACCATAGCTCAGGAAGATCGGCGAGCCGTTCGAACGCTGCATCGGTCAATTGAGGGTCTGTTTGATCCAAGGGGGAACGCTGCGCACTGGATGGAAGTCTCGAACCTGTCGACGGGACGTATGAAATGGACGTTGTTCTTCCAGCAGCGTCGCGCGAAATCACGGCGCCGTTCTGTTCCAAATATTTGACAAATGCTTCGGCTGCGGCGTTCCCTTCGAGCGGCACGGGATCGATGGGACGGGCGTCTATTACGAATAGTTCGGCCCGGCCTAACGTAGGTTGGTGTTGGTTTGACAAGTTGTCGATTACGCCTTCCCCTTTTGCAAGGGCATTGAAGTGGCCTTCAAATTCGCCTGAAAAATTGCCGCTTGATCCGTAGATGTGAACTAACACATCGGGTGTCAATGTCGCAGTGAAGCGAACCTCGGTTCCGCCGGGAATTGCTTGCCAGATGGGGATCGCCTCAATTGCAGCGGTAATTGTCACGTCGATAGGGCGATCACTTTTCGCCTGTTTGATCTTGATGCTTCCCTTCGCATCGGATCCTTCGAACGTTGCCGTCCAGTTAACGGCGCCGACGTGCACATTCTTGTACGTGTATTTCGAGCTGTCATCCGGCGACGGCTCAAAACTGTAAATAAGAGCATTGATGCTGTTTTCGCTGCTGGAGACGATCGCGCTGACAGATCCCCCCGTGCGAACCAACGCGCTGGCGAACCAGACAACAGTGCCGATCACAACCAACGTCCCGGCACCGACTATGCCGACGGTGACCATTGACCAACCCTCGTCTGATTTTTTCGACGGTGAGGGTTTTGCAGTTTTCTGCTTTTTCGGTTTGACTTCGGTCGTCGCCTCCGTCGGTGCGTTGATAAGTCCCTTCACCGACGACGCCTGTCGCCACTTTTGCTGATCTTCCAGCCGTACGAGATCGTCGGGCTTAAGATTGCCGCTCTGAGCGAGCTTCTTGAGTTGTTCGCTCGTAAATGGGCCGCTTTCCTGATCGTTCAACATGCACATCCACTTTTTACCTGGCTGGTCTGACATGCATGAGCCCTTTCGATGACTAGAATAACAGATCTATTTCGTAACAAGACTTTGTCGCAGGCTAAATATTTTAGCAATGTAGGGCATGCTCCTGCATGCCTTCCTCTTGTCAATGACTTCCATCACACCGGGGTATCACGAACGGGTAATGAAGACGAACGGCAGGTGGCTGCACGACGCAAAATCTGGGGGCTCGATGACTCGACCCCAGCCACCCATTTCTCTTTCGACGCCGCTCACGGCAACTCCCGAATCCGCAAATTCCGAAACTGCACCGGCGAACCCTCCGACTCCAGGCACATGTAGCCTTCGCTCGGTTTGCATTCGTTTCCGCCGGAGACTTCTTCGCCGTTGACCCACAACCTGACTTCGCCGTTGATGGCGCGGACGTAGTAGTGGTTCCACTCGTTGATTCCCTTGCTCAGCCGTTTGCTGGGGAAGCTGCGTTTGCCGCCGGGGGCTGAGGGTTCGAACGGTTTCATGTCGGATGAGCCGACGGGGAAGACGTCGCCGTGCGAGGTGAACCAGTCGGACGGTTTGCCGTTCTTTTTTTCGTATTCTTCTTCGTAACCGAGGTCGAGCACCTGCACTTCGATCCCGCCGGGCGGCAACGCATTCTTTTTGAGTCCCTCGAACACGTTTTCCGGAGCCCACAGGAAAATGCCCGAATTCCCCGCATGTTTCAGATGCATCCACTCGGCGACGAGTTCGAAGTTTTTGTACTGCTTCTTCGAGCGGGTCACGCCGACCGGGGTGCCGGTGCAGTGGATCATGCCGTCCTTCATCGACCAGGTGTCGTCGTCGCAGTTGACGTTGGTGAAATCATCGAGCGTCAGTTCGACCCAGCCGGGGCCGCTGCCGTCGATGAAGGCTTTCGGGGCTTCGGTCGGGCGCTCTTCTTCGGAGAGCAGCAGCGACGGACCGACGAGACAACTGAGCACAACGGCGAGCAATGTAAGTTTTTTGGCCATGAGGCACCTCGATGAGGGAGTGTGGTTGTTGTTCTGACGTCACTCTACTCGTGAGGCTCGCGGAGTTCAAGTTGCGGCTGTTTCATGTTTAGCCGCGACGCGGAGGGTTTCCGTAGCGGAGCGCTTCCAACGGCAGCTAGCGCTCCGCTGCGCCGAGCCTTTGCGTCGCGGCTAAACGGGGAGTTAACTGCGCTTCGGCCGGTAGACATGCGTTGCCTGGCCCAGGGCGGCTTCGGCGGCTTCCATCAGCGTCTCGGAGAGCGTCGGGTGCGCGTGAATCGTGTCGGCGAGATCGCGGGCGACGGCGGCGGTTTCGACGGCGAGAACGCCTTCGCCGATCAGCTCGCCGGCTCCGGCACCGACCACGCCGACGCCCAGGATGCGTTCGGTTTTCGGATCGATGATTAACTTCGTGACCCCTTCCGTGCGAGCCAGCGTTTGCGCCCGGCCCGACGCGGCCCAGGGAAATCGGACCGATTTGATCTCGATGCCGGCGGCTTTCGCCTGCGTCTCGGTCAGGCCGCACCACGCGATTTCGGGGTCGGTGAAGACCACGGCAGGAATCGCGACGTTGTCGAACTCCGCTTTTTCACCGGCGAGCACCTCGGCGACGAGTTTTCCCTCGCGGGTCGCTTTGTGCGCAAGCATCGGTTCGCCGGCGACGTCGCCGATCGCGAAAATGCTCGGGTCGCTCGTCTGCAACTTCTTGTTGATTTTGACGAAGCCTTTCTCGTCGAGTTCGACGTTCGTCTTGTCGAGGCCGAGATTGCGACTGTTCGGCCGGCGTCCGATCGCGACCAGCACACGGTCGAACGTCTGCTGCGGTTCGACGCCCTCGCCGGTGAGATCGGCGGTGATTCCTTTTTTCGAGGCGGTCAGCTTTTCGACTTTGGTGTTGAGATGAATCGCGGCGAACTGCTGATCGAGCCGCTTCTTGAGCGGCATCACGAGATCGCGGTCGCAGCCGGGAAGCAGGCCGGACGTCATTTCGACGACGGTGACTTCGGAACCGATCGCCGCGTAGACGGTTCCCATTTCGAGGCCGATGTACCCGCCGCCGACCACGAGCAATGTTTTGGGAATATCGGGGAGGTTGAGTGCTCCGGTGGAATCCATCACGCGGTCGTCGCCGACGTCGAAGATCGACGGCATGGCGGGAAGCGAACCGGTGGCGAGAACCGCATGTTTGAACTTGAGCCGCTGCGGTTTTTTGGCTTTGTCGTTGTAGGTGATTTCCACGGTGTTGGAATCGACGAAGACCGCCCGTCCGGCGATGAGATCGACGCCGCGGGCTTTGCTGAGTTCCACCACGCCGCCGGTCAATTTGCCGACGACGTTCGCTTTGAACTCGCGGAGCTTGTCGACGTTGATCTTCGGTTGGGAGAACGTGACGCCCCAGTCGGCGGCTTCGTGCGTTTCGCGGATTAACTTGGCGACGTGCAGCAGGGCTTTGGAGGGAATGCAGCCGCGATGTAGGCAGACCCCGCCCGGTTTGACCCCTTCGTCGATCAGCGTGACTTTCATGCCGCGGTCGGCACAAGCAAACGCCGCAGGATACCCGCCCGGCCCGCCGCCGATGATGGCGATCTCGGTTTCGATGACGTCGGATGACATCGGGAGTCCTTTTCAGGTGTTGTATTTCAGTAGTGGGGAATGACGAATGTCGAAATCCGAATGTCGAATCAAATCCGAATGACGAATGCTCAAATGACGAAGAAAAAACATCCCTCGCTTGCGCTTCGGGCTAGTATGAAAGAAAGTGTCGCGATTTTTGCCATTTGGACTTCGTTATTGATTCGTCATTCGGATTTCGACATTCGACATTCGCGTCTCTTGGAAGCGCTCCGCTGCGGAAACCCTTCGCGTCGCGGCTAAACGGTGAACTGGCATTGGATGTAGCGGTTCAGGTTTCAATCAGGAACCGGAATGCGTCGGACATCAAGACCGACAGCCGGCTGACGAAGCGGGCGGCGTCGGCCCCGTTGATGACGCGGTGATCGTACGACAGCGAGAGCGGCAGCAGCAAGCGGGGCGTCGGTTGGCCGTTGATCACTTCCATCTGCCAGCGCGAACGGGACATTCCCAGAATGGCGACTTCAGGGTAATTGACGATCGGCGTAAAATACGTCCCGCCGATGCCGCCGAGGTTGGTGATCGTGAAACTTCCCCCTTGCATCTCCTTCAGGTCGAGTTTGCGGTCGCGGGCTTTCTGGGCCAGCGTGGCGAGTTCTTCGGCGATCTGCAAAATCGTCTTGTGATCGGCATCGCGGATCACCGGCACGACCAGCCCCGCTTCGGTGTCGACGGCGACCCCGATGTGATAGTAATGCTTCAGAACGAGTTCGTTGGCTTGCGGGTCGAAACTGGCGTTGAATTGCGGAAACACTTTGAGCATCGTGACGATCGCTTTCACCGCCGCGGCGGTCATCGTCACTTTCGGCCCTCCTTTGCCCGAAGCGTCCATGAATTTCTTGCGGGCCGTTTCGAGTTCGGTGATGTCGGCGAGGTCGTGCTGCGTGACGTGCGGAATCATCTGCCACGCCAGGCTCAAATTGTTCGCCGCGGCTTGTGCCAGCCGGCTGAGTTTTTTCCGTTCGACTTCGCCGAACGGCGAGAAATCGGGGAGGGGCGGAGCGGTGCGGCCGGCCGGGGCGGAGGGAACTGATGCGTCTCCGCCGATCGATTTCATGTGCGCTTTGACGAAGTTCTGCACGTCCTCCTGCGTGACGCGTCCACCAGGGCCGCTCGCTCTGACGAGATGCAGATCGACGCCGAGTTCGCGGGCGAGCCGCCGGGTCGCCGGTCCGGCGGGGATGGGCAAATCATCCTGGCCTTCTTTGTCGTCGGACGCAACGGCTTCGTCCGACCTGGCGGCGGAAGGCTGACTGGGCGCCGGCGATTTTTGGGCTTCCGGATGCGGCGAATCCGAGCTCGATTCTGTTGACGTTTCCGCCGGTTTGGATGCGGCGTCTTTTTTCTCCTCGCCGGGTTTTTCAGAGCCGGACGTCTTCGACGGCTTCTCTTCTTTCTTCTCTCCCTTTTCTTTCGAGTCAGGGGGCGAATCGTCTGATTTGTCGGCACTTTCGGCTTCGTCACCGGCGGGTTCGATGTTTAATACCGGCTGGCCGATGGGAATCGACTGCCCCTGTTCGACGAGAATCTCGGTGATCTTGCCGGCGTGCGGGCAGCGAATTTCCACGACCGCTTTTTCGGTTTCGACTTCGAGCACGACGTGATCGGCTTCGATCACGTCGCCGACCGCGACGGTAATCTCGGCGACGTCGGCGCTGGTGACGCCTTCGCTGATTTCCGGCAACTTGAATTGAATAGCCATGGTGTATCGTCTGAACTTTCCGTTACGAATTCTCTGCGTCCCTCGGCGACCTCTGCATTTCAAATCCGAATAAAAATAGACACTGAGAACGCAGAGTCAGAATTGTGTTTTTCGTAACACTTTAGCCGAAGGGCGAACGACTCACCGGTCGCTTGAATGGTGCAGTAAAGACAGGTCTCGCGCAAAGGCGCGAAGGCGCAAAGGAAGAATGGTTTCGTCTCAAACGCATTCATGATTTATGTCTATGACTTCTGGATTATTTTACCTTTGCGCCTTCGCGCCGTTGCGTGAGAATCATTGCCTATACTCCCTCATGCTTATGGCAGATGGCTAAAATATTACTGTTTTTCATGCCCTGTAGCCGTGTCTATGCTTTTAATGCGAAAACCTGCTCCGGGTCGAGATCGAGCGTCTTGATCGCCTTGGCGAGTTTCTTTTTGTCGAACCGTTCGTCTCCCGCCAACGCATGCAGCGCCGCGAAAGCGGTGTGTTCGGCGTCGATTTCGAAATGCCGGCGAAGCGCGGGACGGGTATCGCTGCGGCCGAAACCGTCGGTTCCCAGCGTGACGTACGTGCCGGGAATCCACGAGCGAATCTGCTCGGGAACCATGCGGATGTTGTCGCTGGTCGCGATAAACGGCCCCTGCGTTTCGGCTAACGCCTGATGCAAGTAACTCTGCATCGGCTGTTTGGATTCGGGATGCAGCCGGTTCCAGCGTTCGGCTTCGAACGCATCGCGATAGAGCTGGCAGTAACTGGTGACGCTCCAGACGTCGCTGCCTACGCCGAATTTCTCGGCGAGAATGTCCTGCGCCCGCAAGGCTTCGCGCAGAATCGTGCCGCTGCCGAAGAGCTGCACGCGCGGCGACGAGGTTTTCCCTTTTTTCTCGGGCGAAACCGATTTGAGTTTATACATCCCCTTGAGAATGCCTTCGGCGAAATCCCCCGCCATCGGCGGCATTTCGTAGTTTTCGTTGTAGACGCTCAGGTAATAAATGCAGTTCTGATTCTCTTCCCACATCTGCTTCATGCCGTGCTGAATGATGACGGAGAGCTCGTAGGCATACGCCGGATCGTACGGAATGACCGACGGGACGGTCGCCGCCATGAGTTGGCTGTGACCGTCTTCATGCTGCAAGCCTTCGCCGTTCAGCGTCGTGCGTCCCGACGTTCCGCCGACGAGAAATCCCTTGGCGCGCGAATCGGCGGCGAGCCAGATCAAATCTCCCACGCGCTGGAACCCGAACATCGAGTAATAGATGTAGAACGGCATCAGATTGATGCCGAGGTTGGAATACGCCGTTCCCGCCGCGATAAACGACGACATCGCGCCGGCTTCGTTGATTCCCTCTTCGAGAATCTGCCCGTTCTTCGCCTCTTTGTAATACATGGCGACGTGCGAATCGACGGGGTCGTACAACTGTCCGAGACTCGAATAGATGCCGCATTGGGCGAACAGGCCTTCCATGCCGAAGGTCCGCGCTTCGTCGGGGATGATCGGCACGATCCGCGATCCGATTTTCTTGTCGCGGAGCAGATTGCGCAGAATGTCGCTGAACGCCATCGTGGTCGAGGCTTCGCGGCCGGAACTCCCTTTTGCAATCGGCTCGACGAATCCTCTATCTTTTAACGTCGGAATCTCGAGTTTCTCCAAAGTCGGCCGTCGCGACGGCAGCGGGCCGCCGAGTTCCTCGCGGCGTTCGCGCATGTACTTCATCTCGGGGCTGTCTTCCAGCGGTTTATAGAACGGGGCCTCTTTGACCACGTCGTCGCCGATGGGAATGCCGAACCGCGTGCGGAATTTGACGAGCTCTTCTTCGTTGAGCTTCTTCTCGTTGTGCGTCGTATTGCGGCCTTCGCCCGCTTCGCCGAGCCCGTACCCTTTGATCGTCTTCGCGAGAATAACGGTCGGAGCCCCTTTGTAATTCACGGCGGCATGATACGCCGCGTAAACTTTTTCGGTGTCGTGACCGCCGCGCCGCAGGCGTTGAAGCTGCTCATCCGAGAGATGTCTGACGAGTTCGAGCAGTTCTTCGGACGCGCCGAAGAAATGGTCGCGGATATACGCTCCCGATTCGGTGCTGTATTTCTGGTATTGCCCGTCGACGACCTCCTGCATCCGCTTGACGAGTTTGCCGTCGGAGTCGTTGGCGAGCAGGGGATCCCAGTCGCGGCCCCAGATGACTTTAATACAGTTCCAGCCGGCGCCGCGAAAGGCGGCTTCGAGTTCCTGAATGATCTTGCCGTTGCCGCGCACGGGGCCGTCGAGCCGTTGCAGATTGCAGTTGATGACGAATGTCAAATTGTCGAGACGTTCGCGCGAAGCGAGCGTGATGGCGCCGAGGGTTTCCGGCTCGTCGCATTCGCCATCGCCGACGAAACACCAGACGCGCGATTTGGCCGTGTCGAGCAGGCCTCGGTCTGCGAGATAGCGCAAGAACCGGGCCTGATAGATGGCGGTGATCGGTCCCAGTCCCATCGAGACCGTGGGGAATTGCCAGAAATCTTCCATCAACCACGGGTGCGGATACGACGAAAGTCCCACGCCCCGCGGAATCTCCCGGCGGAAGTGATGCAATTGTTCTTCGGTCAAACGTCCTTCGAGAAACGCGCGGGCATACATTCCGGGGGAGGCGTGTCCTTGAAAGTACACGAAATCGCCGGTGTGATCTTCGGTCCGCGCATGAAAGAAGTGATTGAAGCCGATTTCGTACAACGTCGCCGACGAGGCGAACGTCGAGATGTGCCCCCCCAGTCCCGGGAAATTCTTGTTCGCGCGGTGCACCATCGCCATCGCGTTCCAGCGCACATAACTCTTGATCTGACGTTCGATCGCCAGATCGCCCGGGAACCGCGGCTGCTTGTCGACGGGAATCGTATTGATGTACGACGTATTCGCGGTAAACGGCAACGTCACGCCTTTACGATAAGCCCTTTGCTGCAAGAGGGACAGAATCTGCCGCACGCGCTCCTCGCCATGACGATGCAGAAAGTCGTCGAGCGAATCGAACCATTCGTCGAGTTCGGTCTGATCGACGCCGGGGACGTCTTCCGTCAGAGTGGGATTATTAACCATGTGATCGCTCTTCGCTGATATTTCGTTTTGTGAATTGAATTCGCTGTGTCGGAGTCCAGCCTTGAGGCTGTCTTTTTTTATAAGAGCAGTCCGCTCGATCGTCCGGTACTCTCTGTACAAACACAATCTCCCCGGACGCCGTTAAGCCGAACGATTATATGCAAATTGCTCAGTTTCGCAAAAGCCAATCTTCGTCAGGAGCATCGCTCGTCACTTTAATCGTGAGCATCGGACTTGACAACACGCCGGACGCCGCGTCGCCACGCCGCGGAGAGGGCTTGCTGGACGCCTCGCTCCCAAGATGAAATGTCACCGCGAGACCCGATAAACCGTGCTTTCGGTCACGACATAATCCATGATCACGTCGTGCGGTTCGCAGGGCACGGCGTCGAGCATCTGCTCATCGAACGCCAGGGCAACAAACGTCGTTTCGGCGCGTGCTCGCGACAGAAGTTTGTCGTAATACCCCTTGCCGTGACCCAGGCGGCGCCCCTGACGATCGAAGGCCAGTCCCGGCACCAGAACCAGATCGATCTCACTGATATCGAGCCATCGTCGAGAGTCGCCCCGAATCGCGGCGATCGGCTCCAGAATGCCGAGCGTCCGTGAGGACAATTCGTTCATCGATTGCAACCAGGCCAGTTTCAACTCGTCGGCCTCGCACCACGTGACCGCACACCGCCGACGTCCGGGAAGTTCCGCTTTTAAACGTGATTGTGTGCACACTTCTCCCGGCAAGTCGACGTACCACAACACCGACGCCGCGTCCCGCCATTCCGGCAGCGCGGCGAGCTGTGCGAAGATTCGTGCACTCCGCTCGGCGACCGCTTCGCGGGAAGGGAGTTGCCGGCGCATCTCCGCCCGTAGATTCCGCTTCGCCGACCGAAAATTGAGGGTTTCACCCATGTTGCACCTTCCCCGAGCAGAAAATGTAAAACATTGTTTAACAAGCACTTACATTACAGAATTTGACCAGCCGGCAATTCGACGACATTTATGACAAAATTGATTGTCAAAATTGCGTTATGTGTTATCATGTGGTCAGGCCTCATCCGATTTTCGTCATGATCGGTCTCACGAGCAACCTCTGACGCACCCCATTTCGCAATCGATTTGCGAGTCGGTATCCCACCATGATCACAACCGCCCCCGTTTCGAAAGCCTCCCGGCGACCGAAATCCTTCGCCCTGCCACCTGCGAATCCGCGTCCGACTGCGGAAAAAAATAAGATCACCAATTTCGATCTTCCATCGCTCGAACCGTCGGACACCGATCGTTCCCCCGCGTCGCTGCACGCCGGCCTGGCTGTCGCCGCCTCCCCTCCCGCCGACGACTTCTTCAGCGAATCGCTCGATTTCGAACTTCCCCTCGATAGGCGGATCGATCGCATTCTGAAAACGAATATCGAGTTTCAGTTCAGCCCCGAATTCGAAGACCCCGACGCGGCGACCGATATTCTCGACTCGCTGTCGTCGTTCGCCTCCCAGACGAACGCCGGCAAGAGCAAACTCAAAACCGCCGTCGTGCCTCCGCCGGGCACGCCCCCGTATCTCGCCGATTTGTACGCCTTCCCGCTGTTGACGCGCGAGCAGGAACATCACCTGTTTCGGAAGATGAATTATCTGAAATACCGTGCCGATTTGCTGCGGAAACAGCTCTCGAACTCGAAATCGCCATCGTCGCTGTGCGACCGCATCGAGAAGAAGCTGTCGGATGCGCTGCTCATCCGCAATCGGCTCGTGCAGTGCAATCTTCGTCTGGTCGTCTCCATCGCCAAAACGATTGCCCGCGATCTCGTGGAAATGGACGAACTAATCAGCGACGGAAACATGCCGCTCATTCGGGCGGTGGAAATCTTCGACTTCGAACGGGGCACGCGGTTCAGCACGTACGCCACGTGGGCGATTCGACATTTTTTGTACCGGGCCTCTGGCAAATCATCGCGGCTGCAGAAACGCTTCGTCACCAGTCAGCAGGTGACGATCGACGTCCACTCCGGCACCAGCGATGAGCCCGGCCACGCCGAAATGAATTCGCTGGAACAGCAACACCAACCCTGCTCGCTGCTGCTCGAACAACTCGACGACCGTTCGCGGTCGATTGTGTCGTTGCGCTTCGGCCTGGGCAAGGCCAAACGCCCGCACAAATTCCGGGAAATCGCCCAGAAATGGGGCGTGAGCACCGAACGGGTGCGGCAACTTTTCACGAAAGCGATCGGCAGCTTGCAGAATGAGTACGGTGTGCGGCAGGGTGCGTGAGGGGGCGACCAGCCGTTACGTGCGATGCCGCAAGCATTTCAACAGCACCAGCAGCACTACTTCGTTTTCTTCCGGCCGCGTCTCGGTTCATCGAGCGCCGCGGTCAGGGGTGCAGTAAGCTGTTCATAGAGTGAGAACAGAAACTCAATACGCTCGCGGTCATTCTGAAATGGTTTCGACCGATAGCAGCGTTCCACGGCCCGGTCGAGTTCGGCATGGGCCTTCTGAAGCGATGTTGGCATTGTCTCCGGATTATACAAGTCGGACAGACTGGCATGGGGAAATTGAGCCCGCGCATCGAGCACGGCCTGGGCTCTGGATTCCACTCCCGCTTTTTGCTTGTCAGCTAGTGACTGCGGCCAGGGAAAATTGTTGTAGACCAGTCCGGCCGAGTATCGAAAATCGGATTTCAATCGCCCGCACACCTGCTTCACCCATGCCATGTGGATGGCCGACGTCAGCACGCCGAAATGATACAGGCTGATCGCCGTGTTGATAAAACAGAGATCGCTGATCAGAGTCTCCGGTTCCATGAAACCGATCGGAATATACTTCCGCCGCTCCGATGAGACCTTCGGAATCACGATGAAGTTCTTGGTGGGGATGTTTTCCACGTGAAATCTCGTCGGCCGCTCGGCGAGCTTGCGCGTCGGCGCACTCTTGCTGGCGAGACGGAACGCACGCACGGCTTTGACTCGCGCCAGACAATGAGGCATCGCTCGCAATTCGTTCGGCGGACAATCACCCAGCCAGAGGCACCAGCGTTCCCAGCCATTGATGAACTCATCCGACCCCAGCCACCGTCGAAACCATTTCTTGGCTTTAGGCTCCAGGCGTAAAAATTCGTCTCGTTCTTCGGTGGTGAATAAGTAGTTGCCGTCGTCGATCGGCTTATTTCCAATGCCGATCGCCGGTACGTCGCACAACGGCTTGGTTCGGTTGACAATGACGGCATCCGGACCTTCCACCAGATAAGGACTGATGTTATGCGCCGGGATGACCGTTGGGTGATCGGCATCCTGCTCGTAATCGTAAATTCGCTTTTCCACGTCGTCGGTAAAGCCGAATCCGACAATAACTACATGGACGTGAGCCTTGCCGCGGGCTTCGCTTTCCCATGCGAATGTGCGGTGACCGAATTGAATGCGCACCCCGCGCCGGAACAGTTCCCTCCAGAGAACGCCGACTTGTTCCCCTTGGGTGATGCTGTTGGTCGAGACAAACGCGACGGAAATTTTTGTCGCCTGAATATATTCCACGGCTTTGAAGTACCACGCAGTGACGTAGTCGAGCAGACCATAATTCTTAATATTTCCCGCAACATGGGCCATGTCGGCGCGTTGTTCGTCGGCCTGATATTTACCGCCCACGAACGGAGGATTCCCCAGCACATAGCTGCACTGTTCCGAGGGGAGCACCTCATTCCAGTCCAGCCGCAGCGCATTGCCATGCACGATCTTGGCGCTCTTCTTTAACGGCAGACGCACGAAATATTGTCCGAACGCTTCGCTCAGGCGTTGGTTCATCTGGTGATCGACCAGCCATAATGCGACCTGCGCGATCTGCGCGGGGAATTCGTTGATCTCGATGCCATACATCGCGTCGACGTCGATGAACGACAATAATTCAACGTTGGTTGCTTTCTGGCCGCGCTGACGAAGCTTTAATACGTCGATTTCGAGCAACCGCAATTCGCGGTAGGTGACCACTAGAAAGTTCCCACAACCGCAGGCCGGGTCGAGAAACTTGAGCGATCCCAGCCGCTCGTGAAATTCCTTGAGCCTGGCCGTGCGCTGTGTTCCCTTGTGCGATTTCAGTCGTTCGAACTCCGCCCGCAAGTCATCCAGAAATAACGAGCGGACCAGCTTCAGGATGTCCCGCTCGCTGGTGTAGTGCGCACCGACCTGCCGCCGTTCGCGCGGCTCCATCACACTCTGGAACAACGATCCGAAAACCGCCGGGGAAATTCGGCTCCAATCAAACCGGCAGCAGGCGAGCAGTCGGTTTCGCATGTCGCGGTTGAAGTCGGCGAAGCCCAGCGTCTCGTCGAACAGATCGCCATTGACGTAAGGCAAGTCGGCCAATTCTTCCAACAAATTTCTCTGACGCGCTTCCGTAGGCGTATTGAGCACCTGAAACAATCGGGCCAGGTGCGCCCCCAAGTCGCTGCCGTCGCCTTCGGTGTGGTTTTCGATGAACAGCGTGAACGCGCTGCGGTCGGTTAACCCCGTCTTTTCGGCAAACAAACAGAACAACACGCGAACGAGAAACCGCTCGAGATCGTGACCTCGATAGCCGCCGGCTTCGAGCGAATCGTGCAACTCGCCCAACAGTTCGACGGCTTGGATGTTGACCGGATCCTGGTCGTCAAGTTTGTGCTGCTGGTATCCGGGGATGAACGCAAATTTGTGAATATTCGCGTGCAGGTCGCACAAATCGATTTGCGTGGACTGCTGATTGTCCAGATCGTGCAACGCGATGCGGGCAAAATCGCTGACGATCAGGTATCGCGGTACTTCGTCATCGCGGCGGGCATTCTTCAAGGCGTGGATGTACTCCATTGCCTGGGTCTCGGCCTTGTCCAGCGATTTGCCGAGACTCTTATGTTCGACCAGCAGCGTGCCGGGCCAGAAAAGGTCGATGTATCCCCAACTGCCGGAGAGTCTCTTGACGGGCTCCTCGAAGCTGGCGACGGTGCGGCGTTTGATGCCGAACACGCCAAAGAACTCATCCCAAAACGTCTTGGCCTCGGCATCTTCGCGCGAGACACTGGCCCAGTCTTTGGAGAAGGCAACCGCATTGTGGCGGATTTCGTTCCAAGAGATGGGCATGGGACGGTCTCGGTACATGGATTGAACGCATCAATTGAAAGACTGTAATCGTGGTGCACACCTGATGCAATGATCCCGGCGTGACCGCACCGGCGTGCTGTCCGCATGGCCTGTCGCTCCGGACGTCCTGGAAATTCCTCCGTTCCCGAATCGCGGCGATTCAAAGAGGCGGGCTCACGGGCAAGCCGTGTCCAGTTCGTGTGCACTCGCGATCGGGGCGTCGCCCTTCTGAACATCTCGGACATCGTCGTCTCGAAAACTGCCGGTCGATGATGAATCGCCAATCAAAGCAGGGGGCTCGGGGATAATGGCACACGGGAGTCTCGAGATCACTGAAAGCGCTTCAACGACTGCTTGGTTCGATGGCTTCGTCATGGCTGCCTCCTTTGTGAGTGAATTGTAGAGCCGCGTGTGCCCTCTAACGACAAAGGTAACCCGCGTGCGGGATTGCGTTTTCCGTTTTTGCCGACGTTGCACGCATGTCGGGTTGACCGCCTTGTTAGCCCATCATTTTCGCGACTGCCTCCTTATACCACTCCGGCGCGTCGTTGGGCGATCCAAACCAACCCCAGTCGACGAGCGTCTCGACGAACAGGGCACGGTGATGCTTGCAATAGACCTCGGGGTTTAGCAACGAGATGAAGTAACCCGTCGCCTCAGCTTCGCGCCGAGCGCGCTGATCCCCGATCCAAATTGGCAAAGCGCCGGCGGGTCTGGCGAACAGCGGAACGTGAACGGGGAACTCCTCATCACCCACGACAAAAGGCGAAGTGATCTCAATGCCGAGTTCGGCGGCAGCCCATTGCCATGCAGCAATTATGTCGCGTTCAGTTGCCATGAGGGCTAACGTTTAAGCTGTGCGGCGCGACGTAAGGAGCGTCCGAACGAGCGGCGGGTGGCACTGTCGAACGGGATTGACGTCAAGGATCTTGCCTTTTTTCGGGTGCCACTGGCTTTGCCAGTGTTCTTCGGATTTCTAATTACGAATGACATCGTCGGAGCGTTTTCAATGGGAAAATGCGTATCACCAAATTGAAGAATACAAAAGACACACTGGCAAAGCCAGTGCCACCCGCCCGCCGCCCGCGGTTTTCGTTGTTTCGGCAATTACCGCCTGAGAATCTTGTTCTACTGCGGCAAGCTCGACCTGCTCCCCGATCCAATCAGCCATTAAAATGCCGGAAGAACCAGCTGATGCAACCAACCAACATATTCCACCGAGATAAGCGATTGTCATCAGAAACACCATCAATACCATCACGTTCCACCACGGTTCGCGGTGAAGCGGATCGTCGCATGATACAACCAGGCGGTGGCGGTCGATTGTAGCCTGCGGAGCGTATGAGGGCGCGCCCGGCTTTGGAACAAGATGTATCTCGTTGCGAGTCACAACGCGAAAACGATGACTGGCATTTCCCCAAATCTTCATTAGACCGAAAATTCCGCCAATCGCAACGGCGACCGCGACAAGGTAATCTACTCCTTGATTTTTGGTTCCGTGGGTAACCCAGACGATGACGAAATATATCGGTACGAATACCAGCAATATCCCACCCAGAAGCATCGCGATCATCAAGGTTGCTTCGCTTTCACGCCTGTGGATAACGTCGTCGCCAGCGCCTTCGATAGTGAGGTCAGCCCCGCAAACAGGACATCTTATTTTGTCCTTGCTCGTACCTGATAATCGAACGCGAAACGAGTCGGCCCGATTGTCAAGCATATGCCATGTGTGCGTCCATCCGTATCCATAATAGTTAGTTCCGTACACCTCTCCCTCAGTCGACCCGCTGTAACACCAGACCTTGATCTTGTAGGTGCGATTGGCATATTTCAGCAGCGAACGACGTTCGCTTTTGCCGATCAGATTCTTTTCCGCGGGACGGGGCGATTCTGATGCGGATTTTGGGAGAGGTTGCTCTAAAGTCTCGTTTCGACGATCAATTTCCTTTTCAACGAGTTTTGTCGAATCTAACAGAATTTCGGACACCAGTTGGTCTTCGAGTAAATCGTCTGGTTTCAACGAAGGAACTGTTGTAACTTCACCGCAGCGATGGCACTTCCCTCGGCTTCCGGCACGCTTCCTGTTCGCTTTCAGCGCTTGGCCACAATGTTCACAGACGAACGAAAGTTGATCGTGCATGATGCAACATTCCAGGCGTGTAGGTCAGGCATTTGCCCGACGACGAGTTGTTCTTCTCAGATCATCAGGGAGTTAGCCTGACGAATGTGCCTTTATTCACTCCGCCTTCGGCTGCTGCAGTTTCTTGTAAAACCCGACGAAGTCGCCTTGGGTGTCGAAGTCGGCGGGTGGCACTGTCGAACGGGATTGACGTCAAGGATTTTGCTTTTTTCGGGTGCCACCGGCTTTGCCAGTGTTCTTCGGATTTCTAATTACGAATGACATCGTCGGAGCGTTTTCAATGGGAAAATGCGTATCACCAAATTGAAGAATACAAAAGACACACTGGCAAAACCAGTGCCACCCGCCGTACCCGTGGGTTGACACCCCACGGCTACACGCTGACGCGGCATTCGCCGCTGAAACCCATCCCAGGACTGAATCGAACTCGCCAATCGTCATTGGTCAGAAGCGGCCGACGGTGGTAACATGAGAACGTAAATTCGTGGGCCTGCCCCGGTTCGTGGACGTGCTTGATGAGCTTCCGGTGGACCACGGTCTCGCTCCCGAGGGCTGTTGGCATTTATCCTCTATGAAAATACCAAAGACACACTGGCCGAGCCAGTGGCACCCCAAGAGTCTGTTAGCATGTTGGGTGGTTGAGAAGAATTGACACCGTTTCGCACCCGAAAAACCGGCTCACCAGCGGCACCCGGCGGCGGCCAGTGCCACCCGCCGTATCACCAAATTGAAGAATACAAAAGACACACTGGCAAAACCAGTGCCACCCGCCGCTTCAACGACTGCTTGGTTCGATGGCTTCGTCATGGCTGCCTCCTTTGTGAGTGAATTGTAGAGCCGCGTGTGCCGCCTAAGACACGATTCAACCGGCGGCGGCCAAAGAGGCTTGACTTCAGGACCGACCCGATCCGCCGCTCGGTTGCAATCGATTGTTACATGACGCGCCAGTCGGATTCAGCGGACCTGTGTGACTCTCGTACTTCTCCCGCAACTGGACATAGAACTCACCGATGGGTGTCAGCTTCACGATCTGGGCGATGTCTTGGCCATCGTTAAGCTGGGCAATACCGAGTATCTCGATATAGCCGTGGTCACGGAGATACCGTAGATCTTTGATGAAGTCGTCCGTTTTCTGGAATATGTACTCGGTATGATTTCTTCGGGCGTAGTGAAGCCCCTTGAGCCGTTCGAAGAGAAAAAACGCCATGGAGAAAACCACAAGCTGATTGATGATCTCCTGTTGTTGATCGAGTATTCGTCTCTGCGTTTCAAGTTCGGCTTGTTGATTTTCTACCTTGTCTTCTATCTGGCGAAACGTCACCTCCCACCCGCCGGGAAACTTAGCGCTCTGTATGATCGCGGGAAGCCACGGCATCAAGGCGATAACGACGAGCACGGTCGTGATGTAGTCGATGGACAGGCTCGGCCAGACAAGGTGGCCGGCGAGAAGTGCAATCGCCGCGACCGTGATGACCGCACGCGTGAGGGCGACGTCGTTCTTTGAGCGATGACCCATAGGTTGCCTTCGATTCCGCGATTCTGGCATGTAACGATCAGCGTTGACCAGGCCGCGACGAGGCAACGCCACCATATTCCCAGACCAGATCGCGGCTCTGGTCCAACGCTTGGTTCGGATCTAGAGTTCGGTGAGCAAGGCAAGCAGCCGTTCACTGCCGCGTTCGCGCGCCCAATCGAGCGTCGTTTTTCCATCGTTGGCCGTGATTGTAGGGTCAGCGCCAGCTTTCAACAACTCGCGAACGATTGATACGTACGTCTTTTCGGAATGCAGCGCGGCCAGATTCCACATCGTGGGCGTCATGCCCCCGGAAGGGTCCGTGGCGTTCACGTCAGCACCTGCACCAATCAGCCTGCGAATAATGTCGATGTGACCACCGGACGCAGCCAACATGAGCGCTGTGCACCCTGTTTCGGTTCGGACATCCCCATCGATACCAGCCGCCAACATTTCATCTACCAGTGGCAAATGCCCCCACCGCGAGGCTTCGCCGAACGCCGTTGCGTCCCGTCCTTGCTTGATGAAGCCGGCGGTAAGTTGCCGAACGAACTGGTCCATCTCTGCGGAGGCGTCGGCGCGTTTTGGCGCCGGGATTCGTTTGCGTTTCAGTATAGGCGCTGCCGATTCACCGCTTGCAACGACACGCTCCGAGCCGATATCGGAACAGGCTTCCATTAGTGCACCCATCGCGTCGGCCAGTGCCGGATGATCCGGGTCGCGGAGTAATGCCGCAGATTCTGGCGAAGTCGTAATGACAACGCCAATCAATTCCTCAAGCATGCCCTTGCCGGGAACGATTTCGAAATCGAACTCGCAGTCTCGGAGAATGCGTACGGCGTCGGAGTCGTCACCGCCGAATTCCTTGGCGGCTGCGATGGCGCTGGCCTTCAGTTCGGCAGCCGATGGTAGCGGAAAGTGTGTACCATCGGCAACTCGCACGTCGTAGCCATTCGATGTCCTGGTGAGTTGCAGCACGGTAGTCGATGATCCTAACGACTGAGCTAACCGGGCGGCGGCCAGTGGCTTGAAATCTCAGAACACGCCTC
>JBBECD010000163.1:0-20134 GCA_040881995.1 Planctomycetaceae bacterium
TTCAGGCCTCTGGCCTACTGGGGGCTCGATTCCAGGGGCTTCGCCCCTGGCTAGGAGAATTGCTGGCCCTTTGGGCCGGAAGAAAAAGGCTGTTTCGTCAATCGAGAGTTGTGACATGATTAACCTGAGACTCAATAACCGCGACGCGGAGGCTTTGCGCAGCGGAGCGTTTTTTTCACCTCTCCCCGCGGGAGAGGTCGGCGGCTCGCCGGGTGAGGGCGCCTTTTCTGTTGCCGCTGATCATCCGGCAATCATATAATCATCGGTGGAGGTTCGTTTCATGCAGTCTCCTCGAGATTTCAGTGATGCCGATCGATGGAACATTGCCAAAGTGTTTGCCGTGATCGGCATCATCGGTCTCATCATCGGCTGGTTGTTCTTTTTCAGGCCGCTTCACGGGCCCGAACATCCACGAGCCCAACGTCGGAACCAGTGCATGAACAATCTCAAGCAGATCGGTCTCGCGTTACACAACTATCACGACGAGTACGGTTCATTTCCCCCGGCGTACATTGCCGACGAAAACGGCCGGCCGATGCACAGTTGGCGCGTGTTATTGCTGCCGTTTCTCGACGAGAAAAAACTCTACAACGAGTATCACTTCGACGAACCGTGGAACGGCCCGCACAATGTGACGTTGCAAGATCGCATCCCGGAGATTTACCGTTGCCCTGAATATCAGCGAGATCTTTCGCTGCGCAAGATCTCGTCCGAATACTCCGACCGATTAACGAATTACGTGGCGATTGACGATCCCACGGCGGTCTTCAACGGCGACCAGGGGAGTTCCCTCAAGGAGATCACCGACGGAACATCGAACACAATCTTCGTCGCCGAGGTGCACAACCACACCGTTCACTGGATGCAGCCGGAAGACATTACGCCGGAAGAGTTTTTGCAGGAATTCATCGCCAGCCGGGACGAGGCGGAGACGAATCATGACCAGGGAGTACATGTTCTCTTTGCCGACGGTGCCGCGCGATCGTTAAAACCCGAGTTTCCGCTCGAACGGGTGAAAACTTTTTTGACGAAATCTGCCGATTTTGTAATCGACGGCGACCCGTCGTGAAGGGGAAATGCAATCCATGAGCCGGAACATATTGCCGTTTGTATCCGCAATCATGATAACGTTGACGGCGTATTCCCTCTTTCGCGGGCCGTACTACCCGCTTCCCAATACGCCGCCCGATCTGGCGTGGACGACAAAGATTTTTAACCAAAGCAGACCACTGGCGAACATTCCCCATGTCATCGCGAAGACGAGAACTCGCGATGGTTTCGCGGTGACGATTAAGAACGCCGGTGATACGACGCTTGTATATACAGGGACCGAAGAGGGAGGAGTGCAGCTCTTTCAAGAACTCTTCAAGTTTGGCCGCTGGAAGGCCGCCAATTGGGACTGGTGCGGCACAGGAAAGAAAGGCATGGAACTGAAACCCGGCGAGACGGTAACGCTATACGGCCGGTTTTGGCGAGACGCGGATGCTCCTCAAAGAATGCTGGCGAAATTTATCGACAGAGTTACGTTCGATTCGGGCTTCGTGGTGCTCGCATCGGAAGGCGAGCGTGAGCGATAAGACATTCCCACCGACGGGGCGGAGGTTGTTGATTCTCTGATGCACGTTTCACGTGCACAACCAGATGCAGCCGGAAGACGTTCCGCCCGACGAGTTCCTGCAGGAGTTCATCGCGTGCCGGGACGAGGAGGAGACGAGTCACGACCAGGGGCGGTGCGATCGCTACGCCGAGATCTCCAGAGAACCATGCGAAGCAGATTCGCAAAAGGGTCGATTCATGCGATCATAAACGGAAGGACGAATAATGGCACCGGCGACAATGCGAAAGAAATCAATGAAGACTACTTACACATTTACGCTGATCATTTCCGGCGTCTCCAAATTGACTGACAAGCTGACAAACGCTCTTTATGAATCAGGCTGCGATGACGCACTTGTTGGAGCAAGGAACGGAGAAGTATTCATCGACTTTGATCGTGAATCGGAAACATTCGAAGATGCTGTTCTGTCCGCAATCACTCAGGTCGAGGGAATAACTGTACTTTCTCTTGAAGTGATTCGTATTGTACCGCCTGAGACACTACAGACGTTGGCGCTAATCAACAACGTTCTTGCCATAAGGCACCAAGAACGACTCACATCAGGAAGAAGTAGTGTCGTCGATAAGTTGTTGAAGCGACATAAATAAAATTGCGATTGCATGGTTCTCTTAGATCTGACACGCCGACCGCGAACCCTTTCGCTCGGACTTCACCCCGCCGCGGCGTTGCACCGTCTCAATCGCTTTCACCATCTGCTCGCGATCGACTTCATGCGCGTCGATCGGCTTGCCGACACCGGCGAGCATCGTCAGCGTCAATCGGCCTCCCAGGTGCTGGCGGAATTCTTCCAGGCCGGCGAACAGCGTGTCGTGGTCCTTCAAAATCGGATGCGACAACGGCAGACCCATTTCTTCCAGACAATCGAGCACCTGGTCGGCGGTCTCTTTTTTCAGGCCGTGGACCAGCGACGAATAGACCGTGTCGATCGCCACGCCGATGCCGACGGCTTCGCCGTGGCGGAGTTCGAAATCGGTCATCACTTCCAGCTTGTGAGCCGACCAGTGGCCGTAATCGAGCGGGCGAGCTTCGAGCGACTCGAACGGGTCGCCTCCCTCGGTAATATGCTTGAGATGCCACTGTGCCGAGGCGCGAATCAGCGGCTCGGCGACGGTCATATTTCGTTCGCGGATGTCGCCCGCCGACCCGCAGAGCGTGGCGAACATCGACGGGTCTTTCAGTAACGAGACCTTCACAGCTTCAGAAAAACCGCACAGAAAATCGCGATCGGGAAGCGTGGCGAGCAGCGAAGCATCGTTGATCACTCCCCACGGCACGGCGAACGAACCGACCCAGTTCTTCTTGCCGAAAAGATTGACGGCGTTCTTTACGCCGATGCCCGAATCGGCTTGAGCCAGCGTCGTCGTCGGCAGGCGGATCAGCCGAATGCCGCGGTGGGCGATGGCGGCGGCAAAACCGACGGCGTCGAGCACTGCACCGCCACCGATAACGATCACGTAACTCCGCCGATCGAGATCGGCCCGGTTGAAGACTTTGAGCATGCGTTCGAGGATGTGAATGTCGTTCTTGACCGTTTCGCCGCCGGGGACCATCTGGATGTTCCCCGTCAGTTGCACGCGCGGAGCACCGGACTTGAGCATTGAAGAGAGGCGGCGTTTCAGTCCCGGCTGAGCCTTGGCGACGTGCTCGTCGAGCCAGACCTGCACGCGAACCGGTTGATCGCCCGACGATTCGAGCAAGTCCCATAATACGGACCGATCGACCCCGAACACGTCCTGCGTAAACCGAAGTCGATGTACGAAGGGAACATGGAATTGGATATCGAGAGAATCTTCAGCAGGCATGGTGTTCAATCGCGGGAGAGATTTACGGTTGGAGTGAATGACGAATGGCCTTCAGTTCGCCAAGTTCCAGTATATGCTCCGTGGCGACCGGGTTCCATCAAAAGATGGCAATTTGTTATAATGATGATTACAGAATCGTAACCTGAAGGGCGGGATTTTACCGACAGATAAACTCTGCGGTCTTGCCCTGCCAATGGACGCACGCCGCCGGCTGGTGTATCGTCGAAGGTGAGACCAGGGCGTGGGGCGGGTCTGTTTGAGAACGAAACGTGCTCCCAACTCGACTGTCACCTGGTCATCAAATTTGTTGCGCAACCAACGACGCTTCTACGGAGGAGCTTGCATTCATGATATTTCATCTTTCAGTTCCCCGGTATCCGGTCCCCGGTCCCCGCTCCCCGCGAGAGGTATCTTATCGATTTTCCGCGGCGATATTCCTCGCGCTGGCGTGTGTTGGCCACGTGCTGCTCGTCGCAGCATCGCCGGCGTTCGCGGATGACTCGCCGATTCACTTCAACCGCGACATCCGCCCGATTCTCGCCGACCGCTGCTTTCAATGTCACGGCCCCGACGGCACGCAGCGTCAGGCCGACTTGCGGCTTGACTTGCGCGACGCCGCGATCGCGGACCGCGACGGCACACAGGCGATCGCACCGGGCGATCCCGATCACAGCGAAATTCTGGCCCGCATCACCAGCGATGACCCCGACGTGAAAATGCCGCCGCCGGAACTCGGCAAGCCGCTCACGCCGGGCGAGATCGAAAAACTTCGCCGCTGGATCGCCGACGGTGCCGAGTTCGAGCCGTTCTGGTCGTTCATTCCGCCGCAACTACATTCCGCACCCGAACTGAAAAACGCCGACTGGATTCGCCAACCGCTCGACCGCTGGGTTCTGGCCCGACTCGAAGCCGAAGGGCTGACGCCGTCCCCCGAAGCGTCTCGCGAAATGCTCATCCGCCGCGTGACGCTCGACATCACGGGACTGCCCCCCACCGAAACCGAACTCGATGAATTCCTCGCCAACGATGCTCCCGATGCCTACGAACGGCTCGTCGACCGTCTGCTCGCCTCTCCCGAGTTCGGCGAGAGGATGACGCAGTTCTGGCTCGACGCCGCCCGCTATGCCGACACCAACGGCTACTTCACCGATAACGAACGAACGATGTGGCGTTGGCGCGAAGGCGTGATCGCCGCGTTCAACGAAAATCAGCCGTTCGATCAATTCACGATCGAACAGCTCGCGGGCGATTTGCTTCTCGAGCCGACAACCGCGCAGCTCATCGCATCGGGGTTCAACCGCAATCACATGACGAACAACGAGACCGGCATCATCGAAGAGGAGTTTCGCATCTCGTACGTGATGGACCGCATGGAAACGACCGGCACCGTCTGGCTGGGGCTGACGTTCAACTGCGCCCGCTGCCACACGCACAAGTTCGACCCGATCGAACACCGCGAATATTACCAGATGCTGGCGTTCTTCAATCAGGGGCCTGAAACGGGAATCATCGGCGCCGAAGGGAACTCCGTCCCGCTGATCAGCACGCCGACCGAATATCAGCAGGCCCGGTTGCAACAATTGAAAGCCGAGAAAGAACAAGCGGCCGCGCAATGGTCGGCGATCGAAACCGAAGTCCGCTCGGCCGTGAACGACTGGATGGCGACCGCCGAATCGCAACTTCCGACCGCGCCGACGGAGAATCTGCTCGCGCGGTTTTCGTTCGAAGAAGATTTGCCGACCGATGCCTCGGCGGTCGCGACGGCGTCGCCCGTCGATGGTGCAGCAACGGCTTCGAACGATCCCCCACCCCAACTCATCGCCGCCGGTCAAAAAGGCTCGGTGACTTACGGCGAGGCGATTCAGGGGCGCGGCGCCCGCTTCGACACCTACGGCCACTGCGAGGCGACCGATACCGAAAGATTCGACTTCGAACGGACCGATGCCTTCTCGTTCGGCGGCTGGATCATGCCCGGTTCGGCCAGCGCGGGCTGCGTGATCTCAAAAATGGACGACGACCAGTTTTTCCGCGGGTTCGATCTGATCATCGAAAAAGGCAAAGCGGCCTTTCATCTCAATCACCGCGCCGAGAGCGATGCCATTCAGGTGAAAACCGGCGTGCCGATCGCCATCAATCAATGGCAGCACATCGTCGTCACGTACGACGGCTCGCAGCAAGCGGCGGGCGTGCGGATGTATCTCAACGGCGAGCCGATTCCAACGCTGATTCAGTTCGATCGGCTGCAAAATTCGATCCGCAATAACGAGCCGTTTCGCGTCGGCCGACGCAGCGACAGTCTCGCGTTCAGCGGCATGATCGATGAGGTTTGCCTGTTCGACCGCGAACTTTCACCCGACGAAATCGCGAACTGGGCGGCGAGCGAAGAACTCCATGCGATTCTCGCCCGCAAGGCCGACGAACGCTCGCAACATCAGAACGACCGTCTGCTGCAATATTTTCTGCGATCGAGTTCCGCCGAGTGGAGGGAGACGTATCAGCGATTCACTGCGACGAATGCCGAGCATCAGGATCTCGAAAAAAATCTGCCGACGACGATGATTATGAAAGATCAGGAGGAATTCCGGCAGACGTTCATTCTTTCGCGCGGCCAGTATGATGAACCGACCGATCTCGTCGAACCCGGCGTTCCCGCCGTCCTCGCACCGTTCACGCCGCCAACTGCGGACAACGGCGAAGCGAAACCCGCCGACCGGCTCGCGCTGGCGAAATGGCTCGTCAGTTCCGAACAGACGCTCACGCCCCGCGTGATCATCAATCGTTACTGGCAGCAGCTCTTCGGCACGGGGATCGTGAAGTCGGTGAACGACTTCGGCGTGCAGGGAGAATGGCCGAGTCATCTCGAATTGCTCGATGAACTTTCCGTCGAATTCGTCGAGTCGGGCTGGGACGTCAAACGCTTGTATCGCACGATCCTCACCAGCGCCACGTATCGGCAGTCGTCGCACGTCACGCCGAACTTGCAGCAGCGCGATCCCGAGAATCGCCTGCTGGCCCGCGGGCCGCGGTTTCGGCTCGACGCCGAGGCGGTGCGCGATCAGGCGCTCGCCGCGAGCGGATTGCTCGTCCGCCGACCGGGCGGAGAATCGGTGAAACCGTATCAGCCCGACGGGCTCTGGGAAGCGGTCTCGTACAACGGCGACCAGAGTTACAATCAGGACCACGGCGACGATTTGTACCGCCGCTCGATGTACACGTTCTGGAAGCGCCAATCGCCGCCCCCGTCGATTCTCGCCTGGGACGGCCCGACTCGCGAAACGTGCGTCGTCCTTCGCTCGCGCACCAACACGCCGCTCCAGGCATTGGTGCTGTCGAATGATGTCACCTACGTCGAAGCGGCCCGCGTGTGGGCCGGTCGGTTGATGTCGTCGCAAGCTGACGCTTCACCGCGGGAATGGATCGACCGCGCGTTCCGCCAAATGACATGCCGGCATCCGGATGACGTCGAACGCGACCTGCTCGTCTCGCTCTACGAAGAGCAACTCGCCGAGTTCGAAGCACATCCCGAAGAAGTCGATCGACTCCTCGCCGTCGGCGAGTATCAATTCGGCAAGACCGAGATCGATCGCTTCCCATGGGCGGCGCTCACGACGGTGATGCAGGTGATTTTGAATTTGGACGAAACGGTGACGAAGGAATAATTCGACCGTTGGATCGTGTTCGCCGTGTCCCTGGCCGCGATAGCGGCCGCAGCGTGTAGCCGTGGGCGTCCCCCCACGGAACCGAGTTCCCACCAGCCGTCGAGCCGCGAACGCGGCGGCAGCGCGCCTGGAACGGATACGAAGTTCAATCGCCTGTCCTTCGAAGCAAACCGCTGCCGTCGCATTCGCGGCTCTCTTTTTGTTGGCCCTCTTTCCGTGGGCTTACGCCCACGGCTACATGCTCTCGCGGCATTCGCCGCTGAAATGCACCGATATCGAAATTGCTGGTGCGAATCATTCCGGTTGACTGACGACGATTTCAAAGTGTCCGGTCGGCGACATTCAACAGTCGAATGAAAAAGTAGCCATTCAGCCGTGCATCGTCGCTGAATTCACGCGCGAATTGCCCTCGCGCAGCGTAAATAATGTGACTCTTGGATACGCAATTGGGTCACTCGTAGCGTAAAAATGACCACTCGCGGCGCGAAAACGGTCACTCGCACGCGGAAAATGACCACTCGCGGCGCTAAAATGGTCACTCGCACGCGGAAAATGACCACTCGCAGCGCTAAAATGGTCACTCGCAACGCCAAAACGGTGTCTCGCAGCACGAAATCGGCGTATTGCAGCGCGAAAACGGTATGTTGCAGCGCGAAAACGGGGGTTTGCGTCACCAATACGCGACTTTGCAGCACGAAAAACCATACTTTGCGTGCCGAATGACGGGGTTTGACGCCAGTTGGCGTTCACTTTGTCGCAAGGAACCCTGGTATTGAACGGTGATTGATCCCGGTGGTAAGATCGATACTATATGGTAAGCTTTCCGGGTGGTCATGCGACAAAGTTCTCAAGTCACGTGCCGAACCGAACGAGGTTGGTAAGCCAAGCAAAGGAGGTCGGTCATGACACAGTTACTTGAAAAAGAACTCGCCACTTTTAACGACCACAAGAGCGAGCTTCTCTCGTCTTCCCGAGGTAAGTTTGTGCTCATTCACGAAGGTGACGTCGTCGGCACGTACAACGATTCCTCCGATGCGATTCAGGAGGGGTACGCTCGATTCGGCAATGTCCCGTTTTTGGTGAAACAAATAACGGAAGTTGAGATCCCCGCCAACTTCGCGAATCGCAACATAAGAATATGAAATGCCGATATCGAAGACAAAAATCGCAGTAACACTTTAGCGATCTGATGTGAGATTGTCGGAGTACAGGCTTTAGCCTGCTCTTCAGAATGGAAGACAGCCTAAAGGCTGGACTCCGACGAAGACTCACCGGTTGCTCGAATGGTACAATAAAGACAGGTCTCGCGCAAAGGCGCGAAGGCGCGAAGGAAGAATGGTTTCGTCTCATACGCATTCATGATTTATGTCTCTACGAGTGACCCTCGCTTGCGCTTTTTGAAGTTGCGCTTTTTTCACCTCTCCCGGCGGGAGAGGTCGGCTGCGCAGCAGCCGGGTGAGGGGCGGATGACGAGTGAATGATGATTCGTTTTTTTCTCGCGATCGAACGTCGATGGTTGCCCCTCACCCGGCCGCGATGCGGCCACCCTCTCCCGGTGGGCGAGGGTTAAGAAGAGCGCAACTTCAAAACTTGCGCTTCGGGCGAGTATGAAGTCTTGACTAATACCTGTTTGCCTGACCTTTCACATAAAGACGAAAACCATGAACGACGACACTTTCCACACCCCGCCGCTGTTCCGCCGGGCGATGCTCAAGCAATCGTTCGCCGGTCTCGGCACCGCGGCGCTCGCCACGATGTTGTCGTCAACCGCTCGTGCGGAAACGCCGGCGACGTACTTTTCGGGGACCGGGGCGACCACGTTGCAGCACTTCGCCCCGAAGGCGAAACGCGTGATCTCGCTGTTCATGCACGGCGGGCCGTCGCAGGTTGAACTCCTCGACGAGAAGCCGAAACTCCGCGAATTGCACGGAACCGACATGCCCGAGTCGGCCCGTATGGGACAACGGCTCACCGGCATGACCGCGAATCAGAAAACATACCCGCTCGTTTCGTCGCCGTACCGTTTTCAGCGGCATGGCGAAAGTGGAGCCGCTCTCAGCGAGTTGTTGCCGCATCTGGGAAAAGTCGCCGATGAGTTGTGCATCGTCCGTTCGGTGACGACCGAAGCGATCAATCACGATCCGGCGGTCACGTATTTGCAGACCGGGCATCAACTCCCCGGCCGGCCGTCGATTGGCTCGTGGCTCAGCTACGGACTCGGCCGCGAAAACGACAACCTGCCGACGTACATCGTGCTGCTCTCGCGCGGCAGCGCGGCGAGACCCGACGACCCGCTGTACGCGCGGCTGTGGGGTTCGGGGTTTCTGCCGTCGAATCATCAGGGGGTTTGTTTTCGTCCGCAGGGCGACCCGGTGTTGTATCTGTCGCACCCCGGCCGGTTGAGCGAAGACTCCCGCCGACGGATGCTCGATCGCGTCGTGGCGCTGAATAAGCAGCATCACGAAACGACCGCCGACCCCGAGATTCTTACGCGGATTTCGCAATACGAGATGGCGTTTCGCATGCAGTCGTCGGTTCCCGAATTGACGGAGATCGACGGCGAATCGCTCGCCACGCTCAAGCGCTACGGCCCCGACGCCGAGCGGCCCGGCACGTTCGCCGCGAATTGTCTGCTGGCCCGCCGCATGGCCGAACGCGGCGTGAAGTTCATTCAGCTCTTTCATCGGGGTTGGGATCAGCATTACAACCTGCCGACCGACATCAAGCTGCAGGCCCGCGACGTCGATCAGCCCTGTGCCGCCCTCATCGCCGATCTCAAAGAGCGCGGCCTGCTCGACGACACGCTGGTGATCTGGGGGGGCGAATTCGGCCGCACGGTCTATGGTCAAGGGAAAGTCGAAAGCAACAACTTCGGCCGCGATCACCACGGCCGGTGCTTCTCGATCTGGATGGCCGGCGGCGGGATCAAATCGGGAACGACGTTCGGCGAGACGGACGAGTACTCGTACAACATCGTGAAAGACCCGGTGCACGTCCACGACCTCAACGCCACGCTGCTGCATTGCCTGGGACTCGATCACACGAAGTTGATTTATCGGTTCCAGGGGAGGGATTATCGTCTGACCGACGTGCACGGCGAGGTGGTGCGCGGGATTCTGACGTGACAAAAACGGAGGGCCGCAATACGAAGCGGTTTCCTGGCGCCGTTGCTCGGCACCGTTCCCCTTCCAATCTCGCCGATTGACATCCCTCCGAACATGTGCGAATATCGAATCGTGCGGGGCATGCGCTTCGGTTCCTTTCTTGCAAAAATGCCTCCTTACAACCGCTCCCTATGCATTTGATGGCTTTGCTTTCGCGTCGGCGCGTCACTGACGTCTACCGCGCAAGACAAGCTTTCGTCATCGTCTTTCTTCACGTCTTGTTATTTCATCCGACAACCCATTTTGATTTTCAGTGTGGTCTATGGTCAATCCGTTGACGGTGATGCTCGTTTTTGACGGCTTGTTTCTCGGTATTGGCGGATGGCTCGTGCAGCGGGACAGCGTCGGTTTGACGTTGTCGTTGCTGGCGGCGGCGGCGGTGATCGGACTTTGGCAATGGGTGCTGTTCAGCACCGTTCCGCATCCGGCCAAAACGCTGAAGGTGAACCTGAATATTCACAGTCATCATTACGTCCAGGCGTGCCTGCATTCGACGTTGTACGTGTACTGGGGGTTGTATTGGGACGACGTCGGACGTTTCGCAGGTCTCATTCTGATCCAGATCGTATTCGCCTATCTTATCGAAATGCTGTTGAACTGGATCCGCGGTCGTACCTGGGGACTCGGTTTCGGCCCGTTCCCGATCATTTTCAGCACGAATCTCTTTTTATGGTTCCGCGAGGAATACTTCTACGGGCAGTTCCTGCTGGTTCTGCTGATCTATCTCGGTAAAGAATTTGTCACCTGGAATCGCGACGGCCGCAGGCGGCATATCTTCAATCCGTCGGCCTTCGCGCTGACGCTGGTTTGCGTCTCCCTGATGGCGGCCCATGGGATTGGCGTCACGCGCGGAGTGGACATCGTGGCGGCATTCGACGTCCCGCCGAATTTTTACGAAATGATTTTTCTGGTCGGATTGGTTGCGCAGATTCGGTTCGGCGTGACGCCGGTTTCGATGGGAACCGTTCTGGCCCTCGTTTTTGCGCAATCGGCGTCGAAGCTTGTTTTTGGCACGCCGTTATTTCCCGGCTTGATCAACTGTGCCGTTTTTCTCGGATTGACGCTGTTGATCACCGACCCCTCGACGTCGCCCCGAACGCATACCGGTCGATTCTTATTCGGCATGCTTTACGGCCTGGGGATCTTTCTCTCGGACGTGGTTCTCCGGCTGATATATCAGCCATCGTTTGTCGATAAAATCGTAGTGGTGCCAGCCTTGAATTTAATGGTGCCGTGGATCGATCGGTTGACGTCCCGCGAGCCGATCTGGATCGGAAAAATCAATTCACTTCTGCAATTCAAACTCAGCCGGCAGTGCTGGGTGGGCGCGTACGTCGTTTTATTCTTATTGATTGTGCCGCAATTGAAAGTGCCGGAATCTTCGTACAGCACGATTCTTCCCCCTCCGGTGGTCGGTGCCTCAGCCGAGTTAGGGCGATTGCTGGGCAATAAAATTTACGCCGGGATCAAATACCCGCAGGTTTATCGGCCGTTCGGTTTCCGAGCGGAGTACGAGAATTTTCGGCATGTCAAGCAAATTTATAGCAGTGAGCCCGATAGCGAAATGATCGATGCCGTCTTCGAATTCCACGAGAAGCAACGGATGCGGGAAGCGGTTTCGCCGTAATGTGAACCTGTATTCACGTGGCTTCTTCAGGAAAAGTTAAGACAAAAAAACACATTTTTGCATAAAAATTTTCAATTTAGAGTTGAATCCTGAAACCGCGTATCGTTAGAATTTACTCTCAGATCATCTCAAGGCGGGGGATCTCTTCCCTCATTATTGCTACGGTCGTTTTAATTCTATGGCCGTTTTTCGAATATTTTCGTGAATTTCTCGTAGCGTCTTCAAGAAATACTCGTGAAGTATTCGCATTGTCCCTTTTTTCAACGCGTTCTTCGTGCGGAAGATGGCAAATCTTCTTGTTCGGTTCGGATTGAGCGTCAGCAATTCTTTTCATTTTGGACTAACTGTTTTTAGTCATTGAAGGGTATTGTTAGGGTGTTATTTCTTTTTTCTTACGGAGGCGAAGTTATGAGAAGTTTACCGCGAAATCGATCGATATGGCGAACCTCCGGGTTTACTCTGATTGAGTTGTTGGTCGTCATCGCGATCATCGCCGTGTTGATTGCACTGTTGCTGCCTGCCGTGCAGCAGGCCCGCGAAGCGGCGCGTCGTACTCAGTGCCGCAACAACCTGAAGCAACTCGGGCTGGCGCTGCACAATTACCACGATACGCACAGCACGTTTCCCCCCGCCGCGATTGCGATGGGGCAGGTCGGGTACGATTATTTCACCGGCGGCGCAACGCCAAGTTTTCCGTGTATGATGAACACCAGCGGCATGGTCTTTCTGCTTCCGTTCATCGATCAGGCGAACTTGTACAATCGCTGGAATTTTCAGATTGCCGGTGCCTGGAACTACGTCTATGGCGTGTATTCCGGCAGTTCGACGTGCGGCGACCCAAACATAAATGCCCCCGTCGCCCAGACAAAAGTGGGGATGTTTCTCTGTCCGACCGACTCCGGCGTGCAGAAATACACGGGTGTCGACCACTATTTCGGAATCAGTTCGACTCAGTCCAACGGTTTTCGTTCCAGCTATGCGTTTAACACCCACTACGCCGCATATTATTACGCTCATTACTGGCATGGAGCTGCCCGCGTGGATCGCCGGCCGTTCGGCGACGACATGCACAGCCCGATCCGGGATTGGGCCGACGGTACCAGCAATATCGTGGCAATGACCGAACAGGCGTTGGACAAATACAACGGCGCTCTGACCTCTTGGGCGGTAAGCGGCCACGTCAACGGCGGCGGCGTTGATTTCTCCGGCGAATGGTACGGCGTGAACGACTGGGATTACTACGACACGCCGGGAACGTACTTATACGGTCGACTCGGCCAATGGATGACGGTCGGCAGTCTGCATGTTGGTGGAGTTCATGCTCTGATGGGCGACGGCGCCGTCCGCTTCATCAGCGAGAACATCAACGCCCAGACGCGAACCTATTTGTCAAAGACGGCGGATCGCCAGACGGTGGGCGAGTTCTAAGTGCTGCCGCAGAAAAATCTTGGCGGTATCAACACTGATGTCAGGCGAAAAACGTCCAGACGGAACCAAGTTTTTCTGCGGTTAACATAGTCCGCTGGAACGATGGCGCTCCGACATGCGACGGTTTGATGTCAATATTAAACGAAGAGGCCGGCGGGTTGGTTGCCTGCCGGCCTTTTTTGTATTATCGTGGCCGGATCGCCGCCGGCTTCCCGGTATTTCAATCGATGCTCAGCGGGAACCGCTCGTAAAAATCCGTCTCGGACCGTCACGTCCGAGCATTATATTTCGTTGCGAAGTGAATCAAGACGCTGTCGACAGGCAAGGAGTTCTTCGATGAGGGCATTTCAGTGGTATTGCGGTTTCTTGGGGTTCTTCTTGCTTGCCGGTTGCGGCCCGAGTGTCGAGACGCCGACGTGGCCCGACCCCGTTCCCGTCAGCGGAGCCGTCACTTTGGGAGACGAACCGTTGGCGAACGCACAAGTGATTTTCGTTCCTGAAGGCGAGACGGTCGGCAAGGGAGGGTCGGGACGTACGGACGACGCGGGGAAATACACGGTGACGTCGCAATCGGCAGCGGGAGATTTTCAGGACGGTCTGATTCCCGGAAAATACAAAGTCGTATTCAGCCGCATGATCAAGCCGGATGGCTCGATCTGGATCCCCGATCCGAATAATCCCGTCGGACCCGCCATGGTGGCGGCCCGCGAAGAACTCCCGATGCATTATTCCACCGCGGCGGAAACCAAATTCCAGATCGATATTACCGCTGCGAACTCGTCGGCCGATTTTAAATTGGAGAAATAATCGTCCTCCGATCAGGCGATCGCAGCTTTTTAACAGTCGCCACGTCAGGTCGTAGTTCCTCAGGACTCGGCCTGACGTCGGAGTCGTTCGCTAAACATGGTTGATCCGCCCGTGAAGCGCCGCAAATGGCCCGCGATTCTTGGTGTTCTTGCCCTCGCGGCGGTTTGTATCAGCCTTTACCTTTTACGCCCTTCCGAGCCACGACCCAATATTCTGCTGGTGACGCTCGATACCACGCGGGCCGACCGCATCGGCTGCTATAACGCTCCCGAGGCTTATACCCCCCGGCTCGACGCCTTGGCGGCGAAAGGCGTCCTCTTCGAACGCTCTTACGCTCCCATCCCCGTCACCCTGCCGTCTCATGCATCGATGCTGACGGGACTTTGGCCGCCCGAACACGGTTTGATCACGAACGGACAGAGCGCTCTGCAACCGGGAATTCCCACCGCGGCGGAGATTCTTTCCGCGAACGGCTATGCGACCGCCGCCTTTACGGCTGCGTTCGTTCTGCAAGCAAAATTCGGCCTCGACCGGGGCTTCGAGGTCTATGACGACGATCTCTCGGCCTCCGATACGAAAGGGGACGAACTGCATCGGTCGCGCGACGGCCGAATCGTCGTCGACGCCGCCGCAAACTGGTTGAGCCGGCGCCGGCGGCAGAAGTCGGCCGAGCCGTTCTTTTGCTGGGTGCATTTATACGATCCGCATCATCCCTATATCGAGCATGCCGACGAATTCGGAACGAAATTCTCGGACCGCCCCTACGATGGCGAGATCGCCTACGTCGATCGGCAAATCGGACGACTGCTCGACGCGCTCGATGAAAATGGAATGGCCGAAAACACCACGGTCATCGTCGTCGGCGACCACGGCGAAAGTCTGGGCGAACACGGGGAAGAAACCCACGGATACATGCTGCACGATTCGACGCTGCGCGTGCCGTTGATCATCGCCGATCCTCACGCTCCGGCCGCCGGACGGCGTGTTTCCACTCCCGTCTCGCTGGTCGACATATTCGCCACATTGTTGACCGTGGCGGATGTTGACGTCCCGGCAGGAACGGGCAGCCTTAGTCTCGCGCCGGCACTCGAGGGGGGTGAACTCGAATCGCGGTTTTGTTACTCGCTGACCGAAGAGCCGTACCTGCAGGCGTATTGGTCGCCGCTGCAAGGGCTGACGACCGAGCGCTGGCGGTATATCCGAACGACGAAACCCGAACTGTACGATCTGACCGCCGATCCGGGCGAACTCGATAATTTAGCCGCGAGTCAACCGGACGTCGTCGAGAAACTCGAAGCCGAACTCTCGGCGTTCGAGAAGAGGTTGGAACGGCGCATCGGTTCGGACGTGCCGATTTCCGAACAGGAGCGCCGCGAACTCGAATCGCTGGGATATACCGGCGGCCAACGCACCGGTCCGGCCGCGGCCCCGGACGGCAAAGGCGAGCCGCGTCCCGATATCAAGGATATGATCGCCCATCTCAACCAGGCGGACCTGGCGACGGAGTTGATCGAAGAAGAGAAGTTCGACGAAGCGGCGGCCGTGCTCGAACCGCTCGCGCGCGACGTCCCCAACTTTCTGAGGGCGCGGCTCAATCTGGGGCTCTGCCGCCTGCGGCAACAGAATTTTGAAGACGCGGCGAAATGGTTCGAGTCCGCTTTGGAAATCGATCCGAATTCCGACCGCGCGCACGACATGCTGGGGTTTTCTTATCTTCGTCTCGGCAAACTCGAGCCGGCGATGAAACATTTTCTCGCGGTGCTCGAATTGCGTCCCGATTCCGAAACCGCGCATCTCTTCCTGGGCGAGATCAATCAGCGCCGGGGAAATCTGGCGTTGGCACGACAGCATTATTTGACGGCCTTGCAGATCAATCCGCAAAACGCCGAAGCGCGAATCGCGCTGGAACAGCTCTCCCGTTAGCAGCGTGCGAGCATTGCCAAAATCGCGGTTCCGGCTCTGGACTCGCGATCTTTAATCTGGGACGATGAATCGAGCGGATTTCGCGGAAACGCGGTTTTTTCGGCACTTCTATCTGGTCAACGCTTCGAAATGAATTCACTCGAAATACTCGCGTTCTTCGTCGTCGCGGCGGTCGTCCTGCTGACGCTCGTGATCGGGCGAGGACGATCGTGGCGGATCGCGGCGATGGCGATGACCGTCGGCGCCGCGTCGGCGGCGTTGTATGCGCCCGGCAAGTCCCGCCCCCCCGGAAAAGCCGACGGCATCCCCGAGCAGGTCGCGTCCCGCAGGATCGACCTTGCGGATAACGTCGATCAATACGTGTCGTCCGACACCTGCCGCGGCTGTCATCCCGGCGAATACGCGAGCTGGCATAAGACGTATCATCGAACGATGACTCAACTGGCCACCCCGCAAACGGTGCTCGCTCCGTTTGACGGCGTCAAGCTCGAGGCAAAAGACCGCCGCTACGAACTCGAGCAAAGAGGCGATGAATTCTGGATTCGCATGGCCGATCCCGACTGGGAGGCGATGTTGCAGCGGCAAGGGGTCGACCTCAGACAGGTTGCGAGCCCTCCCATTGTCGAACGCCGCGTCTTCATGACGACCGGTTCGCACCACATGCAGGGGTATTGGATCAAGAGCCGTTTCGGCAATATGATGCGGCAGGTTCCGTGGTTTTATCGCATCAAGGAAAAAAGATGGCTGCCGCGCGAAGATCTTTTCGTGCAGCCCCCCGAAGACAAACGGCATTTCAGCACGTGGAACGACACCTGCCTGCATTGCCATACCGTGGGGGGCAAACCGCTGATGGATCTCGAATCGGGGACGGGCATCCCGCAAAGCGAAGTCGCCGAACTGGGAATCGCCTGCGAGGCCTGTCACGGTCCGGCGGAACGACACATCGCCAAACATCAGAATCCGCTCACGCGCTATCAATTTCACTCGCGCCGCGAACCCGATTCGTCGATCGTGAATCCGGCACGTTTGGATCCCAAGCGGGCGTCCGAAGTGTGCGGCACGTGTCATGGGTTCCATGCGGTGGACAAACCGCGAGACTACGCCGTACACGGCTCCCCTTTTCGCCCGGGGGGCGACCTGCAGGTGCCGTTCGAAACCGTGCGTTACGAACCCGATCTTCCCGATAAGGCACGCGATATTTTTTGGAATGACGGCACCTGCCGCACCGGCGGCGACGAATACAACGGCCTATCGGCATCCGCTTGTTATCAGCGAGGCGGCATCTCCTGTCTCAGTTGCCATTCGATGCATCACAGCGATCCCAACGATCAACTGAAGGCGGAAATGAACAGCAACGAAGCCTGTCTGCAATGTCACGATTCGTATCGCGACACGATCGAAGCCCATACTCATCATCCGGCGACGTCGTCGGGCAGCCTGTGTTTCAACTGTCACATGCCGTATTCGTCGTATGCGCTGCTGACGGCGATGCGCAGCCACACGATCGACAGCCCCGACGCCGGCGTCAGCATCCGGACGGAACGCCCGAACGCCTGCAATCTGTGTCATCTCGACAAAACGTTCGACTGGACCGCCGATCATTTGACGAAGTGGTACGGCGCTCCGCCGGTGGAAATGGACGGCGATCAGAAATCCATCGCGGCATCGCTGCTGTGGTTGTATCGCGGCAACGCCGTCCAACGGGCCGTGGTGGCGAATAGTTTCGGATGGGCCGATGCCCAGTCGGCCTCGGGGACGAACTGGTTTGCTCCGCATCTGGCGGCGTTGCTCGACGATCCCTACTCCGCGGTGCGATTTATCGGCGAGCGATCGCTGCGCACGCTGCCGGAATACGAGACGCTGGAATACGACTACATCGGATCTCCGTATGATCGCGCTCGCGCCGCCGAAGTCGTTCGGGAAGTCTGGCAGAGCGGCAACGGCGCTGTCGGCCGCGATGATTTATCGACGATTCTATTGAAATCGCCGGGTTCGATCCTTCAAAGCATTGTCGATCGCCTGCACTCGGCGCGCGACGACACGCCGGTCAAGGTGGCGGAATGACGGAAATAAGCGATCCGCAAACATCCCCCGATTCGAGCGAGTCGAACGACTTGCAAATATACGTGCGGCGGCATATCCGTTGGGGCTGGTGGCTGTTGACGTCGTTCCTCTCTCTGGGGATCGTGTTGGAAGGGCTGCACGCCTTCAAAATCGGCATGTATCTCGACGTCTCCAACGAAACCCGCCGGCTGATGTGGACCCTCGCCCACGCCCACGGCACGCTCTTCGGCCTGCTGCACATCGCCTTCGCGGCGACACTGGCGGCGACGGTGACACAAACAAACCGCAGTCATGCGATCGCCTCAAAATGCCTCACGGCGGCGAGTTTGTTACTTCCCCTGGGATTTCTACTCGGTGGCGCCTACACCTACAGCGGCGACCCCGGCTACGGGATCGTGTTCGTCCCGGTAGGGGGCGTGCTGCTCTTGATAGCCGCGGGATTAACGGCGGTGAGCGTGAGTCGCCACAATCTCTGAAGCTTTGAGAAGTGGGCGATTTGGCGAACGGGGACCGAGGGAAATTCAGGATATTCAAGTGAATAGACCGAAAGGCGTCAAGCGTCGTTTCATCGCTGCTTTACCCCTCCGCGTTTCCCTTCGCAGCCGCCTTTCCATTTTGTATGATGACACCAGTGCAGCCCGGTCTCGTTTTCCCTCACGGAGTCCAACATGTCTTTCGCAGAGTTAAAACCCGATTTTGATCGGAATGGGTTTGTGGTGGTGCGGAATTTCTTGCCGAAGGCCGATTTCGATGAACTGACCGGCGAACTCGATCGCTACATCCGCGACGTCGTGCCGACGCTCCCCGATGCGGCGGCGTTTTATCACGAGAAGGGGAAGCCCGAGACGCTCAAGCAGATGCAGCACATGCAGCACGATCCGTACTTCCGCGACTACGTGAAGCATCCCCGCTGGAAAGAACTCGCCGAAGCCCTCATTGGCGAAGAGGCGAACTGCCAGTCGACCGAATGGTTTAACAAGCCGGCGAACACCGATCATCCCACGCCGCCGCATCAGGACAATTACTACTTCAACCTCACGCCGCCGAACGTGCTCACGATCTGGATGGCGCTCGAGCCGGTCGACGAAGAGAACGGTTGCCTGCGTTACGTCGCCGGTTCGCATCTGATGGGCCGCCGGCCTCATGCCCGCAGCAACGTGCTCGGTTTCTCGCAGGGGATCACCAATTACGGTCCCGAAGACACCGCCCGCGAAGTGGTGATGTGCTTAAACCCCGGCGATGCGATCGTGCATCACGGCTGGACGATTCACCGTGCCGAGCCCAACCGCTCGAAATCGCGTTCGCGGAAATCGTTCGCGATGGTCTTCAAAGGGGTGAGCTGTCAGCTCGACACCGAGAACTACAAACGCTACGAAGACGACGTGAAAATGCAGCACCAGCAAATGGGATTGCAGACGACGTAGCAGACTGAAGCCTGTACTCCTGCTTTTGCGGAATTCTCCGGTTGAAACGGTGCGGGGGAGTGAGCTGTTCTCGTCATGCACAAGGCGGAATCACAACTGAAATGGGTCTTGCGCCTTCTCGGTGTGATTGATCTGTTGGCTCTCGCCGCGGTGGTCATGTCCCGCGAGCAGATGGCGACACTGCACCTCTGGTCGGGGCTGGGGACGTTTCCGGAGGGAGCGGTCGTCGGCTATCTGGCGCGGTCGGCCTCGTCGATGTATGCGCTGCATGGCGCGCTCATTTTGTATCTCTCGACCGACGTTGTTCGTTATTTCGCGGTGATTCGTTTTCTGGCGTACGCGGCTCTCGTTCACGGCGGCGTGATTTTCACGATCGACTTCATCGAACCGATGCCCGCCTGGTGGCGCTGGGCCGAAGGGCCTTGTTTTGCGGGGACGGGGTTGATCGTGTTATGTATGCAGCGCCGCGTATCGACGTCGACGAATCCGGATTGATTCGCCCGGCTCGGCATCAGTTTGCTGGAGATTCGCTCGGCGAACGTTTATGATGGCATCGGTTATTGAATCTCAGCCCCCAAAGAGCGGCGGGGTTTATCCCCGCCGTCCGCTTCGACTCGC
>JBBECD010000164.1:0-20012 GCA_040881995.1 Planctomycetaceae bacterium
GCGGCCACCCTCTCCCCGATGTCTTTCTTACGAAAGACGGGGAGAGGGTGAAAAGGCGCAACTTAAAAACTTGCGCTTCGGGCTAATTATACTTCTGGCAACACCCACGGCTTGCGCCACTCCGGCCGCCCGCGCAATGCGTTCGCTTCTTCATCGCCGATGAACATCTCGCTGTCGATGTCGAGCTTCAACTGACGGCCGAGGCGTGCCGAGATGTTTCCGGCGTGGCATAACACCGAGGCGGGATGGCCCACGGTTTCGAGGTCGCAGTAGGGTTTTTGCCGCGATTTAATGCAGTCGATGAAGTTCTGCACGTGCGGTGCTTCGTGGCTGTCCCCCTGCCCTTCGCCGATGAGTTCGCCTCCTTTGGCGAAAGCCCGCCAGCGGCTGTTGCCGACGATGATGTAACCCTTATCGCCATAGAGAGCCGAGCCTTCGCTCTCCTCATGAAAATTGTACGGAGCCCAGATGCGCATTTCGTAGGTCAGAATCCGCGGCGGTCTGCCGGGGTATTCGTAGTTGACTTGCAGCGTATCGGGGAATTCCTGGATATCATCGAAGTACCACTTGCCGCCGGTCGCACAAATCGACGAAGGCAGCGTCATCAAGGGATGCCCTTCCTGTTCGAGTGAGGCGTTCAGTAGCGCGAACGCCATGTCGAGGCGATGCACGCCGTCGTTCCCCAAGTCGCCGGTGCCGTAATCGTAGAACCACCGCCAATTGCCGTGGAACCGCATGGGGTTGAACGGCCGCTTGGGAGCCGCGCCCAGCCACATGTCGTAATCGACTTCCTTGGGAGCTTCGCCGTCGGGCGGATTTCCGATCGAACCCTGCCGCGTGCTTTCCCACGCCTTGGCGACGAGGCATTTTCCGAGATGCCCTTCCTTGATGAACGCCAGGGCCGACTGCAACCGCGTCGTCGCGCGGTGCTGCGAACCCATCTGCACGATACTGCCGTGCTTTTTCATCGCCGCGACCATCCGCATCCCTTCGACGATGTTGTGCGAATCGGGCTTTTCGACGTAAACGTCTTTCCCCGACTGACACGCCAGAATCGTGGGGATCGCATGCCAGTGGTCGGGAGTTCCCGCGACAATGGCGTCGAGAGACTGGTCGTCGATGAGCTGGCGGAAATCACCCGTCGTCTTCGGCGCTTTGCCTTGCAGCTTAGTGACGAGTTCGACGGCGTTCGGAAGACGCCGGCTGTCGAGATCGGCGATCCAGACGATTTCGACGTTCGGATTCGCCGCGAACGATTGATTCAAGCTCAGCGCCCGGCCTCCCGCGCCAATCACGCCGACGCGAATGTTTTCGCTGGCCCACGCCTTAGCGACCTGGCTGTCGGTGATCAACCCGGAAGCGGTAACCGCTCCCAACCCCACGGCGGCCTCTTTCAAAAACGTCCGGCGGTTCAGATCGGCCATGATGTGATCCTTTCGTGTTGATAAGGAATTGTTCGCGGTCAAAATTCTCGTTCCCATGCTCCGCTTGGGAACGCAAGGTCTTCGAAGCTCCGCTTCGTCGAGCATGCAGCTAGCGCTCCGCTGCGGAAGCCCTTCGCGTCGCGGCTAAACGTCGAATCGTAAGTGTCTTCCTCTGGCCCTGAACCCTGGACTCTTGACCCTCGACTCACGAAGATTGTACCACGCGAGTCGCCGATGCCCAATTCAAAAGGCCGGAACTGCAAAAATCTCCGGACCGATATTTATGTCCTCCGTCGATCGTTTTTCCGCCGAGCTGATTGTCGAGCGCTATCTCAACGGCGTGCGGATCGACAGTTTTCTCAGCAAGCATCTGCGGAATTACACCTCGTGGCGGATCGCCCGCATCGTTCGGGCGGGGGGCGTGCGGATCGAAGGGGTGACGATCGAACTCCGCGAGCGCGTCCGTACCGGGCAGCACGTCGAGATCGATCTGATCGAGCCGCCCGACAAGCTGCTCAAATCGGTGCCGTTCGATCTGCCGATTATTTACGAAGACCCGTGGCTGATCGTGATCAACAAACCCCCCGGCGTGATCGCCCATCCCGCGGGAGAGTTTCAGACGCATTCGCTGGTCAACGCCGTGCAGTCGCACCTCGATGCGCAGACGGCCCGGCCGGGGTTGCTGCGAGCCGGGATCGTGCATCGGCTCGACCGCTTGACCAGCGGCGTGATCGTGGTCCCCAAAGAACATCTCTCGCATCGCATGTTGTCGATTCAGTTTCAGCAAAATCGGATTTCGAAAAACTATCTGGCGATTGTCGAGGGGGTCGTGTCCAAGGATCGCCAGACGGTCAACCTGCCGATCGGCCGGGCGCCGGGCGGGCGCGGCGTGCTGATGTCCGCCAAGCCGGACGCCATTGAAGCCCGGCCGGCCAAGACGATTATCGAAGTCGTCGAACGATTCGCCGAGCACACGCTGGTGCGGGCGAAACCGCTCTCGGGGCGATTGCATCAGATCCGCGTGCATCTGGCGGAACTCGGTTACCCGGTGGTCGCCGACGATTGCTACGAAGCCTTCGGCCGGTTGAAACCGGCGCCGGAGCGACGTGAGAAGATTTCAGCGCGGCAGACATCGACGTTGGACGACGTCGATGTCGACGAGGAAGTCGAACCGATCGAGATCATCGACGAGGACGATGAGCCGAACGTCGAGATCGCAACGACCGGCGATGCGCTGATGCCGCGTCACGCCCTGCACGCCAGCCAGCTCGGTTTTCAACATCCGATCTTCAATGAATGGATGACCTTCACCGCCCCCCTGCCGGTGGACATGCAACGGACGCTTGATCGTTTGCGCGGCTGACAACGATCTCGTTCCCAAGCTCCCGCTTGGGAACGCAAGGTCTTCGAAGCTCCGCTTCGCCGAGTGTGTGTTGGCTGGCGAATGTGGTTCGGGTATCATTCAGACTCAGGCGTCAATCCCCTCAGTTTCCAGGATCAAACATGCGAATCGTCGTTGACATCATCGTGGACGATCTCGTCGCCGTTGCGAATCACTACCGCACAAAATCCACCTCGATCAATAAAATCAAACGACGCAGTACGCTGGTGATCGGCGGCGCCTTTATGATCGCTTTTGCTCTGCTGGCATACGTATCACATCGCCCCGGTTTTCTCATCTTCGGCGGCATCATCGCCGTTCTTTTCATGTTGCTCCACTCCTGGCGGTTCAACCGCTCGTTCGCCGCCAATTCCAAGAGTATCTATATGGAGAAGAACGGAAAAGGAATCCTCGGCATGAAGGAATTGAGAATCGATGAGGCGGGATTATTCAGCCGGAGCAACTATGCCGAAGCGACCTACTACTGGCATGGCATCGATGACGTCGATGAGACGGACGACTATTACTTCGTCTCGGTCGGTGCATCGGGAACCATTATCATCCCCAAAGCCCGCATCCTCGAAGGGGACGCCGATGCCTTTATGAATGAAGTCGAAAAACGCTGGATCGCTCACACGGCCGAGGTCGAGGCATAACAGATTACCGGCTTTGTCTTCCAGTTTCTCCGTATGGTGTCGCGCCACACAATCAGGTGCCGCGACACCGCATGCGGACGGAAACGCGACTTTTTCGAGCCCGCAAAAAAGGATTTCAGTCTCGCTTGAATTTTTTGTACAGATAAATAAGATCGTATCAGTTCGCACGATCATCTCATCGTCCCCGACGGTCGGGGGAACGAACCTTTCAGAACCGACAGTCGGAATGTTATGGAGTCATCATGATCGCGGCCCCTTATTATCTTCTCGCAGCGGGTATTTTGCTGATCGTTCTGGGTGTGATTTTCGCGGCGGTAATGCGGCCGACGATCGACAAAACTTACATCGACCCGCGGATGAGCGACAAGCAGATTAAGAAACAACTCGAAAACGCCGACGGCAACCCCGCCGCGGCAATTGTGATTTTGCTGGGATTTGTGCTCTGCGGGGTGAGCGTCATTTGGCGGGTAGTGCGGATATTTGTGTGATGGAGATTGTCAAGCGAATCGTCGTTGACCTTACTCTGAACGATTTCATGGCCTTTACGCGATTTGAACTTGCAAATTCGTCCACAATCCGCCGCATGAATAATAGAACGCTCACCGCGTTTATTCTGATGTTTGTGGTTCCCATTGTCGCGATCTTTTGGCTTTTCGAGCAGGATCGGATGACAATCGTTTCGGGGCTGATTCTCGTCCTGATGTGCATGTTTATCTGGCCGAGGCAAGTGAAAAGAGCCGAAGAAGAAAGAACAAAAGCCTTCTACAGTCAGTTTTGCCGCGATGAGTTAGTCAATAAGTTGGAAATGCAAATTGAAGACTCCGGACTCGTCATCATTACGAATGCGAGCATGACGAATTGGAACTGGCACTCGATCAAACGCATCGAAACGACGGACGATCATCATTTTGTGTTTGTTACCGACACTTCCGCCCTCATCATCCCTCGCCAGCACGTGGCTGAAGGAAATGTCGACGCATTTGCAGCGGAAATGAAACGACGCCTGTCAGATTGACCGACGTTCGGCTTGAGTACGCCGCGGTTTCGTGTTATCGTTTTTCCTTCCATCACCTCGAATTTCACCGGATCGATCTTGAGCCGATCGGTCTGAGACGCCCTCGCTCACCACATGCCGTCATTGATTTTTGACGTGACTTTCCCCCTGCGTCGCCGCATTCGCGGGCCTCCCCTCGTCGTTTCGCGCTCATGCTCCGTCCTACGAAGACGACGCCATTTCAATTCCGTATTCCTTGTTCGAAGAATTCAACCCCCGTCGACCATGAGCCACTCGGCGGTGAAACTCATCGGCTCAATCCATGTATCGATGCGAAAAGTGCGGCGTGCTTGTCCCGCCGCGGACCCCTGCCAACCGACTTGTGATCGAGACGCGAGAGAAACATTACCCATACCGGTCGAAAGCGAACCGGGTGGCCTACATCGACGAGAAAGGGAAACACAAGATCGATTACGTCGACGATCCCGGCGGGACGGGTTTGGAGATCGTGCAAGAGCTTAACGTCTGTCCGAAATGTGCGCGGGCGGCGACAATAGCGTGACCGATTTGCTGCCACTGCTGACCGCTTTGGTCAGCAGTGGCTTTATGGCGAATTCGCGTCGGCACACGATTGAAGCGCTCCGCTGCGCAAAGCCTGCGCGTCGCGGCTAAACGAAGAAACGGCGCGATCACCGCGTCTCGCTTCCGTTGCCGGGGAGGCGGTGGCCCATTTTGTCGCGTTTGGTGTTCATGTAGACTTCGCGGGTTTTTTCATGCGGGGCGATGATGGGGACTTGCTCGACGACCGTCAGATCGAATGCGTTTTCGAACGGTTCAGTCTTCTTCGGGTTGTTCGTCAGCAGGCGGATTTTCTTGAGACCTAAATCCTTGAGAATCTGCAGGCCGATGCCGTAGTCGCGCTGGTCGACGCGAAATCCGAGTTCGGTGTTGGCATCGACGGTGTCGAGTCCCGCATCTTGCAGTTGATACGACTTGAGTTTCGCAACCAGACCGATGCCGCGGCCTTCCTGCGGCAAGTAGACGACCGCTCCCGTGCCGTGCTGGTGGATCATCGCCATCGCCATGTGCAACTGGTCGCCGCAATCGCAGCGGAGCGACCCGAGCAGATCGCCGGTGAAGCACGAGGAGTGCATGCGGATCAGCGGAGCCTCGACGGACTTCAAATCGCCCCAGACGAGGGCCAGCGGCTCCTGATGTTCGTGTTCGACTTTGTAGGCAACGACGCGCACGCTGCCGTACTGAGCCGTGGGGATGTCGACTTCGACCGCGCGGTGAATCAGCCGTTCGCGCTGCATGCGGTAACGAATGAGGTCGGTCGTGCTGATGATCGGCAGCGAATAGGTCTGCGAGAGTTCGGCGAGCTCGCGGTAATCGGCCATGCCGTCGCCGGTGGCACTGCAGATTTCGATCAGCGCTCCGACCGGCTTGAGTCCGGCGAGTTTGAGCAGATCGATGGTGGCCTCGGTATGACCGGCCCGGCGCAGAACGCCCCCCTCTTTCGCCGAGAGAGGCATGATGTGTCCCGGGCGGACGAAATCGATGGCGTGCGCTTCGGGGTCGGCGAGCGATTTGAGCGTCAAAGCTCGCGCGGAGGAGCTGACTCCCGAGCCGGAATTGCGGTGATCGACGGGCGTGAGAAAATGCGTGCGGTTGGGGGCGTTGTTGTTTTCGCTGCTGACGATCGGGACGAGACTGAGCCGGTCGGCGATCTCTTTGGTCATCGGGGCGCACAGCACGCCGCGTCCGTTGCGGAGCATGAAGTGCACCATCTCGGGGGTGATCGATTCGGCGGCGCAGATGAAGTCCCCTTCATTCTCGCGGTCGGCCTCGTCGACGACGATAATCATTTTGCCTTGTTTAAGGGCTTCGAGTGCCGCGTCGACGGAATGATATGCAATACCCGGCGAGGGATCGGGGGAGGTGAGCAGCGAGCGTTCGATCACGTTTGGTTCTCTTTTTCACGCAGTTTCGAGAAAGGCAGTTGTCATACCGCTTTCATTGTATGACGAGACGGGGCGTGAAAGAAGAGCGCGGGAGCGGGAATGGCGAATGTCGAAGCTCGAATGTCGAATCAAGTCCGAATGACGAATGACCAAATGTCGAATGGCACGCTAATGTCAACGTTTCGACATTCGGGCTTTGGACTTCGTCATTGATTCGTCATTCGGATTTCGTCATTCGACATTCACCGCGAGACTTTGGGCGCACTCGCCGGCTTCACCGGCGGGGAATATTCGGACGTCGCTTCGTCCTGCTTCATCTGGCGGCCGAGCATCACGTCGGTGAAGCCTTTGAGGTCGGTCCAGAAGGTTCCCTGGCCGGCGTAGAGCAGATTGAGCTGGATGTCGTCGGGCAAGCCGGAAGCGAACACCCATTGGTTGTAGGCTTCGCCGCTGCCGAAGGCCTCGACGGCGAGCTGGAACTTCTGCGATTTGGCTTCCTGCATCAGCTTCTCGGCGTCGGCATCGGCCCGGCCCAACAGCACGACGGCCTGCGCGTCGAGTTCGGCGGTCTCCCTAGCAATCGTGGCGACTTTCTTCTGCGTCTCGGCTTTGGTCTGCTCGGCTACCTTTTGCCCCTCGGCGATCGCTTCGGCGACGAGCTTGCCGGTCTCGAGTTCGGTTCGTTCCGATTCGAGTTCGACCTTCTGTTCTTCCTCGCGCAAAGTCGCCTCGGTTTTCGCGGTCAACTGTTCCTGATCGCGGGTCAACTTAAGTTCGTTGGCGATGTTCGACAGTTGAATCGGCAGACGCACTTCCCGCGGGATGTACATGTGACGCACGAGTCCGTACAGCAGCGAGAGTTCTTTTTCTTCAAGAACCTTCTTAAACGATTCGGTCGTTTCGTCCTGAAAACCCTGGCGGGTTTCGCCGACGAGCAGATCGACTGCGCCGACTTTTGAACCCATGTTGCGGCAGATGCTTTCGATCTGCGGGCCGATGACTTTGGTTTCCACGGCGTCGATGTTGCCGAACTTGCGAATCACTTCGGGGGCCTGTTCGGGCAAGATGCCCCAGATCGCCGTGAAATCCATGTGAATCTTGAAACCGTCTTTCGACGGGAAGGTGATGCCGCTCTCCTGGTCGGCGAGCATCGGTTCGCCGCTTTCGTCGAAAATCAGATCGCCGGCCTGATCGGCTTTCAGGTTGACGGTCAGAGAGAGTTCGCGATAGCCGATTTTGACGAGATCGACATGTTGCTCTTTGGGATTGATGGCGTAGAGTCCGGGAGGGAGCGTCTGATCCTGGATACCGGCTTTGGCCCCGGTCTCTTTATCGCCGGTCAAATTGGTGACGACGCCGATATATCCCGCCGGGATATCGACCCAGCCGTTGTGCCGTTTGTCGTAGGTGACAGCGGCATCTTCGGTCGCGACGATCTCAAATTTGTAGGCGTAGTCGTTGATGCGATACCGGCCGGGGCCGAAGACGCGGCGGACGATGCCCTTGTGCTGCGTCGCGCCGAGATCCCCTTCGACGAGGAATTCTCCTTTCGGCAGGTCGTTCCCCATCTTGCTGCTGGCGATGCCGACTTGACCGGGCTTGACTTCGACGTCCTCGATCAGCGTGCATTCCCACCAGAGCGGGTTATAAAAATGCCGCCCTGGGCCGACCATCTGTTCGAGCACGCCGACCTGGGTCGGTCTGCCCTGTTCGTCGACTTCGGCGAACGTTCCCGGTGTGACGGCCGGCAGACTCCCCGGCAGCCCTGGCAGCGGCGGGCCTTTGTATCTCAGCCTCATGCTATAGCCGACCGGGACGTAACGGTAGTTGACGGTCCACTGGACCGCTTCCCAACCGGCATACACGCCGGGGACGAGCAGCAGGACGGCGACGATCAGATAACTGGTCCATTTTTCGCGGAACATGTTCGTTCCTCACTTTCAAATAACACGCGATCCACCATCAGCCACGACTTACCACGCACGACTCACTATCCACTGACCACTATCCACTATCCACTTCACGGATCAGGCGTTTCACTCCCCGGCGGTTTTTACTTCCGCTTCGCTGACGGGCGCAGTCCCTTTGGCGTCTTCACCGATCTGCTCGGGGGCGAACTGATCGAAGATCTTCATGATCGGGCTGTCGGCGGTATTCACCATGATCCGCTGATACGCCGACGAAAGTTTCTGATACAGCACGTACTGCGAATACTGGCGACCGTTTCCGGAGAACGCCGCCACCGCGGCTTTCCAGCCTGCGGCTTCGGCCTCGTTCTGGAACTCGATGACTTCGGCTTCGGCCTTGCCCTTCGCCATAATCGCCGCCGCTTCATCGTTTGCGGCATCGAGGCGGAACTGGGCCACGGCCTTCTTTTCATCGGCCTTAGTGAGGGCCACTTCCTGTTCCTGCTTGGCCTGCGTGGTCAGCTTGATGACCTGCTGATCGGCGGAAACCAACGCCTGCTTCTGCAGCACGAGAGCTTTTTCGATCGCCAGTTTCTGTTCCGATTCCTGCTGTAGAATCTGCTGCTGAAATTGTTTTTCGAGCTGCTTGGCGATTTCCCGTTCGCGCACCGGCTTGAGAATCTGCTCGGGAGGACTGATTCGCGTGATGAGCGCCTGCACGATGTCAATTCCCTGCGGCTGGCATTCCGTCCGCAACTGATGTTGAAACGCCTCCTGGAACTTGCTGCGGTCGCCCATGAACTCGCGTCCGAGGATGTTCGACCCCTGCAGCCGGCAAAAACTTCGGGCGTTCGGCAAAATGATCTTGCGGATGATGTCTTCGTCGATGTTTTGGCCGTTCGCCATCTCGTTGTAGATCACGTAGACTTCGGCGGCCTTTTCGGGCATCACGTGAAATTCGATCACGCCGTCGAGGCTCACCCAGAAGCCGTCTTTCGACGGGAATCCCATATCTTTTTTATCCGCGAGGTTGAAGCGCTGGCTGCGGCAATCGACGAGGCTGATCCGTTCGGCGTACGGATTGTAATAATACGTGCCCGGGTCGAGAGCTTCTTTTTGCACGCCCCGTTCGCCCGGTGCGGCCAGCAACGCATTGAGATCTCTCGGCAGTTTTCCGGCGAGATTTGTGACCACTCCCTTAAAGCCGGCGGGAACCGTTTGCGGTTCGTGAATCTCGACAACAAACATATAAGGGTTGACCGGATAACGGCCGGGATTGAGCACCTGCGGAATGATCCCCTTCGTCGTCACGATATCGGGATCGGCGAGCACGTTTCCTTCAGATTTGAGATGGGCCAGAAACTCGCCATGCGGTAAATCGTCGCCGCACAGGTTGATCAGCACCCCCAACTCTCCCGCGGGGATTTCGATCTGCTTGTGGATTTCCCAATCCCAATAGAACGGGTTTTTGAAGTAGCGCCCTTCCGTCAGCACTCGGCGCTGCACCCCTTTGTATTCTTCGCTGGGGGCGATTTCCATATCGTTGGCGAGATCTTTTCCCGCCTTGGAAATCAACACGGCAATCTCGCCGGTTCCGACGTCGATGCGGAACATCTTGTAGACCATGTAACTCCCGGCGAAGAGCATCACGAGGCCCAGGGTCACGGGAATCCACGATTTTCCCTTCGGCCGTCGTTCCAGAAAGATGGTGTGTGACATGATTGGTACTCGCTTTTGGCTGTTCGAATCCACCGGAGGGAAACTCGTGCGGATCTAAAATCAATTGCCGGGATTGCCTTCTTGGTGTTCAGGCCCAAGGGGCCGGCAAGTCTAATAGCCAGGCCCGCAGGGCCTGGTAGGCAGTTCCCTAAAATCTTCTTCTCGGCCCAACGGGCCAACAGTTTATTGCCCTCACGTCGTTCCGTTTGAACTGCCGGCCCTTCAGGCCTCTTGCCTATTGGGGGGCTCGATTCCAGGGGCTTCGCCCCTGGCTGGGTGAACTGCTGGCCCTTTGGGCCGGAAGAGAAAGGCTGTTTCGTCAATCGAGAGTTGTGACATTATTAACCTGAGACTCAATAACCATCTATGCGCGTCGCAGTTCTTTCTGGCTCTTGTCTCTTGACCCTTGATAGACAACGGAAGATGTCCCCGCGCGGTTCACGAAAATTCCGCGGCTGCGATCCTTTGCCCGGAAAAGTTGACGTCACCTCTTCAGTTAACGCTTCCATCGGAAGAATAACCGTCGGGAGACTCTTCGAAGTTTTCCGTTTCTGCCTGAACGGAAGAGTCACCCGTCGAGTTGATGGATTGTAACGATTACGACGCCGGATTCACACTGTCAGAATCGGCGTGATCGCTATTCTTGACGGAAGCTCGTTACTCTCGCCACGGATTAAGGTCTTTCCATCTTTGCCATCCCGCCAGGCGTTCGATGTAGATCGTGCGACAATGAGTCAGGATGAGAAGCCTAGCGCTCCGCTGCGGAAACCCTCCGCGTCGCGGCTAAACGGAAAAAAGAGGTGCAGAGATGACATACGATCTGATCGTGATTGGCAGCGGGCCCGCGGGGCAAAAGTCGGCGATCGCCGCCACGAAACTCGGCAAAAAAGTGGCGATCATCGAACGCCAGAAATCGCTGATGGGGGGGGTCTGCCTGCATACCGGCACCATCCCCTCCAAAACGATGCGCGAAGCGATTCTGCACCTCACCGGATACCGGCAGCGCGACGTCTACGCCGATCAATACCGCCGCAAGCGGTCGATTACCATGAACGACCTCCGCCGCAAACTCGCGCACGTCACGCAGCTCGAACTCGAAGTCATTCACGATCAGCTCGAACGCAACGGCGTCGAATTCTTTTCGGGTCAGGCCCGGCTCGCCAGTCCGCATCACGTCGAAGTCCATTCACACGATGGCGGCACGCAAGTCCTCTCGGGCGAATTCTTCATGTTGTGCTGCGGCACCAAACCCGCGCGGCCCGCTCACATTCCGTTCGACGGCAATTGCATCTTCGACTCCGATGAGATCCTCAATCTCCAGCACATTCCCCGTTCGATGATCGTCGTCGGCGGCGGCGTGATCGGCATCGAATACGCCATCATGTTCGCCACCCTGGGCGTGCAGGTCACGGTCGTCGACGGCCGCGAACGCTTGCTCGATTTCTGCGACCGCGAAATCGTCGACACGCTGCTGCATCATGCCCGTTCGTTGAATATGACGTTCCGCCTGGGTGAAGAAGTGGTCGGCATGGAACGCCGCGGACCGCAACTCGCCGCCGTCCATCTCGAAAGCGGCAAACGTCTGATGGCAGAGACCGTGCTCTACAGCGTGGGACGAGTGGGTGACACTGACGATCTGAACCTCGCCGCCGCCGGCCTCGAACCCGACGAACGAGGCCGGCTGTGGTGCAACGAGTTTCATCAGACGTGGGTGCCGCACATCTACGGCGCCGGCGACGTGGTCGGATTTCCCGCGCTGGCCAGCGTGTCGATGGAACAAGGCCGCCGCGCCGTCTGCCATGCCTTCGGAGCCTCGTTCGACGCCTGCAATCACATGCCGTACGGACTGTTCACGATTCCCGAAATTTCGATGGTCGGCAAGACCGAGCAGCAACTCACCGCCGAAAAAGTTCCGTACGAAGTCGGCATCGCCCGGTATCGGGAAATCGCCCGCGGGTACATCGTCGGCGATCAGACGGGGATGCTCAAACTGCTGTTCCACCGCGAAACCCGCAAGCTGCTTGGCATTCACTGCATCGGCGAAATGTCGACGGAGATCATCCACATCGGCCAGGCGGTCCTCGCCCTCGGCGGCACGATCGATTACTTCCGCGACACGGTCTTCAATTACCCGACGATGGCAGAGTGTTACAAGGTCGCCGCGTTCGACGGGCTGAAAAAGTTGAGCTACGACTGCGAACCATGCGAGGTCGTTCCGAGCGTCGACGCCGACGTCAACGACTATATGGCGGTCGCGTCGCGAAAGGCATCGGCGTCGGAGCGAAACGCGACCCCGACCGAGAGCACAAACTTCTCAGTCCGCCGCGAAGTGAAACGAAATCTGATTACGACGGGCGAGACGACCGGGATCGTCCCCCCTGCCGTCGCCAATCCATTCGAAACGATCGCGACGGTCCCGCAGTCAATCGACAGCGAAGCGGAGGCGGACGAGTTGGCGGTTTGAGCCCATATCCCCACGAACTACGTCACGTCCCCGATGTCTTCAGTTCGAGTTTCAATTCCCCGTCGTGAGGAATCGTCACCGTGAGCGGCGTTTTGTCTTCCGTGGCGTAGACTTCGGGGAGCAGCGATTTCATCGCTTCGGTCTTGCCGGTCGAGGGGTCGAATTTTTGGACGGTGATTTTGTATTCGCCCGGTTTGACCCCTTCGTTCTGGATCGTGACCATCTTGAACTTGCCGCCGTCGCGCGTGCTGGCGTGGGCATGTTTGCCCGTGTTCTCGTCCAGGGGAATCAGCACGATCGAGGCATCGTCCACCGGCGCGCCGTCCAACGTGACGACGCCGGTCGTTTCGTGATAGGTTTCGCCGCTGCCGCAACCGCCGATAAACGCCAGCGCTAGAATCGCCGGCAGACAACGCCAGCGGGCTGCGCCGATCTTCTTGTCGTTGTGCACGTTGCTCATTATTCCGTCACCGCCTCATCGCCTGCCACCGTGCCGAGATTCTGCCAGATCTGCATGCTGATGTTCTCGGAATAGAACTTGACGGCGCCATCGGCCATTAAAGCGAAGACGCCCCCTTCGTGAAAACTCTTGAATCCGCGAGCGATCGGCCAGTTCCCCCAGTTGCCCCCTTTGAGGCCGCAGGTATCATACAGCCGCAGGTTGATGCCGTTGGAGGTCGTGTAGCTGTTCATGTCGCCATAGGCCCAACTCGACCAGTTGCAGCAGTTGGGAATAATTTCGGCGATGGCGATCGTCGAACTCGACCCGTCGATGATGTGCTTCATGCCGCGACGCCGGGGATAAAACGAGTCCCCCGCGAGGCTCTTGTCGGATGCGAACCCTTCGCCTCCGGTCGCCGAACAAAATCCGTTGGGGCTTGTCGACGGGCAAGTATAGACTGGGCCGGAGTACAGATAACTCGTGGCGGAGCTCCGCGCGACGCCGTTCATAAAATCGCGGCCGTAACGGTCGCCGCTGTCGATGACTTCCGTCGCCGTGGGATCGGAGGGACACGTAAAACCGGGGATCACCGCTCCCGCCAGGTCGGCGTTGGGAGCCACGCGGCCGCTCACGCTGAAGTTGAACTTGTTGTACAGCGGGGCCTGATCCATGTAAGGCAACAGGTACACGTGGAAGTTAAACGTCGGTGTGAAATCGACGGAATATCCGGGCCACGAATGCTGACTGAACGAAGGAGGAAAGAGCTGGTGGGCGTCGTGATAATTGTGCAACGCCAGCCCGAACTGATGCAGATTATTCTGACATTGGCTCCGCCGGGCCGCTTCGCGGGCCTGCTGAACGGCGGGTAACAATAGCGCGATCAGCACCGCGATAATCGCGATGACGACCAACAGTTCAATCAAGGTAAATCCCCGCGTAATACGCCTATTTCGATTCATCGAATACTCCCCTTAAATACCAGCGAGCGACATCAGAATATTTGCGCGGAAGCGACGTCTCCGTCAGCCATCTCGTGCACAAATGAATGGAGCCATTGCGTTAATCCACGATCTTGACGAGGGCGAAAAACCGTTCATGCTATCCTAACCTCGCCGCCGCGACGTTGTCCAGCGGCGACAGGGTGATGCCGTAAATATCGCAAGAAGTCCCCTGTCTGAAGAAAATAATGGTGGTGTCCTAATTTGGAAGAACTCAGCGGGTGGCACGTCCCTGAGCGGCTGTTCGGATGCAATACCGTGCGAAGGGCGTGGTTCTCTTCAGCAATCGACACGCCCGTCGAAGACTCCGGGACGTGCCACCCAAATTAGGACACCACTAAAATAATCGAGAGACGGCAATGCGGCTTGCATTCTACATATTTTTGTGTAGAATAGAGTCCGTTCTTCAAAAGGAGAGACGCGATGCTCACGAAAACGGCGGAATACGCGCTTCGCATCGCCGCCTGCCTGGCGGCTGACGGCGAAGCTCCGGAATCGGCCGATCGCCTTGCCGAAGTCACCAAGATTCCCAGGCGATATTTGCCGACCGTGCTGCAAGATCTCGTTCGCGCGGAACTGGTTCGATCCCGTTCCGGTCCCGGAGGGGGATATTCGTTGGCGAGACCCGCCGATAAGATCACGATTCTCGACGTCGTCAACGCCGTCTCTCCCCTCGAACGAATTCGACATTGCCCCCTTGGATTGCCCTCCCATACGCGGCTTTGCCCGCTACATAAAGTGCTCGACCAGGCCTATGCGGAAACCGAAAAGGCTTTCGCCGGCGTGACGATCGCGGACGTGCTGAACTCCGTCACAGACGTCGTCCCCCTCTGCGATGTTTCATGCTCATGAGATGTCATGCGCCGTCATCCACGCACGACATCAAACGTTGTGTCCCGCCATCAACTTAAAAAACTCCCTCATATAGACGCAGGAACAAATCGATGAACATCATCCATGCTATTCGCCCGAAAATCGTTTGTGCAGCCGCTCTCGGGCTGAGCTTTGCGTCGGCCTTTTGCGTCGCGACGGCTCAGGACGAAGTCCCCGCCGCGAAATCCAAAAAACGCGCTCGACCGGCACTCACCATCGAAGACAAAGATCGCGTCTCGGTCGACGTCGCACGCGACCGAGCCAGAACCATGCACGAAGTTTACGCGGCGACGCTGGAAACCATGCATCACCATTATTTCCACGGCGACAAGGCAGCCGTCCCGGCGCGTGCGATGGAAGACACCTTCTACTCGATCAAGCACGAGCTCAAAATCGAGGCACGCTGGATTGCCGTAAACGCCAGAGCCATGAGCATCGATCACGAAGCCGAAACCGAATTCGAAAAGGACGCGGTCCGCGTTCTCTCGTCGGGCAAGTCGGCTTACGAAAACGTAGATAAGGGCTTCTATCGTCGCGCGGGAACGATACCGCTGCACGGGGGCTGCATCCGCTGCCACAGCAATGTGTTCGGAGAGCCGCCTAAAGTCGCGAAATTCGCGGGGCTGGTGATCAGCGTGCCGATCCATCTCGAGGGCGAACAGGCCGATCCCGACGCGGCTGAGTCGGACAGCGTCGAAGCCAAAAAAAGCAGCGCCCCCGCCGAATAACGGACTTCACCCCCGCCGCGGTCATCCGCCGACCGCAACTTCCCTCCTGTTTTTCTCCCTCAACTCACCCCGAGGACCATCATGACGAACTCCATAGGGATCATCTCCCCGATCGCGGTCTGTCTATCGGTATTGACCATCAGCCACGGCAGCGATTCCTCTAAGACGGCGCCTCAAACCGCCGGCAGTTCCGCTGAGAAAATCGCAGCAAAAATTGAACCTCCCACGTTGGCGGCAGCCCGCCGGCAGGCTGAAATCCTGCACGAGGCGATGCACGATACGCTGCAGATCGTGCATCACCAATATTACCGCGAAGACCAGGGTCTGCCGATTCCCGCCGCGATTTTGAAGGAGGTTTTCGCCGAACTCGAAAAAGAACAGCACGTCACGCTCCGCTGGCTCGCCGTCGAGGGGCAGGCGATGAACACCGACCACAAACCCCAAGACGATTTCGAACGCGCGGCGGCGAAGGCGTTAGGTTCGGGCCAACGGGCCTATGAGGCGGTCGAAGCAGGCCTCTACCGCCGAGCCGGCCCGATCACGCTGAACAACCATTGCCTCAAATGCCACGTCCCCGACCGCAAGAGCACCGAAGACCGCACCGCGGGATTGATCATCTCGATGAAGATTGAAGCGGATTGATCACAAGAGCACTCCTAGCAGCCCGCGTTCTTCCTCAGAGGGTGAATATTTGGAAGAGATACCAGATCACGGCCAAGCCGGCGACAGCCAGGATGACAATCAACACGACCGCCAGCCATTGAGTCGACGCGCGGTCGATCGTGCGGACATCGATGGCATGCCGCAATTTCGCGGCTTCGGGATTCTCATGATACTCAGGATGAGGGTGATCGAACGGAGCCGTCAACTTCTCCTCGAATTTTTTCTTGTCGAAGTCGGGAGGGGTCGGATTATCGCCGAATTCGGTTTCGGTGTTCATGATCTCGCTCCTGAAAACATTGCTCATATCGGCCTCTTATCATTCTACCTATTCGGGTGTGGTGTCGCAAAGTTGACGAGTCTTATTTTGGGAAGTTCGGGGTGGCTGGGGTCGAGTCTTCGAGCCCCCAGCTTTTCGCGCAATCACTGTGGGCGGTCGAAGCGACCGACCACAGCCACCCACCATAAGATCACATCTGCGTGCGACGTCACACAAGAGCAAACCAAGAAAACAGCGGTCGCTTTTGAACCGCGGGTTTCGCATCACGACGTAAAAAAACTGCCGAACCCCATCAGCGGGTTCAGCAGTCGTTTGTCAACTTATGATCGTATTCCGAGTGATTAACGCCGCGGAAATCCCGGCGGCCGATTGCCGATGGGGGGATTATTTCGATTGCGGTCGTGGTCATGATCGTGATCGTGGTCGCCATGCCCGTGGCGGGTTTTTACGCCGTAGTCGTCCATCAGGTGATGCAGCGTTTGTTCGCATTCGGCGATCTCGACGTGCAGCGCGGCACGGGGCGTGTAGCGTGAATCGGGACGCCAGTTTTGTACGTCCGCCTGGAATTCGTGAAACTGCCGGTCGAGTTCATAGAGTTCGTGAGCGACGCGGTCGTCGAGGCGAGGATGTTGGCCGGCATGTCCGCGGACGATGAAATCGAGCTTCTTCGCCGTTTCCTTAATCGCATACATGTCGCGGTAGACCGACTTGAAACCGCGGTTGTCGCGATAGTGCCGGTGCATTTCCCAGCAGATGTCGTTCGCTTCGCGGTACAATCGCTTCGCCAACACGTCGACGTGAGAACGTCCGCCAAACCGGTATTCGTTGGGACCAGCCGGCCCGCGCGGACCCTGCGGCCGAGGCCCTTGAGGCCGCGGTTGAAACTGCGCCGACGCCGAACCGGCGCTCAGCACCGAGAACGCCGCCAACAAAACAAATGCGAGAATGGGTCGAGACATGGTCTTCCTCCTTGAGATGATGTAGAAACACTTTCCGCGGGTCATTCCTGGGAACGCGGGGATAGTATCGATGAAACGAAAATGCGTCAATCGGGGTATTTTTTTCGTCTCTGCGTTCCTCCGCGCCCTCGATTTAACGGGATTCAAATCGACCCGTTCCCATTTCTCTTCCCCTTGGGCTATCCCACCCAGTCTGTGTCAAAGCGCCGTGGGGCTGGCCGAGAGATCGCACAACGGGTGACTGGTGGTCGGCTCGGCCAAAACTTCCGCGAGCGTGGTTTGCCGGAATGCATCCTCGACCAGGGCCATCGCGTGATCCATGCGTTTGTGCAAAGGGCAAAGTCGAATGCCGTGCGATTTCAAACCGAGAGGACATTGGCGAATGCGGACAATCGGTTCCACGGAATTGACGACGTCGAGAATGGTCAGTTCGGAGGGTGTTTTCACCAAAGCGACCCCGCCCCCGACGCCCCGTTTGGAGTGCGCGATCCCGGATCGGCATAAACCCTGAACGACCTTCGAGAGATAAGGTCTCGGCACAAGCGTGGCGACGGCGATCTGTTCGGTCGTCCGAGGCGACGGCGCATGCTCGGCAAGATGCACCACCGCGCGCAACGCATATTCGACGGTCTGAGAAAACATTAAAAATATTCCAAAAAAAAGTTAAACTGGACCTTGACGTCTAATTAACGATCTCATATCCTGTTCGAAATTGGATATTCACATCCTATTATCCACGGCCATCCGAGCACCGTCAACCGCAAACAGGAGCAGAACATGATTAAAATCGACGAAAAGCGACTCGAAACCGACCTCGGTTATCGCTTCGACTACCTCATCAAATTCATGGGATTCGGCGAAGACGACGTGGCGGCCATCCACGGCGCCGCACCGGCCATTGCCCCGCTCGTCCCGGCCCTGGTCGACGCCGTCTACGAAAAGCTGCATACCTACGACGCCACCTGGAGGCACTTTCTGCCGCGGCAGTCGGGATACGAAGGAGCCGTGCCGAAAAGCCTCGAAGAGGTCACCCCCGATCACGAGATGATCCGCTTCCGCAAAGAGCATCTGGCTCGCTACCTGGCGGCGCTGGTCACCAAACCGTACGACGGCAAGATGGTCGGCTATCTCGACATGGTCGGAAAAATTCACACGCCGAAAGCAGGATCCACAGAACTCAACGTCCCGCTGGTCCAAATGAATGCCTTGCTCGGTTTTGTGGCCGACGCTTTGACGAATACGATCTTGAGCCTGGAACTGGAACGAGCCGTCGAAGTCCAAACGCTGCGTGCGTTCAACAAGTTGCTCTGGCTGCAAAACGACCTTATCAACCGCCATTACCAGGACGCCGCGCTGCTGAGGTGATGTTGATCCAAAACCCTTCTCCCCCCGGGAGAAGGTGGCCGCAGGCCGGATGAGGGTGCCTTTCGACGAAGTGACCGACACCGTCTGCGAAACTCGCCGTCGTCATCGGCACGATATGACCTGCTCGAACCGCCCCGGCAACCGTTTCCCGATCCGCCGTTCAACCAAGGCATCGCGGCTGAAGTGATCAATCAAAAGACAAAAACCCAAAGGCACACTGGCGGAGCCAGTGCCACCCGAAAAAAGACAAGGCCCTTCGCGTCAAGCCCGTTCGACAGTGCCATCCCCCGTCCCCACGGACATTTGCAGATTTTCGCCGAAATCGGCATTTTTTCGTTGTTTTCTCGTGCGTTCGTGTTAATCTGCAGTGTGAACTCAGTCGGTCGCACCCCTTGCTTTCTCCTCGGTTGCACCGTCGTTCGTCGGAGGCAGCATACCGGGTGACGACCCCACTTACCGAAAGGGGCCCGAACATGTCTCGCAGAGCCACGACCATTCTTGTGCCATTGTTGCTGTCGGTGTTTGCAAGTTCGACCACAGAGGCCTCTCCCCTGTTTTCGATCGGTGAAGGGGGAGAAAAGACCTGGACCCAGGCTATCGCCGATGGAAATGTGGTGGCCGTCACACCTGGCGGTGCAGTCGGGCCCGGCAGCGGCCTGACCTACTCGGCCAATCAGTTCTACACGGCGCAGACTGCCGGCAACTTCGAACAATCGCTGGTCACGCTGACACCCGACATTGCTATCTCCGACGGCTCCGAATCACATCAATCGCTCGTCATGTCGTGGGATCCGCCGGAGGATGATCCCGATCGGCTGGGCGTGGCGGCATGGGATTACGTTTACGACATCGATCCCGACCTCACCAGGACGATGCTCCACTTTTCGCTGTTTCCGCCGCCGGGCGTGTGGGACTTCTCGCTGGAACTGATCGATGCCGCCGGTCGTTCGCGCGGCTGGTTTGCCAGCGGCCCCGCCCCCGCCTGGGCCACCTATTGGATCAGCCCCGATATCGCTGCCGTGCAGGGACCGTTTACGATGTTCTTCGACCAGCCCGGCTTCGACATCACCACGGTGGTGGCGATCCGTCTCGACGAGGCGGGCATGCAAAGCGCGCCATTCCCGGTGGACCCCACATTTAATGGCCTAGTGCTCTGTCAGGCTTTAATCTTGGGGTAGAGTCGCTTCAGTTTTAGGCG
>JBBECD010000165.1:0-19655 GCA_040881995.1 Planctomycetaceae bacterium
GGGGCGGGGGGCGGGGGGGGGGGCGGCGGCGGCGGGGGGGAAAAGAAAAACGCCTTCCGCTTGTGAGCGAAAGGCGCGTTCTCTGGTCTTCCCGAATCTCGAACCCCGGTCCCCGGTGCTCGACTACTGCGGCATTTGCGCGGGATTGGCAATCACGCCGCCGTTGTTGATGCCGCCGGCCTGGCGGCCGTTGTCGATGGCTTCTTGCAATCCCTCCACGTTCGGTTCGAGAACTCCGCCGGGTTGGTGCGCTTCGCGGATGAAATTCTTCATCTTGAGCAGCGGCGGGCCGAGCAGCAGAATATAAATCGGCGGTGCGAGACACAGCACCACGGGGAACAGCAATTTGATGCTCGTCTTGCTCGCCTGCTCTTCCGCACGCTGACGGTGAGATCGGCGGACGCTGTCGGCATACTCGCACACCGCGGTCGCGACGTGCGTTCCCATCCGCTGCGTTTGCGTCACCAATGCGGAGAGCGAATTGATCTCCGGCGAATCGATGCGGTCGGCGAATTGCCGCAGCGCCTTGGCCATGGTGTCGGCTTCCGATTGCCGGCGGATGATGTCGAATTCGATCGACACGTCGCGGTGCGAATAGCGGATTTCGTCGGAGACCCGCGCCAGGGCTTCGGTGAGCGGCAGGCCGCCGGTAATGCACATGGTGATGATGTCGAGAGCGTCGGGAAGCCCCTTTTGAATGCGATTCACCCGGCGTTCGGCCTGATTGCGGAGCACGAGCCGCGGCAATCCGTAACCGAGCACCGACGTAATGAAGCCGACGACGAGCACCATTTCGGGAATCTTGCTGCCGGGATCGGCCATGGTGGCGAGGGCCAGCGTCGAGATCACGATGAACAGGATGAGGGCGTTGCGCGTCGCCATGTATTCTTTGAGAGCGGTATGGCGATAATAACCGGCGCGTTTGAGGTCGCGTTCGATGGCGTCGACTTCGCCGGACGACTGCGGAATGATGGTCGCGAGCGCGGTGGTCAGCGGCCCGAAGACCATCCGCGTGTATTTTTCTTCCCCGTCTTCGCGGTTCGTCAGTCGCCCTTTCGCCACATTGCGAGCGACCCGGCGACCGCCGGTGATCGCGTCTCCGAGCAGGAAGACGATCAGAAAGAAGACGAAGAAGGCACCGACGGTGATGAGATCTATAAACATATGACGTCTCGTGAAAAGTGATGCATGTTGTTAATCGAGGGATGAAGGATGAGTCGGAGGGGAAGAGTTAACGCGAAAGGTTGATGTTTGGACTTTGCTAGCGTTCCGCTACGGAAACCCTTCGCGTCGCGGCTAACCGATGAACTGGTTTTTCTCGTTGTCTTCTTCTGGCTCTCGTCTCTTGTCTCTTGACTTAATAATCGTGTCTCAGCATGTGGACGACCCACAGGATGCCGATGATTTCCAGGGCGACGGCGATCGCCATCAGGATTTTTCCGACGGGGTCTTCGAGCAGCACGGAGACGTGGTCCGGCTGGAAGGCGAACATAATGACGTAGACGATCGGCGAAACGATGGCGATGAGCATGGTCGAGGTGCGGCCGGCTCCGGTCGAGGCCTTCATCTGGCGTCGATAATTCAAGCGGTCGCGGACGACGTTCGCCATCCGTTCGAGGGCCACGGGGAGGTTGCCCCCCGCTTGCCGATGGACCAGCAGCGTGGTGACCATCAGCCGCAGTTCCATCAGGCGGTTGCGGCGGGCGAGATTTTTCATCGCCGAGCCGAGAGAAAGTCCCATCTGCATCTGCCGCGAGCAGCGGGCGAATTCTTTGGCTAAAACTCCCTTCGATTCCGAACCGACAAGCTCGATTGCCTGATCGATGCTTTCGCCGGCGCGAACCGCCCGGGCGAGCAAGTCGATGACGTGCGGCAATTGTTCCTGGATTTCCTTGAGCCGCTTGCCGCGGTGATACATCCAAATGAGGAGCGGGAAGAACATGCCGGCGGCCATGCCGATCGAGCCGACGCCGACGTTGTCGTAATAGATGAAGAGGAGACCGCCGACGAACAGACCCGAGGCGAGCAGCATCAGGAAGGCGGTCATCGACGACATTTCGTGGCCGCTCTCCATAATCAGGCGGTCGAACGCCTGATCGATGCGGCCGGTGATGCTTTGAGCGGGGGTTTCGTCGAAGACGTTGGGGGTGCGGCGAAAGCTGCGGCCGCGTCCCAGGCCGAGACCGATGCCGGTCGAGGCGTCGCCGGTGAGGGCGAGATCGCGAATCACCATCATCACCGCTCCGCAGAACGCGACGATGGCGAAGAAACAGACGACGGAGATGACTGAGAGATCCACGACGTGAAAACTCCAAAATTTAGGGATGAAGGATGAGTCAGAAGAGGACTGGATGCGAATGGTTGATCTCTGGACTTTGCTAACGCTCCGCTGCGGAAACCCTTCGCGTCGCGGTTAACCGATGAACTGCTTATTTGTCTTCTTCTAGCTCTTGACTCTTGTCTCTTGACCCTTGTCTCACCGAACCGGGATGCGGCGTTGTTCGAACATGCGGTCGGTCAGTTGCACGCCGGCGGCTTTGAGACTTTCGAGGCACTGCGGACGGTAACCGGTGACGAAGAATTCGCCGACGGCGTAGCCCCGTTCGTCGACGCCGGTCTGCTGAAAACCGAAAACGTCCTGGAGTTGAATTTCGCCCCCTTCGACGCCGGTGATTTCGGAGACCCGCATCACGCGGCGTGCTCCTCCTTTGAGCCGCGACAGATGCACGATCAGGCTGATGCCGTTGGCGATGTATTGCCGCACGACGGGGATCGGCAAATCGTAGCCGGTCATGGCGACCATCAACTCGAGTCGCGAGAGGGCGTCGCGGGTGTCGTTGGAGTGAATCGTGGTGAGCGAACCTTCGTGACCGGTGTTCATCGCCTGCAGCATGTCGAGCGCTTCGGGGCCGCGGACTTCGCCGACGATGATGCGGTCGGGCCGCATGCGTAAACTGTTGCGGACAAGAGCCCGCGGCGTAATTTCGCCGGACCCTTCGGTATTCGGCGGCCGCGTTTCGAGACGGACGACGTGGCGGTGCTGCAATTGCAGTTCGGCAGAATCTTCAATGGTGACGATTCGCTCATCGTGCGGGATGTATCGCGTAAGAGCGTTGAGCAGCGTCGTTTTCCCGGCGCCGGTGCCCCCCGCGATCAACATGCTCATGCGGGCATCGACGGCGGCGGCGAGAAAATCGATCATGTCGGTCGTCAGCGAACCGGTTTCGAGCATGTCGTCGACCTGCATCGGCCGAGCGCCGAACCGGCGAATCGAAAGCGTCGGCCCATTGAGCGCCAGCGGAGGAACGACGGCATTGATGCGCGAGCCGTCGGGCAAGCGGGCATCGACCATCGGGCTCACTTCGTCGATGCGGCGACCGACGCGCGAGACGATCCGCTGAATGATTCGCATCAGGTGAGCGTCGTCGGCGAAAAGGATCGGAGTCAACTCCAATCGGCCGTTCCGCTCGATGTACACTTCGTGAATGTGATTGACCAGAATATCGCTGATGGTTTTGTCTTTCATCAGCGTTTCGAGCGGGCCGAGTCCGAAAACTTCGTCCATGACGTCGTCGATAAGCCGTTCGCGATCGGCGGGTTCGAGGCCCGCCGCGTGTTCGCGGCACAGATCGTGTGCGACCAGCCGAACTTCTCCGGCGAGCTGTTCGTGATCGGCGAGCGCCAGCATCGACAATTCGAGAGCGTCGACCAGCTCTTCGTGAATCATCACTTTGAGTTTTTGGTAACGAAGTTCGGTTTGATCGACTTGCGGGTTATCGGCGTCGACCATCAGAAATCGAGAATTCAGTGCGACCATGGATCTCTTCTGCGCTGGGGAGGATGACGAATATGGGAATCACGCGCGAGGGGATTTTTTCGTCCCTTTTGTCGCCAACGGCGACGATTGGGGACATCACGTCCATGTTTCTGCGATTTCGATGTCGTATCGGCGACCGTTACGCGAAGGGAGGAATTGCGAACGGTTCGCGTGTGGGTTCGTCGTGCATTCGGTTGCCGAGGTGTTCGCCGGTTGACGGGGAGGATGTCAGCCGAGCGGGTCACGTCCGGTTTCAGCCTCCTTCAATCGGCATTTTTTGGCCGTATGCCGATCGAAGCGAGTGGTGACACTCGTACGGAGGCGCTTGTCTATTTTTCAAATTTCGGGTTACGAACCGCCGCCGCCGCTTTCGCCGCCGCCGCTTTCGCCGCCTGCTCCGCTCTCGATGATCGACGTGGTACGTTCGCGACCGGGAATGCGTTGGATCGGAGGAAAGACGGAATCGTCGGAGGCGATCGGCGTGCTGATAAAGCCGCTCGAGGATTCATTCGGCAGCACGTGATTATCGAACGTGTGTACTTGTTTCTGACCGCCGTGAAAGACTTCCATGGTGGAGGTGCGTCGCATGTATCGCGCACCGATCAGTTGTTCGAGCGTCATGTTGTTGTTGCGGTGGGCGGCACTCAGGCCGACCATGGCGGAATCGTCGTCCGGCATTCGCAGCGTCAGGCTCAGTTCGCCGCGGCCTTCGACCACTTTCAATGCTTTGGCCTGTTCGGGAGTCACACCCAGGGTGACGGTTCCGTCGTCGGAGAGATCGACCTTTTCGCCGGGAACGTTCAATTCATTGACGGCGAGCACCTGCACGCGTTCCAGCAACGTCATGGTCACTTCGTCTTTCACCCGCTGGTTCGCTTCTGTGCGGAAGAGGACGTCCACATGCGAACCGGGCCGGGCATAACCGGCGACAGCGCCGACGTTCTTGATGGGAATGGTGACGGCGCGGTAACCGGGTTTGAGCAATTCGGTCACACCGGGAGTCATCCCCTCGGGAAACAGGTTTTCGGGATGAAACGTCTCGTACTTGCCGACGGGGGTCTGCAGGACGCGTCCCACGATCTGGCGGGCGTCGCCCATGAAGCCGGTTTTCTTCAACATGGGATGCGTGGCGCGTTGTTTTTCGGAAATCGTGAGGATCGTGATGTCGCTCAAGCGGACTTCGCGACCCGGCTGCAACTCGGCATTCGCAATCGGAATGTAGAGCATTTTGTCGGTGGATGTGACTTCCGGCACCACCACCTCGGGTTTATGCAGGTATTGCCGCACCATATACGCACCACCCAAACCGACGAGGATGGCAAATATGGCTGCCGTCATTGTTCCTGGACTAAATCTTGCCACCTTCAGTACCTCCCTGGCACCGGCCAAGTGCCGATTGCATCGAACCCTGCGTCGACGTGATCCTTCACGCCAACCTGGGCAAAATGTCTGTGACACGCCTCACCTGATCGCTTCCAGTGATCACAAGTGCAGCGCACGTTTTCCAATATTTAACGCCCGTGTTGACGTTCATTAACACGGGCATTAACTCAAGTTTGCAGTCTCTCCCCTCAACCGCACCGACGAGTGTCGCGCTTCGGGGATATCCTTATGATGAATACTGAATAATTAACCTTGCGGATTCTCGATTCCCTTTGTACGAGGAGTCGAACTAGGGCTGTTCCGGTAAGGCGTCGGCGTTGATGACGGAAATGCACGCCGGTTCGCTGCCGTCGGGATCGTCGAGATCCGTCGGGGCATCCGCGTATTGAGAGATAACCCCATTGACATTCACGCTATATGTCTGATCGAGCGAATCGAAGGCCACCGCCAGATCGCCAAATTGCTGAACCACCTGGTCCCTCATCGTGGCAATTCCCGGCAGCACGCCGAGCACGCACACGGTCAGCATGATGATCAAGAACATGTAGTCGGCGCTTCCCGACTCGTCCCACCACAGGCGATTGAGCATAGACATTCGACGCATTCCTTTTCCGGCCGGAAACCGTTCAACTTCTTCCGGCGGGCGACTCTATTGCGATTTGCGTTCCGTGAATTCATGCGAGTGCAAAAAACGCGCACTTCATGTCAAAACCCCATTGGCGTCGTTCGGAACGACTGGGAATGCAACGCGGCCGCAAACCGCGAGGTCTGCACGTTGGCTTGTCATAACATTTTTGTGCAGAAGGAATAACGTCGTCTCCACCGCGTTGGAAATAGCAAACGGACGATGCGATAAATCAAAGGGGGTACGCCGATCGAGAACATCGAAGCGGCGGGCGATTCAGGTGACACGCGGGCCTCGTCATGATTCGCAAAGGCAACGGCCCCGAATCATCGGCGCGGGTGATCGTCAGAGTCAGCGAAGCCTGCACTTCGCCCAAAAGAGCGCGGCACTGCCGACGATCTCGACATCTCCGAATCAATGACAAAAGGACTCGGGGCAATCTGCCCTAAGTCCTTTTGTCGTAAGGTGCCGGAGGAGGGACTTGAACCCACACGACCGTTAAGGTCACTGGATTTTGAATCCAGCGCGTCTGCCAGTTCCGCCACTCCGGCATTTTATCGACGGCTACAAATAGGATCGTCAATCGCGACAACTGGTTCGCAGGAAAAATGCCATCGAATGCGAAGTTGCCGCATTCGGTACTATGATGCGCCGACTGGCCGTCGTCAAGTCCTTCCCCCCGATGCCGGGTGGTGTCCTAATTTGGAAGAGCTCAGCGGGTGGCACGTCCCTGAGCGGCTGTTCGGATGCAATACCGTGCGAAGGGCGTGGTTCTCTTCAGCAATCGACACGCCCGTCGAAGACTCCGGGACGTGCCGCCCAAATGAGGACACCACCCGATGCCGGGGATCCAATTTCGAGAATTGGTGTCCCGCGGCTGATGCCAATCCGTCGCTCGATCCCTTCCCCGGCGTCCAATTCACCCTGACTCAGGCTTAAACTGGGTAATTAGGGCGATGATTGTCGGCTGGTTGGGTCGCAGTCATCACAGGAACCGGTCTGAGCTTGTCGTTCGTGGTGCTCGACTACCGATAACTTTCATAAGCCGTGTCCGCAGGCGCGGCGCTGCGCGTGCGCTGACAGAGACGGTCATTCGGAATTCGTTTCGATGCTGGCAGTAAGCGGCGTTTCCTTGAAAGGGAACTGCTGGCCGATTGTCGAAACCACATTTGCAAAATGAAAATTTAAGGGGACGGCGATGGGACTCACTTCTGCACTCAATACGTCATTAAATGGTTTATCGTTAAACGAAGTAACCATCGACGTCTTGGGGAACAATATCGCCAACGCCGGCACTAACGGGTTCAAGGCGTCTCAAGTGCAGTTCACGACGCAACTGGCGCGAACGTTGAGTGTCGGTTCCCGTCCCAGTGCGACCACCGGAGGAACCAATCCGCGGCAAATCGGACTCGGTGCCTCGACGGCGGCGATTCTCAAGGATTTCACGCAGGGAGGAATCACCAACAGCACCAGTCCTTCCGACCTGGCGATTCAGGGGGAGGGATTTTTCATCATGATGGGGCCGGACGGGCAGTCGTTTACACGCAACGGCAACTTCAGTTTAAACAAGGACAATATTCTCACGACCTCCACGGGTCTGAAGGTCCAGGGCTACATGTCCGACTTCGAGACCTTTACGATTCCCGATACGAAGGTTCTGGGGGACATCGAGATTCCGCTAGGCCAACTCAACGCCGTGCAGGCGACCAGCGAAGTCAGTCTCAGCGGTTCGTTACGCACAACCGATGAGGCCGACACCGGCACGCAGGGCTCGTTTATTCTCACGCGCGGCCTCACCTCCGTTTCGGGGGGGGATCCAGCGACCGACCCGATTGCCCTTGACGGTTCGACGCCGTTGACCTCTGTCTATTTCGAAGGGAGCACGACGCCGTTGTTTAGCGTCGGGGACGTGGTGACTTTCTCGGGACAAAAAGGCTCGCGCATTCTCGATGCACAGACATTTCGTGATGGGGAAGCGGTCGATCCCGGTGTAGTGACGGCGGACACCAAGGTGAGTGAATGGCTGGCCTTTCTGGAAGGGGCGCTCGGGATCGCCACGCAGACGGACATTCCCGACGACACGACCGGTGATGGAGCGGGACAGGGACCGGGAGTGATGGTCGATTCCGAAGGACGCATTCAAATTCTCGGCAACGCCGGCCTTCACAACGACATCGATTTGGCGCTGGGGAATTTCTTGATCAACGACAACGAAATCGACATGCAATTCAACAAGTTGCAAGATGCGATCGGCGAAAGTGCGGTCGTCGACTTCCCGACGTTCGACTCGCTCGGCCAGCAGGTGAACGTCAAATTCACGGCGTATCTCGAAAGCCGCGACGATAACTCGACGACTTACCGTTACATCATTGAAAGCGAAGGGGATTCGGACCTCGATACGGTGATTTCTACGGGGCAGGTGGAATTCGACAGCGATGGCAATGTCAATGGGGACGATTCGATCTTCGTTTCCATTGAGCGGGGCAACGCCGCTTCGACGCTGCAATTTACGATCGATCTCTCGAGTCTGACAGGCATCGTAGCGCTCAATTCGTCCAGTTCGCTGCAACTGCAATCGCAGGACGGAACGGCCCCCGGGACGTTAACCAACTTCGTGATCGACGAATCGGGAACGATCAACGGCGTGTTCAACAACGGCATTATCCGGACGCTGGGGCAGGTTCCCTTGGCGCGATTTGCGAACCCGCAAGGTCTGTTGGAAGCGGGGAGCGGAACGTACCGCGAAGGGGTCTCATCGGGTCCGGCTCAGGTCGTCACGGCCGGTGAAAGCGGGCTGGGAACGATACGTTCCGGCGCGATCGAGCTTTCGAACACCGACATCGGACGGAACCTGGTCGATCTGATCGTCGCTTCAACCAATTATCGAGGCAATGCCCGAGTGATCAGTTCGGTCCAGCAGCTCGTCGACGAGCTGCTGGTACTGGGACGGTGACGGTAAGGAAGGGATGAGGGATGAAGGATGAGTCAGAAAGGGTGCCGTTCTTAATAGCCGAGTTCGATTCATCCATGCCGCTGCGCGGAAGGAATGTCTGACGTATCGTTGATTCCATTCTTCCTCTGACTCATCCTTCATCCTTCATCCCTCGATTTGGAGCTTCACACCGTGATCAAGTTGACTCGACTGAATGGCGAAGAATTCGTGGTGAACGCCTCCATGATTCAGTACGTCGAAAGCCGGCCGGATACGTTCGTGACGTTGACGTCGAGCGAGCGTTTGATCGTCCGCGAATCTGTGGCGGAAGTCGTGAAACGGGCCATAAGTTATGCTCGTTTTGTACGGCTCACGCCGGAAACCGGGAGCGCTTAGGGCTGATCCATGGATAAGGGACTTACCGGCGGCTTTCTGTTCGGGATATTTATTATCCTGTATTCGATCTGGATTGCGCCCGGGTCGAGTTTTAAAGCCTTTATCGATTTGCCTTCGGTTTACATCGTCTTCGGCGGCGCTTTCGCGGCGACGTGCATGGCTTTTCCGCTACGCTCGGTGCTGCAGATTCCCAAAGTGATTCTCAAGGCGTTTTTCCCCAAGCCGCCGCAAATCGCACCGGTCATCACGCAACTCGTCAAGTTCGCCGAAGTGGCGCGCCGCGACGGCATTCTGGCGCTTGAGAATCAGTCGAGTGAAATCAGCGATCCGTTTATTTTGCTCGGGATTCAAATGGCGATCGACGGCACCGACGCGCAACTCATGGAAACGATTCTGCGGACCGAAATGGAGGCGGTCGGTAATCGCCACAAGACCGGCAAAGCGATGCTCGACACCCTCACCAAATACGCGCCGGCGTTCGGCATGATTGGAACGCTGGTCGGGCTGATCATCATGCTGGGCAACATGGACGACCCCGCGGCGATCGGCCCCGGCATGGCGGTCGCCTTGCTGACCACGCTGTACGGAGCCGCCCTGGCCAACATGTGTTGCGCCCCCATCGCCGATAAACTCAACTTTTACAGCAAGCGGGAATGGGAAGTTCGCGAGGTGATCGTCCGCGGCATCCTGGCGATTCAGGACGGCGACAATCCGCGCGTCCTCGAACAGAAATTGTCGACGTTCCTGTCGCCCGCCGAGAAAAAGGCCCTGGCGAAGCACGCCGCTTGATTGGCGGAGGATATATAAAATTGGGTGTGAGCGTCAAAATAAAAAGTTATAAATCTCAACCGGACCAGGTTATTCTGCGGGTTAAAAATTTATGGCGATGCCCGAAGATGATCCGCCAGCCGGCGTCCCCGACTGGGTCGTGACCTACGGCGACATGATGTCGTTGCTGCTGACGTTTTTCATCATGCTCGTCTCCATGAGCGAAATGAAAGACGACACCGGCAAGATGCGCGCCATGATGGACTCGATGTCCAAAACGTTCGGCTTGCTCGACGGGACGTCTGGCATTCCCGGAACCTCGACCCAGAAAAGCAGCACCAACAAACACATGGCGTCCCAAGGATCTTCAGGCCAGGGGGGAACCAAAAAGGGAGGCCGAAAGACGCCCAATGAAAAAGGGCGAGCCGGCGAAAACTTGACCGTGCAGCGCATCAATCACGGGACCGAGGTGACGCTCGGAGGACCGTCGGCTTTTCCGCACTTTAGGGCCGACTTGACCGCTGAAATGAAACAGAATCTCGACGTCATCGCCGGCATTCTGAAAGGGAAGCCGAATCGAATCGTCGTTCGGGGCCATTGCTCGTCCGAACCGCTTCCGAAGGATTCCGAATATCGCGATGCGGTCGATCTCTCATTCTCCCGGGCTCGCCAGATAGCCCAATATCTCGCCGAACGCGGCATTCAGCCGCAGCATATGATCATCAGTGCAGTCGGAGACGCCGAGCCACGGATCATCACGAGAGAATCAGAACTGCACCGCCTCAATGATCGGGTTGACGTATTTGTGATCGATGCGTATATAACGCCTCCTGCGTTGGAAGATCGCAATTAAATTTTACGTCTGCTCTTGAGGTTCACGGCTTATTCCCCCCGTCGTTGAGCGGTAACGATCGCCATCGAGCGGGCGGCTCCGGGGGCGTCTCGAGAGCACATACCAAGGATGGTATCGTGTCGACAGTCGCCAATAAAGACAATCCGTCCGCTGCCGGCAGTGCATCACCTGCCAAGCCCGGTCTCCTGCAAAACACCAAAATGCTCATCGCCATCGCGGTCGGCATTCTGATGGCAGGAGAAGGCGCCGTTCTCTACGTCGTCCTCGCTCCGGGAGCGGATGCCGCAAAAAACACGTCGCAGGACGGCTCGGCCGTTCCCGAACCAAAGACAGGGCCGGCCAGCAATCAGCAAGAAGTCGAGATCGGCAGCTTCAATTGCACGAACAACCTCGCCGCGCCGGGTTCGATTCTTCACATCAACTTTCGTCTGGCGGTCACGATCCCCAAGAGCGACTTTAACGCCTTCAAAACGGCAGAGGAAGAACACAAACATCGCCTCAACGAAGCGGTGATCGTCGTTCTGCGTCGCTCGACCATCGAAGATCTCAATGAAGCCGACCTGCAAACGATCAAACGTCGCATCCAGGAGGCCATCAACAAAGTCGTCAATAAAAGTTACGTCAAAGATGTCATTATGACCGACTTCCGAACGCTGGAACAATAGCCCCCCCGTGGGGCCTGAATTTCCCGTTCGAGGCCGTTACGTTTTCTTCCTCCTCCCCTCGCACGACTTCATTCAGGCAGACCGCTGTGTCAGATCAAGACGACGACCTGCTGAAACCCGACGAAATCGAATCGCTCTTGAAAGCGGCTCGGGGAGAGTCCGCCTCGTCCTCTCCCGAATCGGCAGCGACGTCGAAACCGGCATCCACTCTCGGTCTGGAGAGCGGCGACTTATTGAGCGCGACGGAGATCGATGCGCTCCTCAAACACAACGAAGGAAAAAAAACAGGTTCGCCCGCGTCAAAACCGCTTTCCGCCGGCTCGGGATCGACTTCGAGCGCCGCCTTGCGATCGATGCAATCCGCCGAACAACTGCTCGATCAGGCCGAGGCCGATCTCGCGGCGGCGCTGTCCACCGATCGAGACCGTCCGAAAAAAGTGCTTTCCGACGCCGGGCAGACCATGCCGTTCAGTTTCGAAGAGTTGAACACCTCGCCCCTGGCGGGAGACGGCTTGCTGTCGCTCGCCGGTCTGCAGGATGTCGAACTCGATCTCCGCATCGAACTCGGACGGACCGAATTACTCATCGAAGAAGTCTTAAAACTCAAAGAAGGCTCGGTCGTCCCGCTTGACAAACTTGCGGGCGACCCGGTCGATATTCTCGTCAACGGCCGGTTGATCGCCCGAGGCGAGGTGCTGGTGCTCAACGACAATTTCTGTGTCCGCATCGCGGAAATTCTGACCCCCGATTTTTAGAGGCTATCCGGAAAGTTGGATCGACCACAATTGGTGGTATCGAAGCCACACAATGGACACAGTATGTTGTATTTCTACCAACATTTCCGGATAGGTTCTTAGACCCCGTCTTTGTTCCTGCAGGAGTTAAAAGGCAAGTTTCGCGCAAAGGCGCAAAGCTCGCAAAGGGAAGAGGTCGAATGGGCGACGCCAATGTTTTGAATTTCTTTGCGCCTTCGCGACTTTGCGCGACAATCATTTTGCTCTTGTCATCTGCAAAAATCGGGTTGCGGGCGACGTTCGCGATAGGAAAGACTATTATTGCTTTCATTCGACCCATGATCTGTGCCGACCTGTTCCGGTGGCACTCGCCGTTCGCCATGGCGGCACTGACGTTCGCCTCGTTGCACGGCGATCTGCGCGGCGACGATCGAACCTCGCGACAATCGATCGAACGGACGTCGAACAGCCAATCGTCGAACGCGCTCTTCAATCACGATGGCGTCGATTTCGATGCGATTGACGACGCCCCGCTCGGTCGCGAAGAAACATTCGACCCGCGCGGACTCGACGAATTTCCCGCAGAGCACGGGCGCGCCGCATCCTCCTCTCGGCAGCCTCTTCCCTTAAAACGGCCGAGCGAAACGTTCGCTTTTAAGCGGTCGCGTGCGGACGCGTCGCGATCGAAGCCGGCCGGCTCCGCCGAATCATCGGATGAAGCGGACAAGAAATCGCGAACGTCGATTCCCTGGGGGACGACGCTGTTCTCGCTGTCGCTCATCACCGGCCTGATACTGCTCTGCGCCTGGGTGATGAAAAAAATCCAGCCTCTCAAGGTGCAAGGTTTATCGACCGACGTCGTCGAGGTGCTCGGCAAACGGCCGCTCGACCAACGGCAACACATTTATCTCATTCGCTGCGGCTCGCGCATTCTGCTCGTCGGCTCGTCGGTCAATGGCATGTCGACGCTCACCGAAATCGACGACCCGGCGGAGAGAGACGCCCTCATCGGTTTATGCCGCAAGCCGACCGAAGATTCGCGACTCGTGCAGTCGTTTCAGACGTTACTCACCAAATCGAACTGGTGGCAAACGTCCCGCACCGGCGGCGCGCCGGCGGTCAATCGATCGTTAACGCGACCGGTGGATGCTCCGCTCAACAGTGGATCGTAAGGTGCTTCCCGTGCGAATTCGACTCTCAAAAACCAATGGCGACGGTAAACGGAGCGGCGAGAACTCGTCCCGCCGTCCGCTCGCGCTGCGGTTTGCGACGTCGATGACTGCGTTGTTTCTCCTCTGCACCACTTTATTTTCGTCGGACGCGGCGATCGCGCAGACCGAATCGGTGGGGCGATCGCGTCCGAATCAACCCGTGGTCAGGCCCGTCGCCGCCGAACGCGACGACCAATCGCTCGCACCCCAGAAATTGCCCCTGGAGTTGCCGCAGATTCCGGAAATGCTCTCCGCCGATCAGATGACGTCCCCCGGCGGATTGACGGCGACGCTGAAGATTCTGCTCTTGATGACGGTGATCAGTCTCGCCCCGTCGATCTTGATCATGACGACCTGTTTCATTCGCTTCATCATCGTGCTCGGTCTGCTGCGGCAGGCGCTTGGCACCCAGCAGTTGCCGCCGAATCAGGTGCTGGTTTCGCTCTGCCTGTTTCTCACGTTCATGGTGATGGCGCCGGTCTGGAAGACGTCGTACGACGAGGGAATCAGGCCGTACACGTCGCCTCAGGCGGGCGAAGAGGCGGTGTCGTTCGAAACGGCGTACGAGAAAACCGCCGCGCCGCTGCGGCGGTTTATGAGCGTACAGATCGAACAGACCGGCAACACCGACACCGTCTGGTTTCTCTATGAATACCAGCGCTCGCAAATGGGCGAAACCATTACCGAAGACGACGCCTTGCCCGAAACGTACGACGACGTCCCCATCACCGTGCTGCTGTCGGCGTTCATGCTTAGCGAACTCAAGACGTCGTTCATCATCGGTTTTCAGTTGTATTTGCCGTTTATCATCATCGACATGGTGATCGCCTCGGTGCTGATCAGCATGGGCATGATGATGTTGCCCCCGGTGTTGATTTCGCTGCCGTTCAAATTGTTGTTATTCGTGATGATCGACGGCTGGTTTTTAACCGTCGGCATGTTATTGGAGAGCGTGACGTTGACGGGTTGAGGAGGGGCTTGGGTGGCACTGGCGGCTTGTCCGCCAGTGGAATGAAAAAGGCATCCCCACCCCGGCCCTCTCCCAGAGGGCGAGGGAGAAAGACGACATATGAATGTCGATCAAGTTGTCGAACTCGGACGCGAAGCGATTTTGCGGTCGCTGATGATCGGGGCGCCGATTATGCTGACGGCTCTCGTCGTCGGTCTGGTCATCAGTTTTCTGCAGGCGATCACGCAGATTCAAGACCAGACGCTGACGATGGTCCCGAAAATCGTGCTGATGATGTTCGCCTTGTTGTACACGCTCCCCTGGATCATCGGCGAAATGACCACGTATTCGTCTCAGCTCATCACCAATATTCCTGGCACGTTGTAACGCATCGGCCGATCGTTCCGGGAGATTTTTCTTGTCGCTCGAAGAGTTGTTTTTGCCCCGGTTTTTCGCCTTCACGCTTATTCTGCTGCGCATCAGCGGGCTGATGCTGGCGGGGCCGCTCTTCGCGAACTCGGCCGTTCCGATCAACATTCGCATTCTGTTCATCCTCACGCTGTCGATCATGATCGCGCCGCTGCTGCTCGGAAATGGAACCTCGCTCGAACTGCCGGCGTCGGTGCTCGATTACGTCTGGATCGCCGCGGGAGAACTGGGGCTCGGTCTGGCTCTCGGCCTCGGCGTGATGACCATCCTCAGCGGCTTGCAAATGGGAGGCCAGCTTATCGATCAGCAGGCGGGAACCGGGCTTGGCGAAGTCCTCAACCCCGACCTCGATACCAGCGGCACGCTGACCGGCATGTTGGTCTTCCTGATGGGAACCACCATCTTTCTGCTGCTCGAACCGTGGGGGGGGCATTTGCTGATGCTCTCGGCATTGCTCGATACGTTCCGCACCTTTCCGCTCGGCGGCGCGTATGTGCCCGTCTCCACGATTGAATTCTTGCGCGACTTGATTCATCACTCGCTGGTGATGGGCATCCAGCTCGCGGCTCCCGTGCTCGCCGCTATGATGATGGTCGAACTCGCCCTCGGCTTTTTAAGCCGCACCGTGCCGCAGGTCAACGTGCTGGTCGTCGGTTTCGTGATCCGCGGCCTGGTCAGCCTGCTGATCATGATCGTAGCGTTTTCAGGTTTGGGAGAATTCGTCGCCGACCGCGTCTCGATGACGATCGACGGGATAAGCTCGACCTTCGAACCAAGCGGCTAGGGTTAGAATGACTAAGGTCTAATGACTAATGCCTAAGGAAATCCCAATGCCTAATGTCCAAACAGCCTTCTGTTGGCCGTAAAAACAGTCCCCTTTCTGACTCATCCCTCATCCCTCATCCCTCATCCCTCATCCTTTGATTTATGTCCGACGAATTTGGCGAAAAAACCGAGCTTCCGACAGATCACCGGCTGAATGAAGCGCGGCAGAGCGGGCGCGTTGCCAAAAGCGTCGATCTCAACGCAGCCGGGGTGATTCTGATGGCGACCGCCTCGCTGTATTACGGCGGCGCCTGGTTGACCACGTCGCTGGGGGAAGTCTTGCACGGCCATCTGGCGGGGCCCGCCTGGCTGGAGGTCGACTCCACGCGCGTCACGTCGCATGTCTGGGCGATTGCTTCCCATATTTCCGGGGCGAGCCTGATGCTCTTGGGAATGCTGATGCTGGCGGCGGCCGGCCTCAATCTGTTGCAGTTCGGTTTTTTGCTCTCGACCGAGGCCCTCGAGCCGAAATGGTCGTATGTGAATCCGCTGGAGGGATTAAAACGAATCTTTTCGATCCGCAATAACGTCGTGAAATTGCTGATCGGTCTCGGCAAACTGGTATTGTTGGCCGGCATCGCCTACCTCGCGATTCAAGCGGAGTTGCCGGCGCTCGTTATGCTGAATACGCAGACGCCGGCGATCATCTTCACGACGACGGGACAACTGCTGGGGAAGCTGGCGTTTCAACTCTCGGCTGCGCTGCTGGTGATGGCGCTTATCGATTTTGCGTATCAGAAGTGGAAATTCCTGGACGACATGAAAATGACGAAACAGGAAATCCGCGAGGAAATGAAGCAGATGGAAGGGGATCCGCAGCACCGCGCCCGCCGGCGCGACGCCCACCAGAAACTGGTGACGGCCCGCGATCTGCAGAAGGTGCGCGACGCCGACGTCGTCATCACCAACCCGACCGAAATCGCCGTGGCCATCAAATACGATCCCGATAAGATGGCGGCTCCGGCGGTGGTGGCGAAAGGGCGGGGGGAAATCGCCGCCCGCATCCGCCGCATCGCCATCGAATCGGGGATACCGATTATCGAACGCAAACCGCTCGCGCGGGCGCTGTTCGCCACCGTCAAGGTCGGACATCCGATTCCGGTCGAGATGTACGAAGTCTTCGTCGAGATCATGGCGTACGTCTTCCGCCTGACGGGTCGCACGCTGCCGAAGATGTGAGCGGAAATCACGTATAAAACCGCACGCAAAGCAGCGCAAACCATGCGCAAAGTAGCGCAAATGATCGCTGAGTAACGCGGGAGTGAGCGGGAGTGAGCGGGAGTAACGCGGGAGTGAGCGGGAGTGAGCGGGAGTGAGCGGGAGTGAGCGGGAGTGAGCGGGAGTGAGCGGGAGTGAGCGCTGAATAGCTCGCGAGTGAGCGGGAGACGCGCGAAAAGCAGCGCGAAACGCTGATTTAGCACCGATAAAGCGCAATTCAGGCGCTAAAATGACGGTTTGGGAGCGCATTTTCGCGATTTGATCGCATTTGCGACCCCCAAATCGCGATCCCCGACCCCCGCTGCGGAGAGATTTCCGCAGCGGAGTGCTTTCTTCGAGTGGCTTACTCTTCGCGGCTGTTGGTCGTCATTCTCAGATCGAGGACCGATGGAAGTTTCTGGTCATTGACTTCGAGCGTGAAATCGCCGACCACCTGATGCGATTGCTCGTCGAGCACGATGCGGCCGAGTTCGCGGTCGAAATAGATCTTGCCCGTCGTCTCGCCGATCTTGAGATTGCTGTCCGACACCTTGAGCGGGATGGGGCTGTTCGGCAGGATTTCATATTTGATCGCCGTCGCTTTGACGTCGATGCGGTCGAGTTCCTTACCGTTGTATGTTTCGGTGCCGCGGTAGGTATAAGTTTTGTCGAACGTCAACACCTGGCTGCTGTCGACGCGCATCGCTTCGCTCTGTTCCCACGTGTCGTCGATTTCAACCGGTTTCGCAGGAATGCGCTCCGCTTCCTTGCGGGCGGCTTCGGTGAGATATTCTTTATCGAATTGCCCTTTGACGAACTGTTTCAGGTTCTCATCGAGGCCGTTGAGCAAATCGTCGCGCCCTTTGACTTCGACGATTTCATTGTCTTTGTTCAAGACCGTCTGCCAGGTCGAGTTCGCGGTCGCTTTAAAAATCGGCGTCAGCGGGCTGTCGGTGGCTTCATCGGGTTTGGTCGAATCGAATTTGATCTCGCCTAAATTGGGGATCGTCATCTGCGCCCGCAACGAGCCGATTTTATGCTCGATCTGCAATTGACCGTCGCCCGCCCGGTCGCCGACGGTGGTCTCGATCACGATCGTCTGCGAGACGTTGGTATCGATATCCATGTTATTCAGCTTCAGCGTCTGAATCGACTGTACTTCGACGACGTTCTTATACGAACTCCCGGGAGCGAACTTGCGTTCGAGTTTGACTTCGGCTTGGGCCGTCGAGAACTGCCAACCGACCGACAACACAGACATCATAAGAATCGTTGCGCGTTTCATGGTTCGGCTCTTTTTTAAGGAATAGGAATCGATCGACAGGTGACGCCCGACTTGCGAGAATATCGCGATGTGAAAACCGGCACTGGCCATTATAACACCTGCATTCCGCATTGTATCTACTCAAGAACGGCCTTTTTATCCGGCGGTTCACGAAAATTTTTCCTGAATGTGTACAATTTAGCCTATTGGCATTGCGGCAGACCGTTGAGGGAGAAAGGCAGATGTCACGCGAAGTCGCAAAGCTCGCAAAGGATGAAGAAGGAGAGAATTCAAGCTTTGATTTGATCGTTTTCACTTTGCGCCTTCGCGCCTTTGCGTGAGAATCATCCTTTGAACACGGCCCTTTTACTGCATACGGCTAAAATTTCGCCTGAATTTTTACCCAGAACTGAATCCGATATGCACGATCCCGAAACGTCATCGACCTCATCACCGCAGGACGACTATCGCACCGACTGGCCGTTTCTGACGGCGGATGTTCCGGGCATCGGCGGCGTTCTCAAGCGGGAACCCGAGGATTTCATCGTCGAGGAGATTCCTCTGTATCCCTTCACCGGCGAGGGAGAACATCTGCTGCTCTGGATCGAAAAACGGGACGTCCCCGCCGAAAAGTTCACCCGGCATCTCGCACGGGAACTCAACGTGTCGCCGCGCGACATCGGGGTCGCCGGCCTGAAAGACCGCCGGGCGGTGACGCGGCAATGGATTTCGGTCCCGGCGAAATGCGAGCCGCTGATCTCACGGATCGAGACCAAAAGAATCGCGCTGCTCGAAACGACCCGGCACAAGAACAAACTGCGGACGGGGCATCTCAAGGGAAATCGATTTTCGATCGTCATTCGCGACGTCGCTCCCGATGCATTGCCGGCCGCGATCTCGTTTTGCGAAGCGGCCGGCCGAACGGGAATCCCCAACTATTACGGCGAACAGAGAATGGGACACGACCAGGAGACGCTCAAAACCGGGTTCGCGCTGCTCCGCGGCGACGTCCAGCCGCGCGACTTGCCGGCGTCGCGGCGGGCGTTTCTGCTGCGGATGTCGCTCTCGGCGGTGCAGTCGCAACTTTTCAACGAGGTGCTCGCCGACCGTTTGCGGGACGGGCTGATTCACACCGTACTGCATGGCGACGTGATGCAGGTGGCCGAATCGGGGGGCGTGTTCGTCGCCGGGGTCGATTCGGCGGACGATCAGCCGGTCGCCGATGTTTCCGCCGAACAGCAGCGGCTGGACCGCCGCGAGATAGCGATCACCGGCCCGTTGTTCGGTCCGAAGATGAAGTCCCCTGTCGGTCTGCCGGCGGAACGGGAACAGGCCGTGCTTTCGCGTTACGGCATCGGACTCGATCGGTTCGAAATCTACAACCGCCTGACAAGCGGCACCCGGCGTCCGTTACTGGTTTTCCCGGAGGACATGCACGCCGAGGCCGACGAGAATGGCGTGCGTATCAATTTCAGCCTGCCGAGCGGAAGTTACGCGACGGTGGTGCTGCGGGAAATGGTTAAGAGTTAGGGGTTGGGGGTGGGGTCGCGGAGCGATGGGGGATGGGGAGATGGGGGGATCGGGAGATGGGGAGTTTCTCATTTCGC
>JBBECD010000166.1:0-19074 GCA_040881995.1 Planctomycetaceae bacterium
CAGGTCTCTTTTATGAGTGAATCTTCCGGCGGAGTTGGCTGTGTGGGGCAGTTCGCCGGCATCGTCAGCATGTGTTACTCGTGGATGCTCATGTTGCCGTTCTTCGACGAACAGACAAAGAGTCCTGACCCCTTTTCGTTTCCTCAATAACGTCTGAAAGGCTGCCCCCCGGCGAGATCGATGGATTTTATGACGTTTTCGGGGAGTTAAATTGTTGATTCGTGTTTTTTCTAAAAGGTCACAGCCATGGTTCTCCTAATATAGCAATGCTCTTGCTGGGTGCCATGCCGTTTTTTTATTTATGTTCTAAGGGGTTCTATATTATGCGCCTTGCAAGGGGTTTTTTGCTGTGTTGCATCGGGCCTTTTGCGATATACCTAACACACCTTAAAGAGCGATTGCTCGATCTGGGTGTACTAAATGCAAGGGATTTGCCTCCTATTGGTAATAAAGCGGGATCATTAGGCGAGTATTTTCTCAATATATGGGTGTGGGACGTATCCGTCTTTGTGTTAATGCTGTCCGCGATCCCATGTTTTTACTTTGGATTTCGAATCCTAGCTCTTCAGGAATGTTCACGGGTGAAGAATTCTGGACAACAGTATATGGCCACGAGAAATGAGGGTGAGTCGAGCACGGGAGTAAGAAAAGAGGTCAGGTCTCTTTTATGATTGAATCTTCCGGCGGAGTTGGCTGTGTGGGGCAGTTCGTCGGCATCGTCAGCATGTGTTACTCGTGGATGCTCATGTTGCCGCTCTTCGACGAACAGACAAAGAGACCTGACCCCTTTTCGTTCCTCTCGTGGTATTCGGGGCTTTCTAGTTCAGTTTGTGACGATATCACCTCATCGTGTGGAGTGGCGACATGAATGAATGCTTACAAAATGTGTTTCAGACCTGGATACCATTTGCATCACTCGTCGTACTGGGCGCAGTATGGGGACAATTTGAAAAGCGTCGAATTATCGTTGTGAGCGGTGTTCTCGTATCGCTGCTGATATTGTCATTGGGGTTATGTCGCAGTGTACACATACATGTAGACGGCGTTCCTGGCACAGATCTCTCATTATGGTACGGGGAGTTGCGGTCCCGCGTGTTGCACCAAAGGGCCATCAAATTGATCGTATTTGCAGTTCCCTTCAGCGTGGCATTGTCTTATGGCGTTTATTACGCTTTCTGCGCGATTCTTAAACGACCTGTCAAGATCCGAAAAACGTGAAGTATTGATGCGTGTCCATCGTAAATGTCGTGGGATAGCCCCCATGCCTTTGGCACAAGAAGTGTCTCATTAAGCCAAGAGAATGGATCACCCTGAGGTCAACTAAAGCGAATGAAGTTGACGGAAGGCTCGTGGTCACTCCCCATGTCTCGCAGGGCAATCGAGCGTCGAACCCGTTGTTTTGCAGCGTAGAATGCATTGAAGTCGATGAAATTTCTAATTCGAAATCATCACTTTCCGAAAACTGTCTATTGAAAATAAGTGCCGAGTGCGAAATGTCGCGAACGATTGGGCTGTAGCGAGGCCGTCTCACGAATTGAATTCCTTACGAATTCAAAAGGCGACAATTACAACCCGGCTGATTTGTCGATTGGCGAGTTGGCACTTCTTACAAGAAAACACATCAAACATAAGCTCTGCAGATAAGCCACATGGATTTGCGATTTTATCAGCCTTACTTCCAGGTTTCTTCGCGATAATTTAACCATTGAGTCGACGCTCGATTGCCCTGCCATGTCCCGTTACCTCACATTCGACCAACAACAGATCGACCTCGAAGATATCGGCCGACGAGGGAATGATCTCAGCTTAGATCGTTGCGTGAGTCTCGATTCTTCGGCAGTGAAACTGTCCGTTCCACATTTGGACGAACTGATCACCGCGATTCTCACCGCCAGACGCAACAAGAACCCCATCATCGCTATGTTCGGCGGCCATCCCATCAAACTCGGCCTGTCGCGGTACATCATCGACCTCATCGAAAGCGGCCTGATCACCCACGTCGCCACGAACGGGGCGGGGATCATTCACGACTTCGAACTCGCCCTCGTCGGCGGGACCAGCGAAGACGTCGCCCGCTGGATCAACGTCGGCCAGTTCGGCCTCTGGCAAGAAACCAGCCGGCTGAACGACATCGAAGAGAAGGATGAAGGATGAAGGATGAGTCAGAATGAAGAATTCCTATCGCCCGATCTCCCTATCCTCTTCTCAGCCCGGTCGCCGAACGTTGAATTCTGAACCGCGAGCATCAGATCGGTGCCGGGCTGTTAGTGAAAGCGCGACGTGGTCCCAAGTGTGGCAAAACCGGCGCAAAACGGTGCGGAATCGCGCGCAAGTGCGCGCGAGATGCGCGCGAGTGCGCGCGAAACGTTGCGAGTGACGCGCGAGTGTGTGATTTGCACGCCGGAATAAGCGATTTGACACCAAAAATCGCGCTGAAAACGCGTTTTTGCATCGTTTTTGCGTCCAAAATCGGCCTTTTTCATCCATTTTGCACCCTTCAGGCGCGATTTGCGCGCGAAATGCGCGCCAAAAGTGCGATCTCAAACACGCCGCATCGATGCACGCAATTTTCTCGCCCCTCGCCCCTCACCCCTCATCTCGCGCCCCTCGCACAACATTTCCAAACACGACGGGCGACCGTTCAAACACCGAGGGGGACTTTTCAAACAGGGGGAGTGAATTCTCAAACGGCGATCGCGCATTCGAAGACAACGACGGGAACGTCACCGGCGCGCAACCACGTCTGGTAGGGTAGATGAGGGGCGTACGCGGCAAACCGTTTCATCGCGCCCCGGACGACGGAAGTTTTTGCCATCATTTTTATCTTTTTCCGCCGGCGTCCGGGTTATGAAACCAGTTCTCGTCACGTGCCCATCATCTTGAAACCACGTCCCAGCCCGATTTGAACTCGGGTTTGAGGAACCGGGCCGCGTTGTCGTTGCCGGTCGCCTGGAGAGTCTCGGCGTCCCAGTCGAAGCCGCCGCCGGCCCGGTAGGCGACGTTTCCTAAGAGGACGGTCTCGGTGAGCGGTCCGGAGTAATCGAAATGACAGCTCGCCCGGTCGCCTCCTTTGCAGGCGTCGATCCATTCGCGATAGAAGCCCGGCGACGGCGGCATCGTCAACATCGGCGTTTTGAACTTCGCAAAATCGGGTTCGGGATACAGCTTCCATTTGTCGAAGCCGCATAAGAGCATTCCCTTCGAGCCGATGAACAGGTTGTTCATCCCTTTGGGGTCGAAGCCTTTCTCGGCGATAATCGGCGGCGCGATTTCGGTGTGATACCAGTGCATCGTCACGGCGGGCCGCTTGCCCGATGACGGGAACTGATACTGCACCGTCATGTGCGTCGGCGTTCTCTCGTCGTCGACCGGTCCGGGGACGACGTCGACGCGCGTCGGCGACTTGAGATCGAGCGCCCAGAACGGAATATCGAGAATGTGGCAGCCCATGTTGCCCGTTTCTCCGGTGCCGAAGTCCCACCAGAACCGCCAGCCGTACGGACAGATCGAGGGATGATACGGCCGCTCGGCGACCGGTCCGAGCCAGAGATCCCACTTCAGCGTCGAGGGGACGGCCGGCGAGTCTTGGGGAACCGGCGGCAAACCGCGGTCGCCGTCGACCCACGTATGGATTTCGCTCACGTCTCCAATTACGCCCGACCAGATAATCTGCACCGCCTCGCGGATGCCGACGTTGGCGTGACGCTGCACGCCGAGCTGCGTGGCAACTTTCCGCTCGGCGGCGAGGTTCGTCAGCTCGCGCGTCTCCCACACCGAATGCCCCATCGGCTTTTCGCAGTACAAATGCTTGCCGCGGGTGAGTGCGGCCATCGCGGGATGAAAGTGCGAGTGATCGGGCGTGCTGACGACGACGGCGTCGATCTGTTTTTCCATTTTGTCGAACATCACGCGGTAGTCGTAGAACTTTTTCGCCTTGGGAAACCGGGTATAGGCATCGCCGGCCCGTTCGTCGTCGACGTCGCACAGGGCGACGATGTTCTGTTTTTCGCCTTCGATTCCCTTGAGGTTGTCGGCCCCGCGCCCCCCGATGCCGATGAGGGCGATGTTCAGCTTTTCGTTGGCCGAGTTCGCATGCACCGGCGACGATGGCGTGCCCAACCAAATCCCGACTCCGGCGGCGGCAGTCGTTTTCAGAAGATCGCGGCGATTGAGTGTGTGAGTCATGTGTGTGGCTCCTGTGCGGATGTCGTGTTGAGATTCTTTAATATAACAGACGACGCACCTTCGCGGAAGGATTTTCGAGCCGAGATGGAGTATCATTCACAATCCGGTAAACATGGCTTGGTCTGGCGAAATGAAGGAATCGACTTGTGATTTTTTTGAAGTCCGCATGTCGGCGATTTGTCGTCGTTCTTACTATGATCGCCAATTCGCCGGCAATGTCGAACGCAGTCGCCGGCGATTGGCCGCATTGGCGCGGTCCGCACCGTAACGGTCGCGTCGCCGAAAACTCCGGCTGGGATGGAACGAATTGGCCCCTCGCCGAAATCTGGAGCCAATACGTCGGCATGGGGTCGACCTCTCCCCTGGTCGTCGCCGGCCAGTTATACACGCTTGGCTGGAATAACGGCCGCGATCGCGTCGTCTGCCTCGATGCCGCCACGGGGGAAGAAATTTGGCAAGAGGAGTATCCTTGCCCGCAATATGGCCGCTTCGCCACCGGTGATGAGGGCCTCTACGGCGGGCCGACCGCGACACCCGAGTTCGACGTCGAGACGGGAATGCTCTTCACCATGAGCACCGACGGCGACGTCGTCGCCTGGCAGACCGGCCAGGAGCATCGGCTGATCTGGAGGGAAAACCTGTACGACAAATACAAAGTCAGGCGACGCCCGAAAATCACGCGAATCGGCGGACTGCGCGATTACGGCTACACCGCCGCGCCGATGGTCTTCGGCGGGCAACTGCTCATCGAAGCCGGCGACAACACCGGCAATCTGATCGCCTTCGACAAGCACAACGGGAAACCGCTGTGGACGTCGATCAACAAAGACCCCGCGGGACACACCGCGGGAGCGGCATTTATCGACGTGGAAGGAGTTCCCTGTCTCGCCGTGTTCACGGTGCATAACCTCGTGGTCACGCGGCTGGATGAAGGGAACGAAGGAAAAACCGTCGGCCGATACGAATGGAAAACCGACTTCGCCAACAGCATCGCATCTCCCGCGGTCTTCGGCGCCAGCGTGCTGATCACATCGAACTACAACAAAAACGCGATCGCCCGGCTCGACGTGACGCTGAAGGGAATCCAGAAACGCTGGGAGCAGCCGCTCCCTTCGAAAATCTGCACGCCGGTGATTCACGACGGACACGTCTATTACGCCTGGCGACGTCTGCGGTGCCTCGATTTCGCGACCGGCGAGCAGCGCTGGGAGGGAGGAGACTTCAGCGAAGCGGGTTCGTGCATCGTCACCGGCGACGACCGCCTGATCACCTACGGCGGCACCGGCCGCCTGGTGCTGACGGAGACCGCGACGCGCTCCCCCGACAGTTACACCGAACTGGCCCGCCACGATCACATCTTCCGCACCGACGTCTGGCCCCACGTAGCGCTCGCCGACGGGAAGTTGTACTGCAAGGACTGGCAGGGGAATTTGAAATGTTTGCAGATCGGGGGCGGCGGCAACGCACAGCCGTGAATCGTACAGTCTTGAAAGATCTCAAAGAATAGCGATCTGCCGAGCGGGCGTAGGAGTACAGGATTTAGCCCGCTCCTAAAACCAGACGACAACTCAAATGGACGCCGTCGACGTCGCGCCGTTCGGATAAAGTATTATCAATCGGTCGGGAATCACCGTCAACCGAATTGAGATCGCGTTTTAATATCGACTCGTTTCTAGGAGCTCTGTCCGTGCGACGTGTATGGCGCGAGACGGAAAGTCAAACTCACTTAACGCCGGGGAGAAATTCTTATGCGACCTTCCGCCGTTTCGTCTTGGTGTCTCGTCTGGTCGATGATCCATTGTGCCGGCTCGCTGTTGCACGCCCAAGTCCCCGACGACTGGCGCGTCGACAAAAGCCTGTATCCCAAAGCATTCGGCGTGCTTGCCAACGATTTATTGATGCACCCGGCGAACGTCAACGACTGGCCGGTCGAAATCGGTGCCGAGCGGCAACTCTTCGTCGACGACGAACTCATCGCCTCGATGGACGGGATCGAACGGCGGATCAATCCCGCGAAAAAGCATCCGGCGAATCCGCTGATTGTTCCCGACAAACCGTGGGAAGGATCGAACGTCTTCTTTCAATTCGTCCTGCGCGACGAAGACGCGGGCAAGTTTCGCATGTGGTATTCGTGCAGCCCCGCGTTCACCCTCCCCGACGGGAAGCGGACGCCGTGGATGGGCTGTTACGCCGAGTCGGACGACGGCGTGCATTGGGAAAAACCGAACCTCGGCCTGCACGAAGTCGAAGGCAGCCGCGAGAACAACGTGCTGATTTCCGACGGCGGCTTCTTCGGGATGATGCATACTCCCGAAGACCCGAATCCCGAACGCCTTTATAAAGGGATGGTTTTGCGGTTCCAGAATCAGCCGCTGGAAGGGTATTACCTTTACACGTCGCCCGATGGAGTGCACTGGACGCTCGAACGCGAACGCCGGGCCGTTCCCAGCCAGCAGGGTTACACGCTGCCGACGAACGGCATCGGCGATACGACGTTCTTCCGCTGGGATCCCCGTCTGCAAAAATACATCGGCGATGTGAAATTCGTGTTCCCCGGAAAAATGCGGGTCCGCGGCATCATGGAGAGCGACGATTTGATTCACTGGACCCGCCCGCGGATGACGCTCTATCCCGACGCCCTAGACGATCCCAAGGCGCAGATCTACGGGCACGTCGGCTTCAACTACGAAAGCATGTGGCTGGGCATCGTCCGCGTGATGCACGACGACGTCGTCGCAGACAGTTACAAACAGACGACGGTCGAGATGACATCGAGCCGCGACGGCCGGCACTGGTCGCGCGTGGGAGACCGCACGCAGATCATTCCGTTGGGCGAGCCCGATGAATGGGATCCGCATTATCACGACCCTTGCACGCCGCCGGTGCTGGTGGGAAATGAGTTGTGGATTTATTACCGCAGTCTGCCGTTGTGGAAAGACATGCACGATAAAATCAGCCGCATCGGTTTAGCGACGCTCCGCCGCGACGGTTTTGTGTCGCTCGATGCCGGCGACACGCCGGGCGTCGTCGTCACACGGCCGCTGACATATTCCGGATCGAAGCTCTTCGTCAACGCCCAGGTCGCCGAGGGAGGTTATCTCAAAGCCGAACTCCGCACGATCGACGGCGAACCGGCCGGCGAGTATTTGCTGGAGAACGCCACACCGATCGCCGGCGACGTGCTGGCGAAGCAAGTCAATTGGAGAGGGGAAGCGTCCATTCCCTCCGCCGAAGAAAACAGCCTGCGGCTGGTCTTCGAACTCAAGAACGCGAAGTTGTATTCGTTCTGGGTGGAGTGATGAAGTGACTCACCGCCGACCGATCGCCATTGAAGGATTTTACTGCCTTTCGCAGCTCTTTCGTGTGCTTCGTGGTTAATTTACGGACCACGAACGGCACGAAAGGCACGAACAAAAAATGGCTGAGGATTATGGAACTTGGGGGAAATTATATCGCGGTGTTCATGCTGAGTGTGTCGCTCTCGTTGTTTCGTGTTCCGTGCTGTAAACAGCCCGCGAAAAAGGGGTCGGACACTTTTGTCAGTGTCGAATTCTTCGAGCAAAACAAACAATCGGAGAGTCGCCATTCTGGTTCTCCTTTGGGGTTAAAAATCAAGCAATCGTCTTCCCATGGAAAATCCAGAATGGTTTTGTTTGGGTAAAGAGATTTATAAAACCCCATACCAGGGTTAGATTCCGGTCCCCATTCCCAAACGCGAATCCCAATCCCTCGACAGTCGGTCCGCTGGGCGAAGTGTTTCCCGACAGGCGCACTTCGTGTTAACATGCGTGTCCATGAATGCGTAAACCATGCGCAAGTTGCGCGCGAATGCTGCTTTTTTGGCGACGAAAGACGAGTTTGCGCGCGCGAGTGACGGTTTTAGCGTGCGTTTCTCGCGATTTGCTTCATTCCCAAACGCCCCAACTCCGACCCCAATCCCCAACCCCCCACTTATCTGTTGATTATCAGATACCGTTTCACGTGAAACGCCACATACGCTAACGATTTTTTTGGGCCGCCGATTCGCGAGAGGGCTTCGCGGGCGATGCTTCCGATCGATGCGGCTGACTTCTTTGCCGCGGGTTGGTACGATTTTCTTTCGGCTTGGCGAATTTCACTCTCTACAAGGACTCTCCCATGAGCACGGCGACGGCGAATCAAAGTTCGGCTCTTCCGTTCGGGTCTTCCGATTTGTCTCTTCCGAATGAACTCCGCGAACCGTTGCAAAGGCATCTGCGCGAACTGAAGCAGCGATATCTCGCCCGCGGGTGGGGGCAACCCGTCGGCTTCGGCAAGAAGCCGGCGCTCATCGTCATCGACCTCGCGAAATTCTGGACGCAGCCGCAGCAGCAGATCGGTACCAATCTCGATTCGGTCGTCGACGGCACGCTGAAAGTTCTCGCGGCGGCGCGCGAGGCGAAGATTCCGATCTTCTTCACGAGTTTCGCGTACGATCCCGCCGATCCGCCGAGTCCGCAGAATGTGAAATTGCAGATGAAGATCAAGCCCGGCGACGAGAAGTTCTTCGAACTCGACGAGCGGATGAATCGCAAGCCGACCGAGAAGCTGATTCTCAAGCGGTACGCTTCGTGCTTCAAAGGGACGAACCTGCACGAGATGCTGACGTCGCTCGGCGTCGACACGCTGATCGTCACCGGAGCGAGCACCAGCCATTGCGTCTACGCGACCTGTCGCGATGCGACGGATAGTTTTCGCGTGATCGTGCCGAAAGAAGCGGTCGGCGAGCGGTGCGAGATTATGCATGAAGTCAATCTGCTCGATATTGATATCGATCTCGGTGACGTGATGCCGGTGGATGCGGTCGTAGCGGAGCTGGAAAAACGAAGGATGAAGGATGAAGGATGAGTCAGAAGAAGACTCGAGCGTCGTGCCCCAACCCCGCCTGAAAGAAACCCATGGCCGAACCACAACCCGATCTGATTAACACGCGAAAACTCCGCCAGCGCCTCGAGAACGGAAAACCTTGTCTCGGGTGTTGGCTGACGATTACCGATCCGCTGGCGGTCGAAGCGCTCGCCGCGGATTGCGACGTCGACTGGGTGATGTTCGACATGGAGCACTCGGGGACGGCGTGGCATGATCTGAAGCTGGCGCTCTTGGGATGGAAGGGGTCGCCGATCCCGTTTTTTGTGCGCGTGCCGTCACACGATCCGACGTTCATCGCGCGGGTGCTCGATCTCGGAGCGAGCGGCGTGGTTGTGCCGTTCGTCAATACGCCCGACGAGGCGGCTCGCATTGTCTCGGCATGCCGGTATCCGCCGATCGGCAAACGCGGCGTGGCCCCGCGGCGGGTCGGCCGCTATGGGACGCAGTTCGAGGCGTATCTCGCGTCGGCGAACAACGACGTCTTCGTGATGGTGCAGATCGAAAGCGCGGCCGCCGTCGAACATGTCGAGGCGATCGCGACGACGCCGGGGCTGGATGCGATTTTCATCGGGCCGTGCGACTTGAGTTTCTCACTGGGCGTGCCGCTCAAGTGGGACGACCCGAAACTCGCCGCCGCGATCGAGAAAGTGATCGCCGCCGGCAAGCGGCAGGGAATCAACGTGGCCATGGCCGTCGACGGCACACCCGAGGAGATCGCCCGCCGCGCGGAGCAGGGAATACAACTGATGACGATCGGCATCGACTGGTATTTCATGCGCAATGGTATCAAAGAAAAGACCGCGGCGATACGCACGTTGCTCAAGGCGAAGGGTTAGCGCTTCCTTTTTAGCCCCCGGCGAGTCGCCGGGGGGGATTAACGCACGAACCCCCCGGTCATTGACCGGGGGCTAAAAGAACGAAGCGGAGCTTCGAAGACTTGCGTTCCCAAGCGGAGCTTGGGAACGAGAAGAAAAGGGACACAATCGATGAACACGTCGTCAACTCGGCCATCGAGTCTGCAAGGGGGGGCGAGTTCGACGGAACAGCAGCGGCCGAAAGTTCTGCTCGTCATCGGCGACGGGGCGGAGGTGATGGACACGCTGTTCCCGTTTTATCGGCTGGGTGAGGACTTTAACGTCGTCGTCGCCGGGCAGGAACGGAAGGTGTATCACCTCGTGATCCACGAACTGGCGCCAGGGTGGGACATCACCGAAGAACGGCTCGGTTATCATCTCGAACCCGATGCGATGTTTCGCGACGTCGACCCCGCCGAATTTGCAGGGCTCGTGCTCCCCGGCGGCCGGGCGCCCGAGTACCTTCGCTACGACGAAGACCTGCTGCGGGTCACCCAGCATTTCTTCGAGACGCACAAGCCGGTGGCGTCGATCTGTCACGGCATCGAAATTCTCGCAACGGCGGGGGTGCTCAACGGCCGCACGGTGACGACGATTCCCAAATGTCGTTTCGACGCCGAGGTCTGCGGTGCGACGTTCGTCACCGATCCGGTCGTCCGCGACGGCAATCTCATCTGCTGCCGGGGGAAGAAGGACATGTCCCCCTGGATGAAAGAATTCGCGGCGATGCTGAGGGAAGCGAATCAGAAGTAAAGGCATTTTGAACGCAGAGCCGCAAGGACGCAGAGAATAAGAACAAGCGGGACGATGAAGAGTTAATGAAGGACCATCCATCATTAAAAAATGTCTTCCCTCTGCGCCCTTGCGTCTCCGCGTTGAAAATGTTTTCTCTTCTAACGATCCGGAAGACCCCGCCAGGTGATTCGCGATTGATCCCCGGCCAGAGAATGATTAAACTGATGTTGATGCGTTTGGCACGCCGATGAAGTTGTATCCAACGAGGTCGTCACGATGGCTGAGCTATTCAATCGCCGAGTTTCTCGCCGGGCTGCGGTGCAATCCGTCGCCGGGGCGGGTCTGTTTGCCGGCGGGTGGTTGAATTCCGCCAAGATCGCGGCCGCGAATTCGCAGCCGCGGGCGAAGTCGGTGATTCTCATCTTCAATTGCGGTGCGCCAAGTCACCTCGATCTCTGGGACATGAAGCCCAACGCCTCCGATAAAATCCGGGGGGAATGGCAACCGATCGACACCAACGTCCCCGGCATTCAAATCTCCGAGAAACTTCCGCGGCTCGCGCAACATGCCGACAAGCTCGCCATCGTTCGCACGCTGCATCATCGGCACGGCGGACACAACTCGGGGATGTACTGGTCGATCGTCGGCCGGCCTTATCGCATCGACAGCACACTCATCAATCCCAGCCGCACCGATTACCCGAGCTTCGGCACGCTGACCGGCTGGCTGGCGCAGCACAACGGTTACACGAACCCGCTGCCGCCGTATGTCATCACGCCGGGGCCGCACTGCGACAGCAAAGTTTATCTCACGCCGGGGCAGTATGGATCGTGCCTCGGTGGGAAGTACGATCCCTTCGTGCTCGACAGCGATCCCAATGCGAAAGATTTCCGCGTCCCGAATCTGCAACGACTCGACAGTATCTCCGCCGAGCGATTGCTCGAGCGCCAGTCGCTGCTCAGCGAACTCGACAGCCGCGGCAGCCGCATCGAAACCTCGCTGGTGGGCGATCTCGACACGAATCGCGAGAAGGCGATGTCGCTGATCACCTCGAACGCCGTCAGCAAAGCGTTCGATCTCTCGCAAGAACCGGACGAAGTCCGCGAGCGCTACGGCCGGCATACGTGGGGGCAATCGCATCTGCTCGCGCGTCGGCTCGTCGAGGCGGGCGTGCCGTTCGTCACGACGGTCAACGGCCAGAGCATCATCTGGGATACGCACAAGGACAACTTCGGCCGGCTCAAGAACAGTCTGATCCCCCCGATGGAAAAAGCCTATGCCGCGTTGCTCGAAGATCTCGAAGAACGCGGCCTGCTCGACAGCACGCTGGTCGTGTGGATGGGGGACTTCGGCCGCACGCCGATCATCAATAAAGAGGCGGGGCGCGACCATTGGCCGCAATGTTATTCGATGGTGCTCGCCGGCGGCGGCATTCGCGGCGGGCAAATCGTCGGTGAGTCGGACAAAACCGGTTCCGTCCCGCTGCTGCGACCGGTCACGCCGGCGGATATCCACGCGACGGTCTTCACGGCATTGGGTTACGATCCGCACGGCATCACCTATCACACCGCCGACGGCAGACCGACGCCGCTCTCGGAAGGAACGGCCTTGCCGGAGTTGTTGTGATAACCGAATCACAGAGTCGCGGTGGGCACACAGATAAAAATGTCGAATGACGAAATCCGAATGTCGAAATGCTTCGGACTTCGTCATTCGGATTTGATTCGACATTCGTCATTGATGCCTCTAAGACTCTGTGGTTTGTCGATGCATAATGGAGACCCCGTCATGTCGTCTCAACCGCAACTCACCCCCGAACAATTTGCCCAGCTCAAACCCGAGCCGGTGCTGCGCACGATGCAGATCATCGCCGGGGCGTTGTTGATGGGCGTGATTTCATTCGGTGCGGTGGTGGCGTTTCAGTGGGATCGTCAGCAGCCTCCGCCGGCTCAACCGCAGGATCTCAGCAATCCCATGATCCTGATCGCCGTGGTGTTTACCTCGGGAGCGGTGGTAGCGCGATTTATCATTCCGTCGGTGATCGCGAAAAATCAGGCGGCCCAGGTGATCATCTGGTATCGAACCGATGATCGGGCCGGCCCGGAAGAATTTTTCGGCCGATTACTGTTGATCGCCCAGACGAGGATGATTATCGAATACGCACTGCTGGAAGGGGTCTGTTTCTTCAATCTCATCGCGGCGATGCAGTCGCATTCGCCGATCCCCGTCGGGATCGTCATCGGGTTATTACTGATGATGGTGCTGATGTTTCCCACCAGGGACAAGCTGCTCAACTGGTTGGAAGAACAGCGGAATAAAATGGCTGACCTCTGATTCTGTCGCCGGTTCATCAAAAACTAAGGTTGACGATGTACCATATCGCGTTCCCCGCCGTGCAACATCGCGGCATGTTCGAATCGTCGAAAGCACTTTGGTTGCGATGATTCTAATCCGGATTCAACACAAGGAGATGGACGATGATGAGCAGCAGGAAATTAATGACGGCGGCGTTTGTGGTGTTCGGCCTGGCCACGCTGGCGCAAACCGCCAATGCCGCCGATCCGACCGGCACGTGGAAGTGGTCGGTGACGTTCAACAATCAGACTCGCGAACGTTCGGTCACGCTGAAACTCGAAGGGGACAAACTGACCGGCACGATGCCCGGCCGCAACGACACCACACGCGACATCGAAAACGCCACGTTCAAAGATGGCGAGGTTTACTTCGAAACCAGCCGCGAACGCAACGGCCAGAAATTCGTCTCGAAGTACAAAGCCAAGATCGAAGGGGACACGCTCAAAGGGACAATCGAATCCCCCGGCCGCGACGGCCAGACCCGCACCCGCGACTGGGAAGCGAAGAAGGCGAGCTGAGAACATCGCTCGACATCAAGCCCACACGCGCACCAGCCCGGTCAATCGGGCTGGTGTTCTTTTTGGGGGCAGGATAACGACACTTGAGCCGACTGGCGCGCCTTTGTAGAAGATGGACGTGCTCCGCTGCAAGACGCCGGAGATGGTTCGCAAGGAAATGGGGGTGCATCTCTTGGCCTACAATCTGCTGCGCAGCGTGATGTGCGCCGCCGCCGTCCCAACCGCTACGAACCCCGAAAAACGAAAACGAGCCGCCAAACCCTACCCCGCCCTGAAGCGGCCTCGAAACGAAGAACGACAACTATGTCTCTGACAGGACTAACGCATAGCTCCCTCGCTCACGCTTCGGATTAAACGCGATCGAGCCGGCGACGAGTAATCACCGGCATCGCCAGACCCACGGTAGCGGCAAAACTGCGAGAACAACGAAACTCCAATAGGCCGCGGTCCGCACGGTAGGCCTGTAATCGCTTTCCGATTTTCGCGGCATCGTGGGCAAGTCCGGCGCTTCGTCGTTGCCGGCGATGGTGAACCACGCTTTCCACCATGCCACTGGAGCATCAACGGGCATTACTCGCACGCTGCCGTCTGCCATCAGCAGGTGATAGTCGAAATATTCGCCGTCGGTATTGCGAGCCGGGTGATCGGCGAGCAGTTTCATCGCGTCGTCGAATGAGATGTCGCGCGGTTCCATCCAGGGGACATTACCGTCGGGGACTTCGACGATCATCACCGTCTGATCTGTTCCGTCGGTGAATTCTGAAAATTTCGTCGATGTCGAACCCAGCCAAATCGTTCCTGGTCCCACGACGGCGAGATAGCTGGTTTTGTCAGCGTGCTCTTTTCGAGTCGTACTGGGGCATGCGTAAGCTGCCGGTATGCGTTCGGAGAGCTGCCGATTGTTCTCGCCGTTCCACGGTTCATCAAAGTTGTACTCGTTGTAACGATTTGCTTCATCAAGGTACGGTAGAATCAGCACCCGCCAACTGTGCATCGGCTTGCCTGCAGCATCTGCGACATACGCCGGTGGGAATGAACCGTATCGATCGTGGTAATTGTGAAAGGCGAGCCCGAGTTGCTTGAGGTTGTTCTTGCAATTCGACGAAGGTGACGCTTCGCGCGGGCCTCTCGTGTGCGTGAGAACCAAAAAATCCCACAAAAAATAGAGCACAATGAATAGAGCTATCGTCTTTAACAGCGAGATCGGCCGAAACCCCCACCACCGGCAAACCGACCAGAAACCAATCGCCAAGATTCCCGGAATAAAACCCCCCGTCAACAACTGGACGACATTTACAGAACCAGAATGAGGATACGTGGATAGGATCAACCACGGCCCGAAGGCGAGCGCCGAGGTGATCAATACCATGAAAAAATACAGGCCATACCAGGCGTTCCAGCGCAGCGCCTTGGGGGGATCGACAGATACCGTCGCACTCCCGGCCTCATTGAATTTGAAATCTGTGATCATGTCGGCATCCGCATTGAAGACGGTGGGGCAGCGCGGCTGCGCCGCTCGACGCCACCCTACAAAGGCATTACGCGCCCACATTCACCCGCGCCCAATGAATGCTCAACTTCCCCGGTTCGCCGGCGTACCAGAGGACGAGCACCCGGTTGTCGCTCAGGTCGGCGATCGCCGGGTGGCCGAAGGTCCATTTGGCCATGTCGTCCCAGTATTGGTCGAAGTCGATGTTCGACTCGCCTTGCGACAATCGGCCTTGTTCGTCGTGATTGTGCACCACCAGCCGCTCGGCTTCGGGCCAGGTGTCGCCGTCGTCGTGCGAAATCCACAGGCTCATCGTGCGGGGTTTGGTGCGGTCGACGACGAACATCAGCAGGCGGCCGTCGGCGAGCATCAAGGGGGCGGCGATCTGGCCGGTGATGTTCGTCGCTTTGATGTGTTCGTGCGGCCGCGAGTTGTCGTTGATGTTCCCCTTGCGGAAATGGACGGTCAAATCCTGCTGTTGTTCGAGATCGTGGGTCCAGAAGCAGGCGTAGTAGTCGCCGACATCTTTTCCCGTGCAGAGGCGCTGATCCCAATAAAACAATTTGTGCTCGGGATGCTGCGCGACGAGATGCCGGCGCGGAAACGTCTCGCCGTTGTCGGTCGAGATCGCCAGCCAGGCGGCGTGACGGCCGGGGTTGGGGTCGTCGTATTCCTTGTAACTTTCGAACGAAAACGCAATCGTGCCGTCGGACCAGCGCAGCGCCGGGCCGCTGATGGCGGTGCCGGTGAGCCCCGGCGTGACGAGTTCCTGCCAGCCGCTCCACGTTTTGCCTTCGTCATTTGAAGAACAATACAACTGTTTGGAGTGCAGCACTCCCTGCGTCACCGGGTCGTACAACGGCCGGTGGGGATCGCTACGATCGAACCACGTCGTGAACAGCAGCAAGTTGCCGGGAGAGAGTTCGACGATCTCTCCCCCCGCGAGCGAACCGGCGACGCCGCCGAACGACGTGTCGAACGGCGAGCCGAGATCTTTCCACGTGCGGCCGTCGTCATCCGAGCGGCACATGCGGATCGTCGCCTTGACGTCGTGTTTCTGCGCCGCGCATTGAAACGAGGCGATAAGCGCGCCGGACGACAGCCGGCGCAAACAGGTGAAGCAGTTCACGCATTCGTGAGCCGGCCGACCGTTGGCGTCGAACACAAGTCCTCGTTCTTCGATGGTCATGGTCATGATGTTGCTTTCGTGTTGAGTTCGTTGGCTGTGTATTGATAATCGAAGCGCTTCGCTTTGCGTCGCGGCTAAACGAAAAGGCGCCCTCACCCGGCCGCGGGCGGCCGATCTCTCCCGGAGGGAGAGGTGAAAATCAATCGCGTTCGGACAACGGCACATACGCCCGCGGCGCGGCGCCGACGTACCGTGAGCGCGGGCGGATCAAGCGGTTGTCTCGGCTTTGTTCGATCACGTGCGCCGACCAGCCGACGACGCGGCTGACAACGAACAAGGGCGTGTAAATCGGGACGTCCAAACCGAGGTAGTGATACAGTCTCGCGCTCGGCCAGTCGAGATTCGGCGGGAGTTTCTTCTCCTTCCACACGATCTGCTCGATGATCTCGGCCCGCTCTTCGAGTTCGAGCCGGCCGCGGCGTTCGGCCAGTTGGCCGCAGTAATCCTTAAGGTAAACCGCGCGCGGATCGCAGTCCTTATAGACGCGATGACCGAAGCCCATTACGCGGCGTTTCTGGGCGAGGGCGTTGCGAATCCACGCTTCCGCACGGTCGGCCGAACCGATCTCTTCGAGCACCGCCATCACCTGCTCGTTGGCTCCGCCATGCAGCGGACCTTTAAGGGCTCCGACGGCGGCAACGATCGCCGAGTATAAGTCCGACCCGGTCGATGTGACCACTCGAGCCGTAAACGTCGAGGCGTTGAACTCGTGCTCGGCGTACAGAATCAGCGAGACGTCCATCGCTTTTTCTTCGAGCGACGTCGGCACGTTCCCCGTGATCAGCGACAACAGATTCGATGCGTAACTCCGCTCGGGATCGGGCTCGTTCATCTCCAGGCCCTGCGTGTGCCGATGCCAGAACGCGAGGATCAACGGAGTCACCGCCATCAGATGCAGGGCTTTGTTCAAGTCGGAGCCGTCGTTGGCATCCTCGGCGTGTGGATCGTAATGAGCGGCGATGCTGACGCCGGTCCGCATCACGTCCATCACCGGCGTATGCACCGGCAATTGCGCCAGCAGATCGCAGATTTCCTCAGCAGAATCGGTCGACTCATCGAGCACCGCTTCGAAGTCGGCAAGATCCTCCTGCGTCGGCAATTCCCCCTTGAGCAGGAGATAGGCGACTTCGATAAACGTGCTCTCGGCGGCGAGTTCTTCGACGGCATAGCCGCGATACCGCAGTCCCCCTTCGACCGTCGAGATCGCCGTCTCGCCGGCGATGACTCCCTCCAACCCGGGCGCGTAATGTTCCGTCATCGTAGACCTCGTTTCAGGCTGTTTTCTTCCGCGATGTGTTCTTGCTGAAAGTCGCCTATCAGCTTACCCGTATTTGGCAAAAAAAGTAATCAACCGCCAATCGGGGAAAAGACGAAAACTTTTAACGCGGAGTCGCAGAGATGCAAAGGGGCAGAGAGAAGACAATATCAGGCACTAAGGCTTTCTGATCCCCTGCGTCTCAGCGCAGAGGCGCAAAGGAAAGAGGTTTTTCATTCTAACACAACCTCTGCGCATGACGACTTTCGGCCAGATTTGCGACATCAAGAACAAGCACAACCGATTATGTTAGAGTCCCTTAAACATTCGTCATTCGGATTTCGATATTCGACCCTGGACTCTCAAAACACATGCCCCGGCTGCGGGCCGTGTTTGGTTTTCGTGAGAATCTCCGGTCCGTCCTTAGTCATCAGAATGGTGTGCTCGAACTGTGCGGAGAGCGAGTTGTCCGCCGTGCGGACGGTCCATTTGTCGCTGCGGTCGAGCACGGTTTTATACGTGCCGGCGTTGAGCATCGGCTCGATCGTAAAGCACATCCCGGGTCTGATAATAATCTTCGCCGAATTCGGCTCGGGGTAATGCGGGATGCCGGGCTCCTGATGGAATTGCCGGCCGATGCCGTGCCCCTGATACTCTTCGACCACTTCGAAGCCGCGGGACCGGGCGTAATCGTAAATCGCCCGGCCGATCTCGATGACGGCGGAACCGGGCCGGGCCGCTTTGATGCCGATGTATAACGCTTCGAACGTCACCTGCACGAGCCGTTTCGCTTCGGGCGACACTTCGCCGATGAGAAACGTTTCGGATTGATCGCCGTACCAGCCGTCGACGATGGTCGTCAGATCGACATTGACGATGTCTCCCTCTTTGAGCACGGTCTGATCGGGAATGCCGTGGCAGACGACTTCATTCACGCTGGTGCAGATGCTTTTGGGATACCCTTTGTATCCGAGGCACGCCGGCTTGTATCCCTGGTTGACGGTGTATTCGTGAGCCAGGCGGTCGAGTTCTCTGGTGGTCACGCCGGCCCGGACGTGCGGGCGGAGGTAGTCCATCAGCGCGGCGTTCGCCCGGCCTGCGGCGCGCAGCGCCTCGCTTTGACGTTCGTTATACAGGGGAATTTTTAGCGACAAGATTTCGTGCCCCTACGGCTCAGTCCTTTGTAATCTTCCGGTTTTCCGCTGAAACATCCCGCGCGCCACGTCGCAGGTACGATTCCCGATAGTGCCGTTGTACGTCATCGACGTCATGAAGACAATTGCAGAAGTCCCCCGTCGCCGGGGCATTCGTGGCGATCGAACGATTGCGAGCGTGCCAAAGCCGATCGGGAAGCAGGAGCGGCCCGTCAAAAACAGGACACCGGCTGGTCGGGACAACCGGTGTCGTCTGTTTGCGTTGACGGTTTTATCGAGGAGCGAAATGGATCCGGCGGGAAATACTGAGAAATCCTAACCTAACCTCTGTGCCTCACGATTTATGGCAAACGTTCGGAAGTTTTCGAGAAGCACAACCGGTTATGTTAGAATCTATTCGGAAATGTTGGCAGTCCTACGAGATGTTGTGCCCATTGCACCGCCTCGATACCA
>JBBECD010000167.1:0-18893 GCA_040881995.1 Planctomycetaceae bacterium
TTCTTTGTAACGGCAAGACGAAGTGCGGCGTTCCCGTCGTCGCAACGTCAGTCGACGGTGACGTCAGCATCACCCGATAACGTCTCTCGCCGTCGCCCAACGAACTGACGATCAATCCATACCGCGACCCCTCGTCGAACGAGAGATCGAATACGGCGGATTCATCCGCCGAGACCGGAACGGCGTAAGCGATGTCGGGTTCGAAGGTCATCGGCTCGACTGCCGATGAGATGGTTTGCGACGACGCTGCATCGGCGACCGGCTGTGGAGCCTCGTCGATTTGAACCCGCAATTGCCCGGCGATGATCAGAAGCGCCAGACTCCACGTCCCCAACCAAACTCGGCTTCGCCACGACTGCGGTGAATCCCTCAAAGGCAACCGACGACCAGACCAGATGATGCGACGTAAAGTCTCCACCCGCTGTTCATCGGCCAGGCGGCGGCGTCATCTTCAGCGGAATCGTCAAATTCACCGCCACCGGAAAATATTTGCTATTGTTTCCGGTGGCCTGCATGATGGTGGGGACAAATGCACAAATTCCCAACACTTTTAGCGTTTTCGACGTAGCGAACGACGTTCGGCACATCCCGCATTCTCAACGAAAGGTTTCAGAATGAACCGAAAATCATTATGCCCGCGTCTCTTCGTACTTTTTGCCTTCGCGTTTTTGCTGGTGGATATGCCGCTCGGCTACGCCGATGACGCGAGAGAAAAGCGAGCTTCCGCCTTGCCGCCTGTTGGTTCTTGGGTACGATATCGCGTCGTGCTCGTGGACGAAAGCGGCACAGAGAAGCCGTATCAGGAAACGATCGAATGGCAGAGTATGGAGCGGGACGCACAGGGACGTTCTTGCCGCTGGATCGAGATCCGACGCGACGACAGCCCCGAAAAATTGGTGGAGGCAACGCGGTTGTTGGTTCCGGAAGAGGTCCTGATAAAGGATCCGAATCCTCTCCTGCAGACCGTCAAGATGCGTCAGTCGCTCAATGGTAAAGCGTTCTCCGATCTCGATCTCTTCCTTGCCCCGCTGTTTGCCTCTGCCGTGTTGGTCTCCCCGGGAATTAAGAACACGGTCGAACCGCTGGCGGAACCGAAAATCGTCAGGTATCAACCAGGGAATCTGTCGATCGCCGAGGAAAAAACAGCCTCTCATACCTGGACCCGTCAACTCAAGATGGTGGATCTCAAATTGGAAATCATTTCCGATTTCAAATATTATACTCACCCCGACGTGAACGCCGGCTTCGCCGAAGCCTCGGTCAAGCTGACGCGAAAGCATAACGGCGAGGTACGCAGCACTCAGCAGATGACTTACTATTTGCTCGACGCCGGGCATAAAGATAAAACGGATTAACACATTCCGCTCTTTTGGGAGGCCGCCGATGAACATGTCTCGCATTTTTTCGCGATTGAAACTTATCGCCATTGTTGCTTTCATACTGAGTCTCTCGAAATCCCCGTCGATAATCGCCGATGACGCAAAAAACACCGTCGCCGCCTTGCCCCCTGTTGGTTCTTGGGTACGATATCGCGTCGTAACCGTTCAAGAAAATGGGACAGAGACGACGTACGACGAAACCGTCACCTGGCAAGAAAAGGAACTCGACTCGCAAGGTCGCGATTGCCGGTGGATTGAGAGCCGAATCATTCTCGACGATGAAAAATGCACGTACGCGACCCGCATTTTCGTCCCCGAACAGGCCCTGTTGAAAGATCCAGATCCCCTGCGACAGACGGTGAAGCTGCAGCGTTCGGAAAATGATAGGCCAGTTAGCGAGTTTCCTCTCTATTTTGCTCCCTTATACACTTACGCGGTTTTGAACTCTCCCGGCATCAAGAGTGAAGTTGCAACGCTCGATGACCCGAAGACGGTCAAATACCAACACGGTGATCTTTCGATCGCTGAAGAAAGATCAGCATCACTTCAATGGACGCGGCAACTGCAAGCGGGATTTAGGCAGGATACCAACTACGAGGCCATGTATTATACTCACCCGTCAGTCGATGCCGGAGTCGCCGAAGCAACGATCAAGTTGACCATAAAATACGACGGCCGGTTGCGGGCCTCAAGCCAGACTTATTATCTGATGGATGCCGGGGACAAAGAGAGTTCGAATATTAAGACGTCCCGCTTTCAGGAATGACGCATGCGATGAACTGGAAAGCAATCGTCCTCATCGTCATCGGTTGTGCTCTCGCCGGTATGGTACTCGGTGGATTATTCGGCTTTGCTTCAGGATCGATGACTCCCGATTTCTTCGCTCGCGTCATTCTCTGGGAAGACATCGAACCTGTCGGTGCCGCGACGTTCTTCGGCGCGACCGCCGGCGTGCTGTTGAGCCGCGGTCTCGGTTGTTTCGCGATCATCGTGCAGGTAATCTTCCAGTACATCAATCGTACGAAAGAGGAATTATCACAATGACGCAGAAAACAGCCATCATCCTCGGCGGCGGCACCGGGATCGGGGCGGCTTGTGCACTCGGTTTGGCTGATGACGGTTTTCGCGTCGCCGTCGCCGGGCGCCGAATGGAGCCTTTGCAACACGTCGCCGCTGCTCGTCCTGACAGAACATGCGAGATTCTGTGCCATCAGGTCGACGTCGCCGATGCGGCGAGCGTGAAGACCTTTTTTGCATGGGCATTGGATCAACTGAAACAGATCGACGTCGTGGTCTTCAGCGCGGGGATCAACATTCGTCAGCGGGCGATTGCCGAACTCTCTCATGCCGATTGGGAAAACGTGCTGCAGGTCAACACGACCGGTGCGTTTTATTGCTTGCAGGAAGTGCTGCCGCACATGCGTTCGAAAAAGGACGGGCTGATCGTGCTCGTCTCGTCGGTCGCCGGAATTCGCGCGGGACTGCTCGGCGGTGCGGCGTATAATGCCTCGAAGTTCGCGCTCTCGGCGCTCGGCATCACCGTCGCTCTCGAAGAAAAAGACAACGGCATCCGCGTGACGAACCTCTACCCCGGCGAAGTCGAGACGCCGATTCTCGATCAGCGGCCTATACCGGTCTCGGCCGAACATCGCGCCCGCATTCTGCAACCCGAAGACGTCGCCGCGGCGGTGCGGATGATCGCCCAGCTTCCGCCGCGGGCGCACGTTTCGGAACTCGTCATCAAACCCACGACGCAAGCGTTTCAATGACGAACACCATTCATTTTACGGCACATCCGCTGTTTCGCGGCGGTCACTTGCAGACGCTGGCGGGGATGTATCTGCCGTCGCGTTTCGTCCCCGACGCCGCGACGCCGCATCGCATCACGCTGCCCGACGGCGACGTCGTCGTGCTGCACGAAAATCGGCCCGAGAGTTGGAGCGAAACAGCACCGACCGTACTGCTGATGCACGGGCTGGCGGGTTGTCATCAAAGTCCGTATCTCCAGCGCATCGCCCGCAAATTAAACGATGTTGGCGTGCGGACCTTCCGCATGGATTTACGCGGTTGCGGCGCGGGGGCGGGACTCGCGAAGCTGCCGTATCACGCCGGGCGGTCGGATGACGCTCTTTGTTGTCTCCACTACATCGCGGAAACGTCGCCGGCATCACCGCTCGCCGTCGCGGGTTTTTCGCTGAGCGGAAATGTCGTGCTCAAACTCGTGGGCGAAGCGGCGGACAAACTGCCGGCGATGCTGTGCACGGCGATCGCCGTCAATCCGCCGATCGATCTGGCGGGGTGCGTCTCGCGGTTGTCGAGCCCGATCAATCGCGTCTACGATCGGTTTTTCACGACGCACCTGCATCGACAGATTCTCAAGATCGCCGCGACGGTGAGCGGTGCGCCCCCCGTGCCGTTCGCGCGGCGGCCGAGCGGGTTGTGGGAGTTCGACGAATACTTCACCGCACCGGTGGCGGGCTATAAGAACGCCGAGCACTATTATCGCAGTTGCAGCGCGGCTCAATTTCTGCCGGCGATTCGCATTCCCACGTTGATTTTGACATCCGCCGACGACCCGCTCGTCCCGGCGAGCCGCTTCGAAACCACCGAGCGATCCTCCGCGGTGACGCTCAACATCGCGTCGTCCGGCGGACATCTCGGTTACGTCAGCCGGCAAAACGGCGACCCCGACCGCCGCTGGATGGACTGGCGGGTGGTGGAATGGGTGAGTCAAAGGATGAAGGATGAGTCAGAATGCAGAGTGGGTCCAAGCGGCAAAGCCACTTCGCTCGACGCCGTTCTGCAAATCGGATACAAATCGGGAGAGAAACATTCCCGTTCAGGAGCACATCATGCCGCATCTCGTTGAGCAGAAACTTCGTGATCTGGGGTATGAAGTCCCCGCGTCTCCCCCCGCCGTCGCCGCCTATGTGCCGGTGCTCAGAACCGGCAATCTGGTAATCACCAGCGGACAGTTGCCGTTCGTCGGCAAGGAACTTCCCTTCAAAGGCAAGGTCGGCGGCGACTTGACGGAAGAGGACGGTGTCAACGCGGCCCGGCTGTGTGCTCTCAACGCACTCGCTCAAATCAAAGCCGTCGTCGGCGATCTCGACCGCGTGCAGCAGATCGTCCGCGTCGAAGGCTATGTGCAATCGGCGCCGGGATTTCACGCCCAGCCTCATGTCGTCAACGGAGCCTCGCTGCTCCTCGGCGACGCCTTCGGCGAAAAGGGAAAACATACCCGCATCGCCGTCGGCGTCTCGGAACTGCCCATGAACGCCTCAGTCGAACTCGCCATCTGGGCGCAGGTCGAAGAGTAGTCAATAAAAGCGAAGGTTTTATGGTTAGCCGCGACGCAACGCGGAGCGCTAAGTTAGCGCTCCGCGTTGCGTCGCGGCTAACCGAACCCCCAACCGCTCGAACGGGCGTTGTCAAAATCTCCCATTTTACGATATAATTACGCACGTTCCGCACTCGCGACACAACGCGGCTGGCGTTGCCGCTAGAAATCTCCTCGGAGGAAGAGCATGGACGTTAATCGCATTGGTTCCGCATCGCCCGCGTTTCCGGTTCAATCGACCGGAAATGCGAAGTCGCAAATTCCCGCGAAATCGGCGGGGGTCACGCCGATCGATACTCAGGACCAACTGGAGATCTCTCCCGCCGGCAAACTGATGGAGCAGATCGTCCAGCAGGGGGGAAATGTCCGGTCGGAACGATTGACGCAAATCCGCGCGGCGATCGATGCGGGCGAATTCGACTCGCCGCAAAAACTCGAAGCGGCGCTGATGAAAATGATCGACCAGGTGGAAGCCGATTTCAGCGCGGAACCAAAACAGTAGAAAATATGTAACGTTTTCGTTTAGCCGCGACGCGAAGGGTCTCCGTAGCGGAGCGCTTCGAGCGAGATCGGCGAAGCGGAGCTTCGAAGACTTGCGTTCCCAAGCGGAGCATGGGAACGAGAAGTAAGAATCGGCAAAACGCCAGGAGTAGTTTGTGTACGACTGCGAGAAGGTGACCAAGGTGGAAGAAAGTCTGACTGCGATCTCCGTTGCGGTGTCTCCGATTGAAAAATATCGCGAATACCTGGCGACGCGCAAGAAACGGCTGACCCGCGAAAGACTGGCCATCATCGAAGACGTCTTCTCGTCGCACGAACATTTCGACGCCGACCAACTGGTGGCGCGTTTGAGTCAGCGGAAGGAAGGCCTGCGCGTCAGCCGGGCCACGGTCTATCGGGCGCTCAAAGATCTCGTCGAAGCCGGGATGATCCGCAAGGTCGCCCGCAGCAACGACCGTGAAGTCTTCGAGCACGATTACGGCTATCCGCAGCACGACCATCTCATCTGCAAGAGTTGCCAGAACCTGATCGAGTTCCACAACGAGGCGATCAGCGAACTCGTCGAAGCCGTCGCCGCCCCGCACAACTTCCGCGTCACCGGCCACCGCTTAGAAGTCTACGGCCTGTGCGAACAATGCAGCCGCCCCCCGAAGCGCCGGCATCGGAAGCTCGACATGGTGTGAAGGTCCAGGGTCGAGAGTCCAGGGTCCAGGGCCAGAAGTCGTTTAGCCGCGACGCGCAGGCTTTGTAGAGCGGAGCGTTAGCATGAGTTTTTACTAGCCCGAAGCGCCAGCGAGGGTTCTTAATCCTTCTCCCTCCGGGAGAAGGTGGCCGCAGGCCGGGCATGGGGGATTGATGGGAAGCATGGGATTTATGATTTTCATAAATCCCATGCTTCCCATCAATCCCATGTCTTTCGATTGTGCAAAGTGCATTCGCCGCGCGTTATCCTTTCGGGTGCCGGTTGCGGTAGTTGAGCCGGGCGCGGGTCATGCGTTCGCGTAGGCCCCCTTGTTCGATGAATTCTTTTTCCAAGGTCTTCAATTGCTGATCCAGGAGATAATTCGTTTGGTGAATCAGGCAGATCGCGATGTTCGCGATCACCTCGGGGGGCCGGGTCTCGACGAACTCACGATAAACCTCAAACGTCTGTGGCGTCTGGCGGCCCAGCTCGCGCACAAACAACGCTTCTTTCGAATCCTTGTCCCACAGTCGCAGGTCGCGGACTCGCAGGTAGTCGCGGTAGTCGGCCAACAGTTCTTCGAGACTGGCGCGGCCGACGTTGGTCAGTTTGATTTCCGTTTCTTTGGAGGTCGTCGCCGCTTTGCTTCCTTCCAAGATGTTCTGCTTGCCCGAACGAGCCGACTGAATCATCTGATCGACGGTGCGATCGCCTCTTGAAAGATACTTGTGGGCAAAGCGAAAGGTGATGTCGTAGACGACTTCCGCTTTCTGGAAGGAGAGCAGCGTTTGATAGTCGCCGCGCGGGGGTAACACGCGGTTGGGGCCGGGTGGCGGTGATTGATGGGATTTATGGGAAGCATGGGAATTATGATTTCCATGCTTCCCATCATTCCCATTGGTTCGGTTCTTCATAACACCCCCCGAATCGTCTACAGAACTTTCGCGATCTCGGCGTCCGTCTGTGTCATTCATTACTCGCCTCCACAAGGCCGGGCACCGTAGCGACCGGCCTTGGATGTGATGCCGATGGCTCCCGTTTTTTCGATCCATTGCTTGGCCGTGAGGATAAAGCTGTTGAGGCCCGCTTGGTTTTTAGTCCCGTCGAATTCGACGGGATTAAAAACCGGGGTTGTTCAGGTGTTCGCAGATACCCAGGAACTCGAGGGTGTTGCGGTTCCGCAGCCAATTGCGAACGAGGTCGTCGGTACCCTCCTCGTTTTTGTACCGCGCGATATCCGTCAGGCAGATGTAGTCCTCTTCCTTCACAGAAAGGATGGTCACCTCTCGGCTGAGAACCTTGATTTTCGACATGGCTTACCTCCCCATCATCTAAAGCAATCTCCGGATGGTTTGCAGCACTTTCGCGCTCTCGGCATCTGTCCCGTCATTCCCGCGCAGGCGGGAATCCAGAGAGAGTGTCGAACGGACTGGGCTCCCGCCTTCGCGGGAGTGACGCGTGGATGAGTGGGCGTGACTCCCGCCTTCGCGTGTCACCGTCATTCCCGCGCAGGCGGGAATCGCGCTCTCGGCGCCTGTCCCGTCATTCCCGCGCATGCGGGAATCCAGGGAGAGTGTCGAACGGACTGGGCTCCCGCCTGCGCGGGAGTGACGCCCGGTTAAGTGGGAGTGACGCGTGGGGAGGCGGGAGTGATCGTCAAATGATTGATTCATAGAGATCCTTCCAGTCAGGGTTCATTTCCTCAATCAATCGGAGTTTCCAGGCACGGTTCCATTTCTTGAGCCGCTTCTCGCGAGTGATCGCATTCACCATGTCTTCATGCTGCTCGAACCAGACCAGCATGTGGACTCCGTACTTCTTCGTGAACCCTTCGACAACGTCGTTTTTGTGCTGCCAGACTCTCTGGACCAAATCGCTGGTCACGCCAATGTACAGCGTGCCGTTTCGTTGGCTCGCCAGGATATAGACAATAGGTTGTTTCATCGTTTCCAAGATTTTTACTTGCGCGGGAGCGAAGGTCAGAGAAGTTCTCGAATCGTTTGTAGCACGTTTGCGCTTTCCTGATCTAATTTGGCGATCTCGTCCAAAATCGCTTCGGGGCTGCGGTGCTTGACCTCTTCGCCGCCGTCGGGGTTCTTCACCGAGAGGTCGAATGTCGTCGGGTCGATGGTTTTGGCATCGATCGTCCACGACTTCGGCGAGTCGGCGTGCTTCTTCTGCAGCGCGACGAACTCTTTCGGGTCGTCGTCGTTGAAGTACGAAATCTCAGCATACCGTGACGAAGCACGCGGGGGAACAATTATAGACCGTTCCCAAACACCAATTTCCGAACACCAAACACCAAACACGAATCTCAATTCCCCAACATCGATTCCATAATGATGCGAAGCATCAACGCCTCTTATAGGCGCATGGTTGCGCGGAGCGGGTCGGCACCTAGCCGAGCCGCTTCACGGCACCCCTTCCCGAACCACGGACCACGAACCACGGACCACTGACACCTCCCCACTCGCGAATTTCTCCCAAAGTGTTGTTTGCAATGGTGCGCAGATACGCGCAAAGTCCTGCTTTTGCGCTCGCGAGTGGCGCTTTTGAGCGCGCGAGTGGCGCTTTTGCGCGCGTTTAGTGCGCGCAAAATGCATATCAAAACAACTTTTTGCGGCGATGTTTGCTATCCCGACTTCACCATTTTCTCCATATTTCGGCCCGGTCTGTTGGGGAATTTGCGTGTTTGGCAACGGCGGGTGATTTGGGGTTGCCTGGTTTGCCTCGACTTCCTGGATTGGTGGCTTGGGAGGGGTTTTATCGACAAAAGTCGCCGATTTATATGCACGTGATGACATGCGTGCGCAGCGCGTTTTTGCCGTCGCTGGCGAGAGATTCGTAAAGGCTGACGGTGTCATGAGTTCGATTTCGGACACGATGGCGTTTGCGACGCACTTTTTTGACGCTCAATTGCGCGTAAAGTGTCGATTTTCATCGTTTTTTGTGGTTTTTCGTCATTTTTTCGTCGTTTTTGCGGTCCGAAGGCGCCCTCATCCGGCCTTCGGTCCCCTTCTCCCGGGGGGAGAAGGGGTTACGTCGTGCGCACAGTACGTTGCAGTGCGCATTTCGCTGCATTTTCGCTCGATTTTCGCCTTGCGATTTTCAGACTGCTTGTTTCACGTGAAACGGGGGTCGGTTGTGGGGGATGGGCATTACCGGCCCGATTTCTGCACCGGGATCTGCTTCAACAATCGCACCACCCCCAGCATCACGATCATCCCGCCGACGGCGATGCCGGCTAAGATCAGCAGGCCGAGCCAGTCGCCGAAGAGGCGGCGGATGCTCACGATGGGCTGGGCTTGCGGTTGCTCGGCGAGGATTTCGGCCTGCCAGATCCAGCGCCAGCAGGTCAGCGTAAGGTATGCTGAGAGGCAGAGATACGGTCCGTAGGGGAGGTACGTTTTGCCGAAGGCGATGCGGACGGCTCCGCCGACGAGTAGCCCCAGCAGCGGGGCGAGCAGGATGATGATGACGGCGGGTTGCCAGCCTAAAAAGCTGCCGATCATCGCCATCAAAGTGACGTCGCCGAGGCCGAGGGCTTCCTGGCGGAGGACGAACTTCGCGATGCCGCGAATGAGCCAGGTGACGCCGGCTCCGATGAGGGCTCCCATCACGCTCCAGGCGAGGCCGTGCCAGTGCGGGTGCAGCTTTTCCCATTGCGGGATGTACGGGCCGCTCAGTCCCGGCATGGCGAGGTTCCAGTCGACCCAGAAGTGCATGATCTGCCAGTCGCCGGAGAGAACGGCGCCCAGAACGCCGATGATCACTCCCGGAAGAATGATTTCATCGGGGATGACGTAGTCTCGCAGGTCGGTGACGGTGGCGGCGAGCAGCAGCGAGATGAGCACGAGGTGATAGGCGAATCGTCCCGCTTCCCAGGCCCGGTTGGGCAGGACTTCGTCGAGTTCGAGCGTGCCGAGTTGAACGATGACGGTGCCGAACAGTCCCCATAACAAGGCGTTCGACAGAGAGATTATCGCTCGCGCACGCGCTCTTTTTTCCGAGGGGAGGGGCGTCAGGCGCTGCACCCAGACTTCGACGGCCCAACCGAGGCCGGCTCCGAGGACGAATAACGGGAGGAACGTCAGCCACCAGGGATGGCGGGCCATTTCGGGGATCGGCGCACGGAGGAAGAAGGACCAGTCGATTCCTGTGAATATCCAGGCGTTATTCACCGTCAAAATGACCTCGTTGTGTTCTTGCGGGAGTACAGACTTCGGCGAAAATCGCAGGCTGGACGAAGAGCCGGCCGGAACATTGGCACGCCACTTGCGAACATTACAGAATTCGGCGGGTCACTGCTATCTCAATGAGCCGCAGAGGGAGCGCGAGACGCGAACTTAGTTCGGATGTCGCCGGTTATTGTGTTGGCGTTTCCTCCTTCAGGGAAACGGTTTACCGCATCGTGATGGTCGCTGGCTTGCGCTATGGAGGATGACTTGAACGCCGAAGGATTTAACGCGACGGACACGTTATGGGTGCTGATTTCCTCAGCCCTCGTGCTGATGATGCTGGCACCCGGACTGGCGATGTTCTATGGAGGGATGGTTCGCAAGAAAAATATCCTCAGCGTGATGATGCAGTGCATCTTTCTGATGGGGCTGCTCTCGATCGTCTGGACGCTCTGGGGGTACAGCCTGGCGTTCGCCCCTGACGTCGCCGGGGGACTGGTCGGCGGGGGCGATTATCTGTTGATGCGCGGGGTGTTGCCCGTGTTGAACGAGTCGACGGGCCAGGTCGACATCCCGATGGTCGGCGGAATTCCGCGGATGGTGCATTTTCTCTTCCAGATGACCTTTTTCGTGATTACTCCGGCATTGATCTGCGGCGCCTACGCCGAGCGGATGAAATTCAGCGCGCTCGTCTGGTTTTCGGTGTTATGGGGGACGGTGGTGTATTGCCCGCTGGCGCACTGGGTCTGGTCCGACACCGGCTGGTTATTCACCGGGAAATATGCGGCCCTCGATTTCGCCGGCGGGACGGTCGTGCATATCAGTTCGGGCGTGTCGGCCCTGCTGTGTGCGGTGATCTTGGGAAAACGCTTCGGTTTTGGCTCCGAACCGATGCCGCCGCACAATCTGACTTACACGTTTTTGGGGACGGCTCTGTTGTGGGTCGGCTGGTTCGGATTTAACGCCGGCAGTGCTCTGAACGTCAGCGTGCTGACGGCGAATGCTTTCTTGGCGACGCATCTCTCGGCGTGTGCGGGGGTGCTGTCGTGGGCGGGAATGGAATGGATCGTCCGCGGCAAACCGAGCGCCCTGGGAGCCTGTTCGGGCGCGATCGCCGGGCTGGTTTGCATCACGCCGGCTTGCGGATCGGCGTCGCCGCTGTCCGGCATCTTCATCGGCCTGTCGGGAGGCGCCGTCTGCTTCTATGCCTGTACGTCGATTAAAGCGAAGTTCAAATACGACGACACGCTCGACGCCTTCGGCGTGCACGGCGTGGGCGGCATGCTCGGCGCCATATTGACCGGTGTCTTCTCCGATCCGCTGATTACCGGCAGCGCGAAAACCGCCGGCCTGTTGGCGGGGGGGACGGATCAATTCATCAATCAATGGATCGGCGCCCTCGCCGCGGTGGCGGTCGCATTCGTGGGAACGACCGTCATTCTCAAGTTTCTCGACGCGATTATGGGATTGCGGGTTTCTCCCGAAGAAGAACTGCGCGGCCTCGACGTCACTCAGCACGGCGAAGAAGGCTATATCTTCTGGTAAACGTGAATTTGGGTGAGACCGAGAAACGGCGTTCTTCCCGCATTCGACGGCGTCGCCGCGCGGCGCCTGTCGGCGTGTCGGATCCCCTCGGATGATGACTTCTTTGACCAAAACATATTTATCTTTTCGGTGTAACCGAGTAATCTATCCGCCAGCGAAAGATAACATTTTAGGAATCTCCCGATTTCCCTGCGTGTGATGCCGTCATAAAATTGAACTCGGCACACGTCAAAGGCTCGGGAGCAGGCTTCGAACAGCTTATTGGAGTAACTCGCTCATGAAGAAAATTGAAGCCATCATTCGGCATTTCAAACTGGAAGAAGTCAAGGACGCATTGACGAGCATCGGCATTCAAGGCATGACCGTCTCCGAGGTTCGCGGCTTCGGCCGCCAGAAGGGGCATAAAGAGCAATATCGCGGCGCCGAATACACGGTCGATTTTTTGCCGAAGTCGAAGATCGAGGTGGTGGTCTCCGACGATCAGGCGCAGGAGGTGATCGACACGATTTTGAAAACCGCCCGCACGGGTCAAATCGGCGACGGCAAGATTTTCGTCACCACGCTCTCCGACACCATCCGCATCCGCACCGGCGAACAGGGTGAAAGCGCGCTATAAAAAAAAGCAGGAGTAACGTCTTTGGTCTGATCTGACGTGGGCTAAAACCCGTACTCCTGGAATATCCGAGTGGGGATACCTGCGGACATGCCCATCGACGTCTCTCTCGCACGCACTCAAGACCGGTATGTCGACGAATTTCGTCAACGCCTCCTCCACCTTCATTCCCGCATCGAACAACAGCGAGACGCCGGCGCCTCCGGATCGGCGATCGCCCGTTTTCAATCCGAAACCATTGAACGGCTGATCGGGGATATTATCGAGGCGGCGGTGTCGGAATTGTCTCCCCTCGACCAGACGACGCTGCGCAACGGGACGGCGGTTCTCGCGATCGCGGGGTTGGGACGGGGCGAACTGGCCCCCTACTCGGACATCGATCTGCTCTTTCTGTATCAGCGGCAGGCCGAGCCGTTATTTCACGAGATTTCGGCCGTCATCGTCCGCAACATGTGGGACAGCGGGCTAAAACTGGGACACAGCGTTCGCACCGTCACCGACGCCCTGCAAATGGCCAAGGCCGAACCGACGTTCGCCACGGCACTCGTGGAAATGCGGCGTCTGTGGGGGGACGGCGAAGTCTTCGATCAACTTCGACGCCGCTTCAAACGGCAAGTGACCCGCGAACGGCAATCCGCCTTCGTCGCCGATTGTATTCACGCCCGAAAACTCGATTTCGGGCCGCACGGCACGACCGTGACGCAGCTCGAACCGGACATCAAACGGTCGCCCGGCGGCCTGCGCGACTTGCATCTGATCCGCTGGCTGGGGTTCGCCAGTTTTGGCACGCCCGACTGGAATCAGTTCCCTCCGAACGGCATCATCTCGCGCGCCGACGTGGAGACGATGGCCGACGCACACGACTTTCTCACCAAGCTGCGGATCGAACTGCATCTCGCCGCGGGAAAAAGTCAGGACGTCTTCACGCGCGAAGAACAACTGCGCATTTCGCAGGAGTGGGGGATCGAGGCGACGTCGGGGCTGCGTCCCGTCGAGCGTCTCATGCAGAAATATTTCCGTCATAGCACGGCGGTATCCGGGATGGCGCGGCGGTTCACCGACGCATTGCGCAAGCCGTCGCTGTGGCAGCGTCTGGTCGATCGGTTGTGCACGCATCGCGTCAACGGACAACTGCGGATCAGTCCGAACGAAATCAATCTCGTCCCCAGGCACAAATCGCGCGTGCTGGGTTCGATCGAAGAAATTCTGCGGCTGTATCACACGATCGGTCTGTACGGCATTCCTCCGTCGCGGCAACTAGAGCTCGATATCAAACACAAGATGCCGGCGCTAAACGCCCGGATGTCGGCCGAAGCGGCGCGGCTGGTTTTGGCGATTTTCGGGCTGCGCAGTTCGTTGGGCATGGTGCTCCGCAGTATGTACGAGACGGGACTGCTCGAAGTCTGTCTCCCCGAGATGGCTCACGCGCGGTGTCTGCTGCAGTTCAATCAATATCATCATTACACGGTCGACGAGCACACGCTGCGCGCCGTCGAGGCGGTGACGTCGTTGCTGCAAGATCAGGGACCGCTCGGAATCGCCTACCGCCAAATCGACGACTCCGCCATCCTGCATCTGGCGGTCTTCCTGCACGACTTGGGCAAAGGATACCCGGACGATCACAGCGAGGTGGGCCGGCAACTGGCGGAAGACGTCGCCGAGCGGTTGGGCTTATCGGCCGCCCGCCGCGAAATTCTGGTGTTTCTCGTCCATCAGCATCTGTTAATGACGCATCTCGCCTTTCGCCGCGACATTCACGACGAGGAAGTGCTGCTCGGGTTCAGTCACGACGTCGGCAGCCCGCAGGTCTTGCGGATGTTGTACGTCCTCTCCGCGGCCGATTTGCAAGCGGTCGGGCCGGGCGTGTGGAACGGCTGGAAAGGGGAACTGCTCAACGACCTGTTCGAGTCGTCGCTCGAATTATTGAGCGGCGAAGAACACCCCGAACGGGTCGCGCACCGGCTGGCCGACGTCAAACAGCGGGTTCTAGCCGCCGCTTTATCAGCGGCGACGATTCCAGCCGAGACCACAGCCGTCCCGCCGCTCGAATTAGCCGCGATTGAGGAAGACGCCCTCTCGCGGATCAGGAAACGGTTGGAGACGTTTTCGCCTCAGTACCTGTTGACGACGCCGGTCGAACGCATCGTGGCCGATATGGACGTATTAAGGAAGCTGACCGACGGGGACGTCGACGTGGAGTCGCGGTTCGATCCCGAGACCCAGGTCGTCGAATACCGCGTGATCACGCACGAGCGCGTCGCGCCGGGATGTTTTCACAAGATCGCCGGCGCGTTAACCGCAAACTATCTCGAAATACTCTCGGCTCACATCACGACGACGACCGACGGTTTCATCATCGACCGGTTTCGGGTGTTGGACCACGATTACGCGGGGACGATCCCGGCCGATCGCTTGAATTCGATTTCGTCGATGTTGCAACAGATGCTGAACAAGCCCGATGCGCTGACGGAGATGTTTCAACGGCGACAGCGGTTCGGCCATCAACTTTTTTTGCCGTTACTTAGCGATCAACCGGTGCGCGTGGTGATCGATAACGGTTCGTCGCATCGCTGCACAATCATCGACGTGTTTGCGCACGATCGGCTGGGGTTGTTGTACACGCTGTCGCGTTCGATTTACGAATTGGGGCTGTCGGTCGTGCTGGCGAAGATTGCGACGCATCTCGATCAGGTGGTCGACGTTTTTTACATCACCGACATGCAGAATCGAAAAATCACCGACGAAGCGCGATTGAATGCGATTCGCGAAACGCTCGAACAAAACTTATCCGAATTCGATCGGCAGGGTTATCGCCAGTTTCTGCGGGCGCCGACGCGTTCAACGTGATCGCCGAGTTATCAGAATCGCGTCCCAAGATGATGTCAGCGTGAATGAAATTCATGAGCGCGCTCGAAAAACATGACGTGTTTTCGCATGGCAATCTTTATGCCAGTGAAGTTGAATTTTTATCGACGAACGTGGGCTCGCAGCGGATTGTTCGGGAAACATTTCGGAAATTCTTACAAAAGAGAGATTAGGGTTTGATGAACGTGCAAAAGCGTGTTAACATCTCGCCCGCAACTCGGATTTTGTGAGTTCGCCCCACATCGAAATCCTTTCCGATTACTGTGTCGCTTATCGGTTAAATGGAGTAACGCGTGCATCACGACCAATTGGTTTATCACGATCTCGAATTGTCAGTTGGTGATGTGTTCGAATTGGGAGAGCACATGGTAACGGTAGTGGATGTCGAACCGGAGGGTGTCGCCCTTCGGATCGAACGCATTGACGATCACGATCAGTTCGAAGAATCGGGCGATCCGCACCGCATCGCCTTACCGCGATAGAAGGTCGTCGCCGCGTTTCTCCGCCGAGGCCGCGATCGTTCTGCCGATTTCGTCGTTACCGTCTGGGGCGCTTCAGCTCTTGACGTTGCGGTTCAGTGTCCGCCTGCATGATGGCGCACCGTCAACAAAATCGGCGTCGTGCTCAGGCAAAATCTGCGCGGTTTTAGTCGCGTAACCATTGAGCGAGCTGCCGAGAGAGCGTAGGAGTACAGGCTTTAGCCTGCCCTAAAAAACAGAAGACAGCCTACAGGCTGGACTCCGACAAAGACGCGCCATTCGGCTGTGTTACTCGAAAACGGGCTTACGCATCGTTCGAGAGCGCGGCGATCGCGGCTTCGGAATTCGGGAAAATCTTCCAGATCGAATCGAGATGCGTGATCTCCAGGACTTCCGCGCAGTAAATCGTCAACCCGGAGAGCGCGAACTCCCCGTGCCGCTGCGACTCAACCCGGTTAATCATTCGAATGATGATCTCGATGAAGCTCGATCCGAAAAACTTCGTCTTCGAAAGATCGAGCACGACATATGGGGGGTCGGCTTCTTCCACAGCGGCGAACAGCGCCGGTTGCAACGAATCGAGAAGTGTCTCATCGAGATTCTCGTATTCCGGCCCAAGTGAAATCAACGTGACCCGGCCGTGTTTTGTGATCTCAGGTTCTGGAAGATTCCCCATAAACAACCAATCCTCCCGGATCACGCCGGGCTTGTTCCTGCAAATTGATCTGCATTGCGGCCGGCCGAGTGCCGCATCGGCGATTCTTCGGCAAATCGTGAGTGCCACAGGGAATCATACTAATGCTTCCGTCGTGCGTGTCAATGGAAGCTTAACAAGTCTCGGCCGCCGTTCTTCAAATCTCGGGCAAGATCGGGCATGATACGGCGTAGGTCCGATCGACCGCGGGAACGGGGAGAACGCATGGCTCATGTGCAGCTCCGCCGCCGGAGAATAGAATTCATGATGCTCGCCGAGCGACAGGAGATCCGCCTCGTGTCTATTTCAGAAATGTATTATCTGAATGAAATCGTGTTCGGAGGGAAAGCGCGTGAACGTCTTCCCGACATCTTATCGCGACTGCAGGTTCGCCGTCCGCTGTTTGTGACGGATGCCGGCTTATTGAACTCGGGATTGCTGAAAAAAATTCCCGCCGCGGAACAGATCTTTGCCGACGTGCCGGCCAATCCCACGGAAGCGAGCGTATTGGCAGGGCTCCAAGTTTATCGCGACCGGCAATGCGACGGCATCGTCGCCGTGGGAGGAGGTTCGCCCATCGATTGCGCCAAATGCATTTCGTTATTGGCGACGCACGAACCGCCGCTCGAAAAATATGCGGTGATACGCGGCGGACTGCCGCTGATCACCGCCGGCAAGCCCCCCGTAATCGTCCTCCCGACGACCTCGGGCACGGGAAGCGAAGTCGGCCGGGCCGCGTTGATCTCATTCCCCGGCGGCGAGAAACTCGGCATCATCAGCCGGCATATGATACCGACCATCGCCGTCTGCGATCCCGAATTAACGGTCGATCTTCCGCCGGGGCTCACGGCCGCGACCGGTTTCGATGCCATTTCGCATTGCGTCGAGACGTACTGCAGTCCGAAATACAATCCCGTTGCCGATGCCATCGCCCTCGACGGTTTGGGCCGGGCCTGGATCAACCTGCCGACCGCGTTTCGCGAGCCGCATCGTCTAGAAGCCCGCTCCGAAATGATGATGGCGGCCCTCCAGGGGGGACTCTGTTTTCAGAAAGGGCTCGGTTTGATTCACAGTTTGAGTCATCCGCTCGGCGGGTTTACGCATCTCCGCCTGCATCACGGCACGCTCAACGCCGTGTTATTGCCGCACGTCCTCAGATTTAACGCGGACGCATGCCCGGACAAAATGAAACGCATGGCGGAAGCGGTCGGCATCACCGGCGCTGCCGAAGAACTCGCCGCCGCATGCACCGCGTTGATGAAAGAAGTCGGCCTGCCGCTCCGTCTGCGGGAGATGGGAGTCGGCAAAGCCGATTTGCATTCGATCCCCGCGGCGGCGATGAACGATCACTCGACCCCCTCGAACCCGCGGCCGTTGACGCGGGCCGATTGCCGCACGGTTCTCGAGGCGGCGTGGTGAGAAACGGCCCCAATACCACCGCAGGGCTTGATTATTCGCAGGCTTTCTTTGAGAATCATGCAACGGATTATCAATCGAATTCCCTGCCGTTCGCGCCGGGATTCGAAATGTTGAATTTTTAACTCAAGGAGAGGCGTTTTGAAGATTCTTTCGCGCGGTGCGGTGTTTTCGTTCGCAATCGTTCTCACACTGCTCTCAACGTGGGAAACTTCCTCCCCCGCCGCGGATGCCCAGAAGAAAAACGCGATGACCGACGCATTGCTTAAACTCTTCCTGTCGGAATTCGTCGATCTCCAGCCGGGAGAAGAAGAATTCCCCACGGAATTCACGATGGGCAATGACGACGGCCCCACCGGCGAACGCCCCGCTCATGTCGTCAAGCTCAAATATCCATTCGCCATCGCCAAATACGAAGTGCCGCAAAACCTGTACGAAGCGGTCATGGGAGCCAATCCCAGCAAATGGAAAGGCCCGCGAAACTCCGCCGAGATGATGACGTGGAGCGAAGCGAACGAGTTCTGCGAGACGATCACCCAAATGTTGCGCGAACGCAAACTGCTCGCCGATGACGAAGAAATCCGTCTTCCGACCGAATCGGAATGGGAATACGCCTGCCGCGCGGGGACGAAAACGGTCTACAGCTTCGGCGACAGCGCGACGAAAGAGGGGGACGACGACAAACAGGCGTCGATCTTGAGCGAATACGCCTGGCATACCGGCAACGCCGCCGAAAACGATCCGCCGGTCGGCGCCCTCAAACCGAATGCGTGGGAATTGTACGACGTGCACGGCTACTTGTGGGAATTCGTCGCCGACGACTGGCATCCGAACTTCGAAAAATCGCCCAGCGACGGCAGCGCATGGACGTCAAACGAAGACGGCAAAACCGGCGAGCCGGACGCGCAACGCGTGATCCGCGGCGGGTCGTGGAAAGATCGTTACGACCGGTTGACGAGCAGCAGCCGCAAGCCGATGGCATCAAATGGCACCGGTGATGATGTGGGATTCCGCTGCGTGAAATCCGCCGTCCGCCCCGCCCGGTAAACCTGCCCTTTAGTCCAGATGACGTCGCACCTATCGGGAATTCCGCAGAGATCGGTATCTTGTCATTTCCTTCTGGAGATTTTTACACGGCAAGGTTATGCTATACCGCCCGTGGCGATAAATGAGGGATTTCTGAAAACGAGCGAAGGTGGTA
>JBBECD010000168.1:0-18790 GCA_040881995.1 Planctomycetaceae bacterium
GAGACGAGAGACGGCGGGAGGGGAAGAGGTCATGTCACATTCCTTGTTCCAACAGTTGATGGACGATGGCGCTGATTATAAAGGATGAGGGATGAGGGATGAAGGATGAGTCAGAAAAATGGCGATCCGACGGGGGATGGGAAAACGCTCCGCTACGGAACCCTGCGCGTCGCGGCTAAACGAAGAAGTTGTATTCTCCCAGTCTTCTTCACGGCTTGCCGGTAACGAGCTTGCTGATCGTCTTGAACTCCTCCGTGCCGGCGGTTTCGCACCACTCGAATAACACCGACTCGGTCGTGCAGACGGTCGCTCCGGCGGCGGAGAGGCGTTCGATCGCCATGTCGCGGTCGAGTGGATGACGGCTGCCCACGGCGTCGGCGGGGAGATAAACGCGGAAGCCGTTGGCGATGAGATCGAACGCCGTCTGCAAGACGCAGACGTGCGACTCGATGCCGCAGACGACGACCTGATACCGGTCGACGTCGGCTCCGGTCGGCTGATTCCAGTCAAGCACCGGCATCGCGCTGAACGAGAGTTTTTCGATCGGTGGAGGGAGATGCGGCGCGAGTTCGGCGACCGTCGGTTTGAGTCCTTTGGGATATTGCTCCGTGGCCCAGATCGGCACGCCCAGCGTCTTTGCGCCCAGGATGAGCTGCCGGCAACGCTCGACGAGCACCGCCGACTCATGAATATGCGGCAACAGTTTCTCCTGCATGTCGACGACCAGCAGCCGACTGTTTCCGCGGGCGAGAAGTTCGTGACTGCGGGGCGGGGGGGCGTGCTGTTTCATGTTAGCTCTCGGTGAGAAGAGAAGACTGTCCGCAGATTTTCGCAGATGGGCGCAGATTTTGAGAATGAAGACATTTTTACTACAGAGGCACAGAGATTGAAGGAGAGTCGGATGAGAAAATATTTGAGGGGGAAAACCCGCCCTTAAACTGCATCCCTCTCTTGTTTTCCCTCTGTGGCTCTGTGGTTAATTCTTACTTGTCTTCATCATCTGCGCGCATCTGCGAAAATCTGCGGACATAGCTTTCTTATTTCGTTTTCTGCATCGATTGTCGGCTTGCCGCGTGTTCTTTGAGGAATTCCTTCAGTTTTCCGTTGATCTGCGGCATGTCGTCAAATCGTATTTTAACGACTTCCTGTCCCGAGCGGTGTATGTCGACGTCGCGTTCGCTGCCGAATTCGGAGATGCGGCCCAAAGCGAACTCGCCGGGTTCACCGAAGAGTTGCAGGTCGATTCCTTCGCGGCGTTTGGTGACGACGACCGCCCAGGGGTCGCCGTCGCCCGGCGTGACGAACGAGACGCTTTGCTTGCCGGTCCAGTCGATCTGCGCCTCGGGCGCGACTTCGATCAGCAGGTCGAACAGTTTTTCGAGGACCGCTGCGTCCCAGGTGACGAGTTTGTTGGACGGAAATCCCTTTCGTGAGATATGCCATTTCCGTCCGAGGATTTTCCAGGGCATCAGGTCTTCGGGGTTGAGTTTCGCCTGATTGACCATCCCGAGGAACGACCTCACCGCCTGCTCGAAAAATTCGTTGAACTCGGGTGTGTCGATCTCGCTGAACCAGTGGACGGCGAGCGTGACCTCTTGCCAGGGGCCTTTGAGATTCTTCACGCGGACGCGCGGCACGCGGCCGTAGATCGGAATCTCATCGAGGTCGTCCCACGGTTTAAGGTGGAGGCGCCCGCGCAATTCGTCTTCGTTAAACGTCTGCCGTTTGACGCGGAATTTGAGCGTGAGCATCCACTCGTCGCCGGTGAGGGCGTGGAGGAACCAGTCTTTCGTACGCGACGTGCCGGTGACTTCGACGACCCCGCGGTCGTTCCAGTTCACCGGTGCGAAGCCGGGGTTTTGTTCGATGCGGTCTTCGATGCGGTCGATGATCGCTTCGAGGGCTTTGCTTTCCCATTGGCAAGGGGCACCTTGATGAGAGATATGTTCGACGAGATGCCAATGCCGGCCGTCGCGCTGCCAGGGCATAAGCGCCCCTTTGCCGACCTCGGAGAGATCGAGGTCTCCTTTTTTCTTTTCGCGGAGTTCTTCGGTCGCGATGACCGTCCGCTCGGCGCGGTCTCCTTCTTCGAGAACCGGCGCCAGCATCTCGGCAGTGGCGGAGGGAAATTCCGCCGCGTCCTTATTGCGTTTTTTCGATTTCGATGGCGGAGCGTAATTCGCGACGATCTCTTCGGGCGTTCCCTCGGCAACGATGCGTCCCCCTTCGGCTCCCGCCTCGGGACCGACGTCGACGATCCAATCGGCGGTCTTGATGACGTCGAGATTATGCTCGATGACGACGACTGTGTTGCCGAGGTCGACGAGGCCGTGCAGGACTTTGAGCAGCTTGTCGATATCGTCGAAGTGCAGGCCGGTCGTCGGTTCATCGAGCAGGTACAACGTCTTGCCGGTCTGCGGACGGGCGAGTTCGGCGGCGAGTTTGACGCGTTGGGCTTCGCCGCCGGAGAGCGTCGGGGCCGGTTGCCCGAGCGTGAGGTAATCGAGCCCGATGCCGCAGAGGACTTCGAGAATCACGCGGATTTTCGGGATGTTGTCGAACAATTCGCGGGCCTGGCCGATCGACAGATTGAGCACGTCGGCGATCGACTTGCCACGATACTGCACGGTGAGCGTTTCCGCATTATAGCGGCTTCCCTTGCAGGTCTCGCACTCGACCCACACGTCGGGAAGAAAATGCATTTCGATTTTTTTCTGGCCGTTCCCTTCGCAGTCTTCGCAACGTCCGCCGGGGCGGTTGAAGCTGAATCGCGCGGGGCGATAGCCGCGAACTTTCGCATCGGGCAGCCGGGTGAACAACTCGCGGATGAGATCGAACACGCCGGTGTACGTCGCCGGGTTCGAGGCGGGAGTGTTCCCGAGCGGCTGTTGATCGACGATGATCTGCTTGTTGACGTGCTCGATTCCCTTGAGCTCATCGAACGGACCCGGTTGTTCTCCCGACCGGTTCAATTTGCGCGCGACGGCTCGCGCGAGCGTGTTCTCGATGAGCGTGCTTTTCCCGGAGCCCGACACGCCGGTGATGCAGATCAGCGTTCCGAGCGGCAGTCGGAGATGCACGTCGCGGAGATTGTGTTGTCGGGCGCCGATGAGTTCGAGCCAGCCTCCGCCGGGAGGGGTATCGTCGACGGAAGCCATGCGGCGATTTTTGGGAATCGGGATCGCCTGCTTGCCGCTGAGATACGCACCGGTGAGCGAGGCTTTCAAGCGGCGGAGTTCCGCGGGCGTACCTTCCGCGGTGAGCGTGCCGCCGAAGCGGCCGGCGCCGGGGCCGAAGTCGTAGAGCCGATCCGATGCCTGCAACACTTCGCGATCGTGTTCAACCAAAACGAGAGTATTGCCGAGATCGCGGAGCCGATGCAGCGCCTGCAACAATCGGCGGTTGTCGCGGGGATGCAGACCGATCGTCGGCTCATCGAGCACGTACAACACGCCGGTGAGCGCGCGGCCGATCTGTCCCGCGAGGCGGATGCGTTGGCTTTCACCGCCGGAGAGCGTCGGCATCGGACGGTTGAGCGTGAGATAATGCAATCCGACTTCGACGAGAAACGACAGCCGCGCGATCACTTCCGTCAGCAAGTCGCCGGCGATTTTTTTCTCACGCGCGGTGAATTTGATCTGCCTGAGGAACGTGAGCGCGCCGGCCAGCGGCAGCGAACAGAGTTGTTGCAGCGTCTTCCCGTGCAGACGGACGGCCGCCGGCTCGGGACGAATGCGGCTCCCCTGACACGCCGGGCAGGGGACTTCACCCACAAGGTCGATCAATTTTTGCCGATACGCATGCGAGACCCGAGCGGCGTCTTCGAGGGCCGGGTACAACCCCTTGTACTGGAATTGCAATCCCGGATGATTCGACGACGACAACCATCGCTCGCCCGTGCCATAGAGCACGATTCGCTGCTGATACGGCTCCAGTTGCGAGAACGGCACATCGAGCGGCAAGTGACATTGCTTGGCGACTGCTTCCAACATATCGCGGAAGAGCGTATTTGATGTCGGGTCGGGCCACGCCGAGACGGCGCCGTCGAGCAGCGTGCGCGTGGGATCTGTTACCAGCGTCGAGAGATCGGTCCCTTGTGTCGTTCCTAACCCTTCGCAGCTCGGACACCAGCCGAGCGGGCCGTTGAACGAAAAATTGTGCGGCGTGAGTTCTTCGAAACTTCGCCCGCACTGCTGACAGGCGTGATGCAGACTGAAATGTTCGGTCTTCCAGTCGGTTTCTTCGAGGTCATTATCGACGACTGCAACACGGAGAAATCCTTGACCGAGCGCGAGCGCCTGTTCAATCGAATCGGCGATTCGCGAGCGGGCTTTCGCCGAAACGACGATGCGGTCGACGACGATTTCGGTGAGATGTTTCCGCCGACGATCGATCTGCGGGACGTCTTCAAGCCGATGCGTCACGCCGTCGATGCGGACGCGGGTGAAACCGCGCTGCTGGATCATCTCCCACAGCTTGTCGTACGATTGGCCGACGCGAACTTCCTGCGGGGCGAGAACGAGCAGCCGCGTCTCTTCGGGGAACTCCATCACGCGGTCGATGACTTCGTCGGTCGTCTGCGTCTGCACTTTGATGCCGCAATCGGGACAATACGGCTGACCCAAACGGCAATACAGGATGCGCAGATAATCGTAAATCTCCGTCACGGTGCCGACGGTCGAGCGGGGCGTGTGACCGATATTTTTCTGCTCGATGGCGATCGCCGGCGAGAGGCCGTGAATGTGCTCGACCCGGGGCTTGGGCATCTGCCCGAGAAACTGCCGGGCGTACGCCGAGAGCGATTCGACATACCGGCGCTGTCCCTCGGCGTAGATCGTGTCCATCGCGAGCGACGATTTTCCGCTGCCGCTCGGGCCGCAGAAGACGGACATCTGTTCGCGCGGGATCGTCACGTCGATGTTCTGCAAGTTGTGCTGCGATGCCCCACGAATCACGATTTGATTTTGCGCGTCGAAGGCGATATCAGTCGCCGCGGGAAACGCCGTGCTGATGAGTGCGCCGTTGCCGTTTTTCTTTTTCGCCTTTGTCTTGTGGGGAGTCGATTTGATCGACTCCGCGGGCAGAACTTCTCTCAGAGCGTGCCCCGTAAACGACTCCTCACACGCCGCGATTTCTTCAGGGGTGCCGACCGCGACGAGTTGACCTCCGCCGGAGCCCCCCGTCGGGCCGAGATCGATCAGCCAATCGGCCGTTTTGAGAACGTCGAGATGATGTTCGACCACGATGACGGTATTGCCGGCGTCGACGAAGCCGTGCAGCACTTCGAGCAGTTTTTCGACGTCGGCGAAATGCAGGCCCGTCGTCGGTTCATCGAGCAGATACACCGTCTTACCGGTCGAGCGTTTGCCGAGTTCGCGGGCGAGTTTGATGCGCTGGGCTTCGCCGCCGGAGAGCGTCGGCGACGGTTGGCCGAGTTTCAGGTAATCGAGTCCGACGTCGTGCAACGTCTGTAAAAGTTTGACGATCCGCGGAAAATTCGCGAAATGCACCAGTGCCTCGGCGACGTCCATATTCAGCACTTCGGCGATGTTCGCCCCCTTGAAGCGGACTTCGAGCGTCTCGTGATTGAACCGTTTCCCCTCGCAGACCGGGCACGTCACCCAGATGTCGGCGAGAAAATCCATTTCGAGCTTCGTCGCGCCGTAACCGTCGCAGGCTTCGCAGCGGCCGCCGTCGACGTTAAAGCTGAACCGGCTCGATTTGTAGCCCCGCATTTTCGACTCGGGCAAATGCGTGAAGAACTCGCGGATGAGATCGAACAGCTTGACATACGTCGCCGGGTTCGAGCGCGGCGTGCGGCCGATCGGCGATTGATCGATGTCGATCGCCTTGTCGATGAGATCGAGTCCTTCGAATTTTTTGTAACTTCCCGGCGAGCCGTTCCCTTTATTCACGTCGCGGTTGAGCACCTGCCACAGGATATCGTTGACGAGCGAACTTTTGCCCGAGCCACTGACGCCGGTGACGCAAATGAACATTCCCAGCGGAAACTCGACGTCGAGATTCTGCAAGTTGTGATGACTCGCCCCTTTGATGACGAGGCTCTGCTTCCCCTTCATCCGGCGTTTCTCGGGAACGACGATCGCCCGCCGACCGGCGAGATAATCGCCCGTCAGACTCCGTTTCGCATCGATCACCGTCTGATACGAACCCTCGGCGACGATCTCGCCGCCGCGGACGCCGGGGCCGGGACCGAAATCGACGATGTGATCGGCCGCACGGATTGTCTCTTCGTCGTGTTCGACGACGATCACGGTGTTTCCCTGATCGCGCAGCCGGCACAAACTGTTCAGCAGCAGTTTGTTGTCGCGGGGATGCAGACCGATCGACGGCTCATCGAGAATGTAGACGACGCCGACGAGACCGCAGCCGATCTGCGAGGCAAGCCGAATGCGCTGGCTTTCGCCGCCGGAAAGCGTGGGGGCGCTCCGCTCGATCGACAGATAATCGAGTCCGCATTGCAGCAGAAAACCGAGCCGGCCGCGGATTTCCTTGAGCAGTTCAACCGCGATCGTCTGTCCCGTCTGATCGAGCACCAGTTCGGCGAAAAATTGCGTCGCCTCGCCGACGCTCAACTGACAGACTTCCGGAAGAGAGAGCGATCGAGCTTCGTTTTTGGACGTTCGCAGCGCATTCGAAGCCAGACGAAACGAACGGGCCTGCGGACTCAGCCGCGTTCCCCGGCAAGTGCTGCACGGCACGAACTGCATATGTTTTTCGAGCTGCCGGCGTCGCATCGGGTTGTTGGACTTTCGATACGTATCGAGCAATTCGTTGATGTAACCGGCGTACGTCCCGCCGTGTTTCCAGAGGCCGCCGGAGTATTTCCACTGGAACGTGATATGCCGATCGCCGAGCCCGTACAGAAAGAGGTGGCGGGCCTGTTCGGGGAGTTCGTTCCAGGGTTGCGCGAGGACGAATTTCTCCGGAAGTTCGAGATCGATTTCGATGGCGCGGGCGATTCCTTCGAAAAGATGGCGTCGCCAGCGGCCGATTTTTTTCCACGTCCCCATCAGATCGATCGCTCCCTTGGCGAGCGATTTCGACGGGTCGGAGATCAGGCTTTCTATGACGAATTCATGCCGCATCCCCAGCCCGTTGCAGTCGAGGCACATGCCCATTGGACTATTAAAGCTGAACATCTGCGGCGACGGCGGCTCGTAACTGATGCCGCACTTCGCACAGGCGTAATGCGCACTGAAAAGCCGGTCGCCCGCTTCACCCATTGAGGGGGACGATTCCTCGTTTTTGTCGGTGAAGAGTTGTGCCGATGCCAATGGTTTTGATCGGCGTTTTTTCTTTGTCGGTGCTGCGTCCTGCGATTCGCGCGGCGTCTCGCCGTCGGCTTGGGAAATGATCAGCCGTCCGGTTCCCGATTTCAGGCCGTTTTCGAGTGATTCCATCAACCGGGTGCGCGTCACCTTACCGGCGACGAGGCGGTCGACGACGACCTCGATGTTATGCCGCATCTGCCGATCGAGTTGCAGATTATCCGTGAGCTGCACGATCTTGCCGTCGACGCGGGCGCGAACGTATCCCTGCTTGAGCAGGTCTTCGAACAGGTCGCGGTATTCTCCCTTTTGCTGCTGAATCAAAGGGGCGAGGATGAGATACTTCGTCCCCTCGGGAATCGCGGCGACGTGATCGTAAATCTGCTCGATCGTCTGCGCAGCAATCGGCTGGCCGCAGTTCGAGCAGTAACCCTGCGCCACGCGGGCGTAGAGCACGCGGAGGTAATCGTAGATTTCGGTGATCGTGCCGACGGTGCTGCGGGGATTGCGTCCGCCGGCTTTTTGCTGGATCGAAATCGACGGAGCCAGTCCGGTGATCGCATCGACGTCGGGCTTGGACATCTGACCGAGAAATTGCCGCGCGTAGCTGGAAAGCGACTCGACGTATCGCCGCTGTCCCTCGGCGTAGAGCGTGTCGAACGCCAGTGAACTCTTCCCCGAACCGCTCACGCCGGTCATGACGATGAGCTTGTTGCGCGGGAGATTCAGCGAGACGTTGCGGAGATTATGTTCGCGAGCCCCGCGAATAACGATGTCGGTGGAGAGCATATGAGGGCGCAGCAGCGGTTCGTGATCGGTGTTTCGACGACGGTTTCGACGACAGTACAGTCAGGAAGTATACGGGCCGACTCCAATGAGCGGCAAGGCTTGCAGGAAGAAGAGTGGGGAATGGGGTGATCGGGAGATGGGGAGTCGCGGCGATGTCTTCATTCTTGTCTCCCCATCTCCCCATCTCCCCATCGACATGTCGCTCACCCAGCATTCACATGGTATAATCTCCCCCCCCGCGAGGAGAATCGCCCCTATGACTATTCCGCCCGAGACCGAACGACTCGCGTTTCGTGAATTCATTACGGATGATCTGGAAGCGTTTCATGCGATCTGCGCCGATCCGCCGGTGATGCGGTTTGTCCGCGAAGGCGTTCCCTGGACGAGGGAACAAACGCTGGACTGTATTGATACGGCAAAAAGGCTGTCGCGAGAACTTGGCTATTGCCGGTGGGCCGTTCTCCATAAAGCAGACGAACAGCTTATCGGCTTTTGCGGATACGTTCCCACGGATGGCGTGCCGGAGATCGGCTGGCGGTTGGCGCGGGAGTATTGGGGGCAAGGGCTGGCAACCGAGGCCGCACAAAATGTCTTGTCATTCGGACTGACGACGCTGCACATGCCCCGCGTCATCGCGACAGTGCAGAAAAGAAATCAGGCGTCGCTGCGCGTCGTCGAAAAATTGGGGATGACGCTCGAATCGAGCTTCGAGCGACTGGGGCAGGAGGTATTGCTGTTCTCGACAACCAAATCAATCGGATGAATTCTTTCCCTCGCCGCGAATCATCTCTTCCTTATTCTTCCGCGACATCGCTTTGAGGGCGAGTTCGCGTTTGAGCGCGACGCCGCGGCCGGGGAGCAACTCCTGATAAACGACTTCGACTGGAAGCCGGCTGCGGGTGTATCGCGAGGCGATTCCGGCATTGTGCTGCCGGCAACGCCGCGTGATATCTTTCGTAATGCCCGTGTAAAACGTGCCGTCCTTGCACCGCAGAATGTACACGATCCAGACGTCGGCGGATTCCGGATGTTCCGTCACGGTTTGCTCACATTCGCTGAAACGAAAGACGTCGCCGCGAAACACACTCCGGCGATGGCCAATGGGAAGAGGCGATGGCGGCACATGGGCGACTCCTTTCCATCAGTATAAGACGTGTGACATTGAACGAGCGACATGTCTCGCGGCTATAATGAATTTATAGAATGATTGTACGACGATGAGACCGGTTTTTGCCAGTAGGAAGCTGCAATGCGGTGCGGGGTTCGCTTTAATTATCGGGGCGTTCCTAGCATTTGTGGGGTGGGTCAGCGCGGTCAAAGCTCCGCTCGCCCCACCCTAATGAAAGATCAAATCATGATTCAAATCCGCAAAGCCGCCGACCGCGGGCACGCCGACCACGGCTGGCTCGATACGTATCACACCTTTTCGTTTTCGACGTACCAGGATCCCGGTCACGTGCGGTTTCGCGCCCTGCGCGTGATGAACGAAGACCGCGTCGCCCCCGGGCAGGGGTTCGGCACGCATCCGCACCGCGATATGGAAATCGTCACGTACGTCCTCGAAGGGGCGCTCGAACACAAGGATTCGATGGGGAACGGCGAAGTGCTGCGTCCCGGCGAATTCCAGCGGATGTCCGCCGGGACGGGGATCACGCACAGTGAGTTCAACCCCTCGGCGACCGAGCCGGTGCATCTCTATCAGATCTGGCTGTTTCCGGAAACGAAGGGAATTGAACCGAGCTACGAACAAAAACGCTTCGCCGAAAACGGCCGCCGTAACCAATTGCAACTGGTGGCTTCGCCCGACGCCGCCGATGGGTCGCTGTTGATTCATCAAGACGCCCGCATTTTTCTGGCCAACATCGACGCCGGCGAGCAGATCGAACACGCGATCGCCGAGGGCCGGCATGTTTGGTTACAGGTGCTGCGCGGCTCGGTCGTCATCAACGGGCATGAACTTGCGACCAGCGACGGAGCCGCCGTCAGCGATGAAACGTCGCTGACCATTCAAGCAACAAACGCCGCCGAGATCATGTTGTTTGATCTCGCGTAAAACGTCATTTCCCGTTATCGAGACGTCAGCCAGAACACGAATCCGCCGAGCAACGCGGCGCACGGCAACGTCACCAGCCACGAGAGCAGGATGTGGCGAACGACGCGGAAATCGGCTTGCCGCGTGGTGAGGCCGATGCCCAGCAGCGAGCCGACCGAAACATGAGTCGTCGAAACCGGCATGCCGAACAGGCTCGCCGTCGTGACTAACAATCCGGTGGCGAGATTCGCCGAAAAGCCTTGCCCGTGATTCATGCCCGTGATCTTGTGGCTCATCGTTTCGGCGACGCGGCGGGCGCTCAGCCATCCGCCGACTGCGATCGCCACGGCGACGGCGACGAGAATTCCACGCATGCCGAATGCCGGCAGAACCAGCAGTAACGCCGCCATCTTGGGGGTGTCGTTCAAGCCGCGGGCGAAGCTGACGACGCCTGCACTCAGAAAGTGAAAGGCGTCCATCGTCTGCTGACAATTCACGCCGAGAAATCGTCCGGCGTATCGCTGGTCGCATTGCGTCTGCTCATCGACGCGGGCTTCAATTACCGGAGCGGCCGCTTGCATCGCGATGACCGACGACGGTTGAGGCATCGGCACCACGCTCCGCGTTTCGCCGATGCAGACGCACCATTCCTTCGTGATGCCGCATTGCAGACGAAACCAGCGTAACGAGAGATACAAACACGCTCCCAGCACGATCGCCATCAGCGGACTGACCAATAAAGGGAGAAAGAAGGCTTTGCCGAGAACGTCGAAGTTCACCTGCGGCCCCACGGCCATCCAGCCGCTGCCGACCATGGCACCGGTGAGAGCATGCGTGGTCGAAATGGGAAACCCGGTGTACGTGGCGAGAATGATTGTTAATCCCGCACCGAGAGCCGCCGACAGCAAGAAATATTCGGAAGCGGCCAGTTCGTCGGGAACGAGCCCTTTGCCCGAGAACTTCGTCAGCAGCGACTCCGCGAGAAAAATCGCGGCGACCGATCCGGCGAACGTCGTCAACGTCGCCCAGGCAATGGCCGTGCGATAATCGGCGGTCTTACTGCCGAACAGCGAGGCCACTCCTTTGAAGTTATCGTTCGCGCCGTTCGAATAGGCGAGAAAACATACGGCGAGCAGCAGCAGAATCGTCATGGAACTGATACCGATCTCGGGGAGGGTCGGCGAAGGAAACTCCATCCGCCGTGGTTTATTCCGTTCATCGGCATCGATTATGACCAACTGACCACGAAAGTCAAACGAATATCAGAATATTCGTTGAACGCACGGCGCAACTTCAAAACTTGCGATTGGGGCCATTACATCAATCCTGACTCGTCAATCACCTGTTCTTAGACTCGGGTTTTCCCCGATGGCTGCCCGGTCTGTCGCCGCGAAAAATTGGTCTGAGAGAATATCAGATCACATTCACATGTTACGCGACTTGACGCGTTCGGGAGTCATCATGGCCGATAAAAAGACCTCACGGAAGAATACCAAATCGACGACCAAAAATATTCCGATCGACCAACCGGCTGATGTGCCGGACGTCAACTTTCCGGATCCGACCCAACACGATCGGGCGAAACCAGTCGACGAAACCCGCAAACGCGATGACGGCACCGCCGGTTCGGAAGGCGCCGGCCGCGATGTTGGCATGGGACCGGACCGTGAGATTGACACGAAACGCGGTTGAGGGCGAATCTCGATGTCAATCAGTTCGGATCCCAGATCGATTGATCAAACGTGAAATAAGGCTCGCCGTCGTCAGGCACGTGCATCACTTTGCCGGAGACTTCTTTGAGGGGTGCGGCGAGAAATTCCCACATCTGCGTTAGCTTCGTTGGAACGTCTCCTCGAAAATAAATTGAGCGCGTAGGAATTCCAATTTCCCATGGATCGTCGGCAGGGATCGACAATCCGATACCGCCCAAGAAGTAGGTACATTCAACCCATACATCAAGCCCATTCATTCTGAAAGTAGAATGATACGAATTGCCGCTGGAGGAATCGTCCAATATCGATTCCGTAAAGGCATTTGAGACATAAATGCAGATTTCGGCATCGTCGCAGATAATTCGTCGCTGTTGCCCTTCGATGACGAATTGTGTGATCTCAATGTCGCGATCACCGTTCATCAAGCGACCCAGTGCTTCCTCGGCACGATGGTTCTGATAAATGGGTAGCGCGACAACGGCGACGATACTGAGAAGAATGCACACGATCGTTGCGTCAAACCCATATTTGATGAAAAACCGTCGCATCTCTGCCTCGGTTATCGTATATCGCCAAAAACGCTCCGCTACGGAGACCCTCCGCGTCGCGGCTAAACGGTTTTCACCCGAACCCCCAATCCCCTACAACGAATCCCGTTGGTTCCACGGCATCCCCATCGTCGGCTCGGGACGCTGTTCTTTATGCCGGCGATCGATCGGCCGTTTCTGGTAGTAATCCACGAACCGGCATAACTGCTTGACCGCTTCGTTGCAGGCGCGTTCTCCTTTTTCTTTCGTCGCGAGTTCCGGCTCGCCGAGAACGCCGGTTTCGGAGTAGCTGCTCGTCCACGAAATGACCGTCGCGGGGCCGGCGGCGAAGAGGTCGACCCAATTAAACGGCGAATCGTCTTCGTTGAAGCTGATTTTTCCGTTCTTGATTTTGTCCTTGCGGACGTTCTCTTCATCGAGGTACATGTACAGCGACGTTTCGAGTTCGCAGGCATGCGCACAACCGCCGGGGAATTTGCTTTCGCGCCAACTCGGCAGAAACGCTTTGTCGACCGTCAGCAGGTTCCACCATGCGATGACGGTGCACTCGGCGTCGGTTTCGAGATTCGTCCGCCGCGCCGCAAGATCGAGGTTCGGCATGTTCGAGCCGTGGCCGTTGAGCAGAATGATTTTCTTGAACCCGTGATACGCCAGCGACTGCGTGACGTCGAGCACCTGCTTGATGAACGTCTCGTAGTGCGTGTTGATCGTGCCGGGGAAATCCATCACGTGTCCGGTGTAGCCGTAGGCCAGAATCGGGAGCACGAGCAACTGCGAAGGGATCTGCCGTCCCGCGGCATGAGCGATCCCCAGCGGACAGACGAGATCGACGTCGAGCGGCAAATGCGGCCCATGCTGCTCGACGGCCCCGCACGGCACGATGCAGACTTTGTTCATCGCCACCGCGTCGTTGATTTCGGGCCAGGTCAGTTTTTCGTAACGGTGTTCGGCGGCAGCGCGGCTGGGCATGGTGGTTGATGTCCTGTTGGGTTAAATGAATGTCGAATGTCGAAATCCGAATGATGAATCAATGTCGAAGACCGAATGACCAAATGTCGAATATGATTCGTACCCCGTTTCGTCATTAGGGCATTCGTCATTCGGATTTGATTCGACATTCGGATTTCGACATTCGACATTATTGTGCGTCCGCTTTCGCCTTCTCTTCCTGCTGGGCCGAGACCTCCGGGTTCGGCGTTGCCTCACCATCGATCTGCCCCGTGACCCATTTGATCCCTTCTTCGACCGACTTCAAGAAAACCGGGTTCGTCCATGTCTCGGGATTGTGGCCGAGGTTGTTGAAATAAATGCGGCCGTCGCCCCACGATTTGACCCATGCCACGGGGACGTGATACGGCTTCTTCGTCGCCGTCTTCGCCATGTTCAGGCTCATCAGCACGCGGACTTTCTCGGGCTGCCAGTTTTTGTACTGATAGATTTCATCGCGGAATGTGAACTCCTCGCCGAACGGCTGCATCGTGGGATGATCGCTGTCGTGCACCGTGATAGTCACCGTATCGCCCGAGTTCCAGGGATGGCCGTTGAACGTCCCGCCGAGCATGTCCCAGTACCATTTGTATTTCTCGTTGAGGGCGTCGTCGTCGTCAGCACGGTACGTATCGGCGGCGGAGTGAAATCCGATAAAGCCGTGCCCTTTCTGCTTGAGCCAGTCGTTGAGGAAGTAATCGCGGTCTTCCTCGGCGATGGGGAGTTCGCCGGTCGTGTAGAAAATGACGACGTCGTAGTTCTGCAGATTCTCTTTGGTGAAATCGGCGGCGGTCTCTTGCGTACAGTCGACGGTGAACAACTCGGTCTGCTGCCCGAGCTGCGTGACGGCGATCTCGGCGGGGGAAAGCTGCCCCTCAGGGCGCGTCACAGAGCCGTGACGGTAGCCCTTGCTGTCGGTGAGCATCAGCACTCGCAGTTTTTCGGCAGCGAAGCCGGCTGGCGAAATGCTGAAAATCAGCGAGAAACAAAGCAACACCCAGGACGCACGGCGAGATTGCATGGGGGATTCCCTTTAAACTTTGTGAAGAACAAGGCCGACGTGGGGACGTCATCATTTGCCATCGCGGGCTCAATAGGTATCATAGCGAGAACATCAGGCGGTCTAAAAGCATAGCCGCCGAAATGCCATATTGTTAATCCGGTCGAAAAGGGAGATCGATGCTCGCCCAACGTTACGCCCGCCCGCTCGGAATCTGTGTCGCTTTGTTTCTGACGATAGGAGCTTCCGGTGCTTTCGCCGATGAACCGATCACAATCAGCGAAACCGACGAACGGATCACGATCGGCACGGCCGATCTGGAAGCGTCGATCCGCAAGACCGGTTACGTGACCGGCGTCGAACGGCAATCGTTTCTCGACAAGAAGACCGGTTTTCGCGATCTCGGCTACGGGCTGGACATCGTCGACTGGATCATGGAACCCGGCAGCGATGAGGCGTACCGCGACCAGCTCCCCAAAGAGATGGTGTATCTCACGGGGAATTCGTATCACGGCAAGGGACAAAAACGCTCGATCGAAGGGCCGCAAATCTGCACGCAGGCCCGCGTCCTCAAGCCCGAGGTGATCAACGGCCTCGACTTCGTCGCCGTCAAGCAGAGTTTCCGTTATCGCACCGCTGCACCGGGGAAAAAGCACGGCTCGACGTGGACGCAACTACTCGTTTTCCCCAAGGGGAAACGCTATTTCATCTCGATGGATAAAATCGACGCGGTGAACGACAGCGAGGCGATGTTTTTGCGCATCGACATGCCGGGGCACATCAATCATAATGAAGGGGATTCGTTCTCCGAGATTTATCTGAGTTACGAGGGGACGATTCCGTCGACAGAATTTTTTGAAGATTTCGCTCCCGACGAGCGGTTCAATTATCGCCGGGACAACGTCAAAGAGTTGCCCGAACGGATTATCCGGGCGTATCATCTCCGCGACCCCGAAACGGGCAAAGACGGCCCGTGGCTGGCGGGGATGACGCTCGACCCGAACATTGTCTCCGAGGCGTGGTGTCATCAACGCGGGTATGTCTGTCTGATCGAGGAATTCGGCGAGATTCCGATCAAAGCGGGCGAATCGTTCAGCGCGGCGTTTATCGTCGGCTACTTCGATTCGATCGAAGAGATGCATCAGGTCTACGACGAACACAAAGGCCACACGGCGCTCGAAGTCAACAACGCCCACTGGCGGTTAAAATGAGAAATTTTGTCACGCGAAGGCGCAAAGGCGCTAAGTTAAAGACATAAATGCCGTCCTGTCTACTTTCCTTTGCGCCTTCGCGCCTTTGCGTGACACTATCCTGAATTTTAGAATCACCATCAACGCGAGGAGTGAATAGCATGATCAGAACAAATCGGGTGAGCGTCTCTGCGCTTGCCTTCGCTGGCTTTCTTATCGGTGGATCGGTTTCGATCACCGAAACATTCGCGGCGGAGGCCGATCGGTTGATCGATCTGATTCTCGCCGTCGACAAGGAGGGGAAGGGACACAAAGACGCCGTTGTCGCGGTGCAGAATCTCGGCAGCTACGACGTCGACGTGCTGCCGACGATTTTATTGGCGATGAACAAGGCGAATCCGCTAGCGCTGAACTGGCTACGGGGGAGTTTCGAGACGATCGCCGACCGGGCGATTTCCAAAGGGACGAAACTTCCCGCGAAGGATCTGCTCGCGTATGTGGAAAACGCCGACAACGCACCGCGGGCCCGCCGGCTGGCTTTTGAATGGCTGGTGGTCGAAGACGCGGGGATCGCCGACGAATTGATTCCGCAGATGATCACCGACCCCAGTCCCGAATTCCGCCGCGAAGCCGTGGCCCGATCGATTGATGCCGGCAAAGCGCACAAAGAGAAAAACGAAAACGACGCGGCGATTGAAGCGTATCAACAGGCGCTCGTCGGCGCGACCGACGACGATCAGGTGAAGACGATCACCGAAGCGCTCAAAGAACTCGGCGTCGAAGTCGACATCGCGAAACACTTCGGCTTCATTAAGGAATGGAAACTGACCGGCCCGTTCGATAACACCGAGAAGAAAGGGTTCTTCACCACGTACGAACCGGAAGAATCCGCCGACCTCGATAAGTCGTATGTCGGCAAACTCGGCGAAGTGAACTGGTCGGAGTTAAGCACCAGCGATCCCTACGGCATCGTCGACATCGCCAAACAGATCGAAGCCTACAAAGGTGCCGTGATGTACGCTCGCGTCGAATTCGATAGCGAGAAAGATCAGGACGTCGAACTGCGGCTGGGCACCCCCAACGCCTGGAAGGTCTGGGTCAACAACGAAATGCTCTTCGGCCGCGAGGAATATCACCGCGGCATGGCGATCGATCAATACATCGTCCCGGCGAAGTTTAAAGAAGGGACAAACGTGATCTTGCTGAAGCTCTGCCAGAACGAACAGACCGAAGATTGGGCGCAGCGGTATCAGTATCAATTACGCGTCTGCAACGCCTCGGGGATCGCCATTCATCCGATGAATGAGGACAACACGACGTCGGCGAGGGAGACAAACCGCAGCCGAAAAGTTGCGTTGAAGAAATGAGTATATGGAAATCCGAATGTCGAAATCCGAATATCGAATCAATGACGAAGCACGAATGACGAAATTCGAAACATGTGCGTCGAGTCGACCTTTTCGACATTGGGACATACGTCATTCGGATTTGATTCGTCATTTGTGCTTCGACATTCGTCATTCAAAATCATCTACAAAAACGAGACTCACTATGAACGACTTGAGACGATTTGCAACCACGTGGATGTTCGCCCTTGCGGCGGTGGTGCTGTTAAGCGGGGGAGACTGGTTGCAGTTTCGCGGCAACGACACCGACGGCCGCTCGGACGACGAGCCGTTACCGACGTCGTGGACGGCGGCGGGCGAGAACATTGCCTGGAAGGTCGATCTGAAGGGACGCGGACTCTCGACGCCGATTGTGATCGGCGACAAGGTCGTCGTCACGTCGAGCAGCAGGTTTCATCAGGACCGGTTGCACGTGACCTGTTTCGATGCGAACAGCGGCGAGCAACTGTGGGAACGGCAGGCGTGGGCCACCGGCCGCACGATGTGCCACCCAAAAATGTGCAACGCCACACCAACACCCGCGAGCGACGGCGAGCGCATCTTCGCGTTTTATTCGAGCAACGACGTCATCTGTCTCGATCTGAATGGCAATCTGCTGTGGTTCCGCGGGCTGACTCACGACTATCCCAACGCCAGCAACAGTCTCGGCATGGCGTCGTCTCCGGTGGTGATGGGGGACACATTGATCGTGCAAGTGGAAAACGACGCCGAGTCGTTCTCGACGGGGCTGAATGTCGAGACCGGTGAACCGCGCTGGAAACTCGATCGTCCGCAGATCGCCAACTGGGCCTCGCCGACGATTCTGCGCGGCTTGACGGAAGAAGAGGATCTCGTGTTGCTGCAATCGCCGACCGACTTGCAGGCGGTAAATCCGCAGACGGGCGACGTCGTCTGGACGTACACGCAAGGAGCCTCGGGGATTCCGTCGAGCGTCGCCGGTGACGGCACGGTGTTTGTCCCCTCCAATGGATTGACCGCGCTCCGCACGCTGCCCGGTTCTAAAGAACCGGCGATCGTCTGGCAGTCCCCCAAAGCGCCGCCGTCGACGGCGAGTCCGATCTATTACGACGGCCGAATTTTCGTCGTGACGCGGGCCGGCGTGCTGTTGTGCGTCGACCCGACGAATGGCGAGGAAATCTGGAAGATGCGCGTGGCCGGGCCGTTCAGTTCGACGCCGCTCGCCGCGAACGGTTACATCTATCTGTTCAACGAAGCGGGGATCGGCTACGTGGTGCGCGCGGGTGAAACCGAAGGGGAGCAGATTTCGGAGAACGACTTGCAGGAGACCATTCTCTGCACTCCCTCCGCGGCGAACGGCGGGCTGTATGTTCGCAGCGACGCTCATTTGTGGAAGATCGCCACGCCATGATTCCGAACTGGATCGCCGTCGGACTCGGCGGATTTGCGGGAGCGGTGCTGCGTTACGTCCTCTCGGGAGTAATCCAGCGCCGATTCCCGGCGTTTGTGCCGGCGGGAACGCTCGCCGTCAATATCATCGGCTGCTTCGTCATCGGCATCGCGATGACATGGTTCAGCGGCCGCGGCGAGCATCTGTCGGCATGGCGGTTCTTTCTGGTCACCGGCGTGCTCGGCGGTTTCACGACCTTCTCGGCATTCGGCTACGAATTCGTGACGTTGCTGCACGTGGGAGAAAGCCGCGCAGCGGCCTGGACTGTTCTCGGCCATCTGCTACTGTGCTTCGCCGCCGTGGAATTAGGCCGACTCGTCGCGCTGCGGTTGTTTGCAACGCCAGGGCTGTGAACAATGAACGCAGACGAACTATACCGCCCGTGGCGATAAATGAGGGATTTCTGAAAACGAGCGAAGGTGGTAC
>JBBECD010000169.1:0-18351 GCA_040881995.1 Planctomycetaceae bacterium
GAGAATCTGCTCGGGAGTCGCTTCGGGGAGCAAGTCGCCCGCGAATTGTTCGATCGTGAATTTGTCGAACGGTTTGTTCTCGTTGAACGACTGAATCACCCAGTCGCGCCAGGGCCAGTTGCTGCGGACGGCGTCTCCCTGATAGCCGTCGGTGTCGGCGTAACGCGCCGCATCGAGCCACCACATGGCCATCCGCTCGCCATAATGCGGCGAGCGCAGAAGCCGGTCGATCAAGGTGTTGTACGCTTCGGGCGATTCATCAGCGAGAAACGCATCGACCTCGGCGGGAGTCGGCGGCAGTCCGGTGATGTCGAACGACAGCCGACGGATGACCGTCGTCTTGTCGGCGGCGGGTGACGGACTGAGCCCCGCTTTGTTCAATCGCTTTCGAATGAAGGCATCAATCGGATGCATCTCTTCGTTCGGCACAGCGGGGCGCTGCGGTTTTTCGAAGGCCCAGTGCTTTCCCCATTTCGCACCGCCGGCGATCCATACGCGGAATTTTTGAATTTCTTCCGGTGAAAGTTTTTCGCGGCGCGAGGCGGGGGGCGGCATCAGCACGTCGGGATCATCCGACGAAATGCGGCTGAGCAACTCGCTCGCAGCGGGATCGCCGGGCACGATCGCAGCATGTCCGCCGCGGTCAGCCGTCGCGGCGGTCTCATCGTCGAGACGCAAGTCGGCCTCGCGATGCGTCGGTTCGGGCCCGTGGCAATAAAAGCAGCGGTCCGACAATATCGGCAGAATATCGCGGCTGAAATTGACCTCATCGGCGGCATCCGCCCCCAGACCCGATGTCACAATCGCCGTGGCGATGAGGATGCTTTTGAATCTCTTCATAAGCCTGATTACCGTTTGCAGGAGTCCAGCCTTTAGGCTGTCTTTTAGTTTTTCTGTTTTCAAGAGCAGGCTGAAGCCTGTACTCCTACGCGCGCACAACAGCACGTGCGCCATTTCAGTTTAGTCGGTCGGCACGTGTAAGTCATGGTTGATCGGTGTTTTTTCGCAGTCGGCGTCGGACGCGTCGCGGGAGTTGCTCGTCAGGGAATGGTGACGAGCATACCGCTTGTAACGCTTGCAGCGGGAGGAAAATGGGACTTTTTTCGGCAATCGCAGTGCGCGTTATGTGTGGTCGAAATCATGACATAGGTTTGAAGAGGTGCCGGTTGAACACCACATGGGCTTCGCCGCGCCGTCATGGGCCGCATCATGCGTCGGGCCGACCGAGAATTTTGAATCGAGGCGTCCGCATCTGCAACTGGAGTCGTTTCATGTTCTTCATTCCCTGGCTTCGCCGGAAGACTCAACGCCCGTTTTGGCGAAATGTGCCGCGATCCCAGCCGTTGCGAAATTTCGCGCGTCGCGGCGGTTTGCGGCCTGCGCTGGTTTGCTCGGAAAAACTCGAATCGCGGGTGATGTTGTCGGTCGCCAACGATAATTTTTCCGGCCGCATCAATATCATCGGGTCGACCGCGACGATGTCGGGAACCAACGTCACGGCGACGAAACAAGCGGGTGAACCGAATCACGCGGGAAATGCGGGCGGCGCATCGGTCTGGTGGAAGTGGACGGCTACCTCGACCGGACAGGTCCAATTCGATACGTTCGGCAGCACTTTTGATACGCTGCTCGCGGTGTATACCGGGAGCGGCGTGAGTATTCTCACGCTGGTCGCCGGCAACGACGATCAATTCGATATGACCAGCCGGGTCACGTTTCAAGCGGTCGCGGGAACGACCTACCAGATCGCCGTCGACGGCTACGATGCCGCTCAGGGGAACATCACGCTTCACCTGTCGACGCCGCCGGCCAACGATCATTTCGCCAACCGCACCGTTATCAACGGATCATCGGCCAATCTGACGGCGACCAACTCGGGCGCCTCCCAAGAGGTCTCCGAAACCAATCACGCCGGGAAGAATGGCGGGTCGTCGGTCTGGTGGACGTGGACCGCTTCGACCAGCGGTCACGTGCAGATCGATACGCTCGGCAGCAACTTCGATACGCTGCTCGGCGTCTACACCGGCAGCAGCGTCGGATCGCTCGTTCAAGTCGTCAGTAACGACGACTATTTCGAACAAACCAGCATGGTGACGTTCAACGCGGTCGCGGGAACCACCTACCAGATCGCCGTCGACGGCTTCGACGGCGTTCAAGGAACTGTTTCGCTCCAACTGCGAACGCCGCCGGCCAACGACGACTTCGCCAATCGCGTGACAATCAACGGTTCATCGGCGACGGTGAACGGATCGAATCTCGGGGGAACGAAACAGGCCTCCGAACCCCTTCACGCAGGCGACGTCGGCGGGGCGTCGGTCTGGTGGAGTTGGACCGCGTCCTCGACCGGTTCGGTGCGGATCGACACTCTCGGCAGCGATTTCGATACGCTGCTCGCCGTGTATACCGGTACCAATGTCGCCTCGCTCAGTGAAGTGGCCAGTAACGACGACGTGTTGAACTTCGGCAGCCAGGTGACGTTCAACGCGGTCGCGGGGACGACCTACCAGATCGCCGTCGATGGTTTCGACGGATCGCAAGGCAACGTCACACTGCGTCTGCAGACGGCGCCGGTCAACGACAATTTCGCCAACCGTACGACGATCGGCGGGGCCTCGGGAACCGTCACGGGATCGAATCTGTTCGGCGGCAAAGAGGCCGGCGAGACCAATCACGCCGGAAGCGCCGGCGGAGCGTCGGTGTGGTGGACGTGGACCGCGGCGTTCAGCGCCGAGGTCGAGATCAACACCACCGGAACCGCTTTCGACACTTTGCTCGGCGTTTACACCGGCAGCAACTTGGCGTCGCTCACGACGATCGCGAGCAACGACGACGACGGGTTAAATCCCACCAGCAAACTGACATTGAGTGCGATCGCCGGAACCGCCTATCAGATTGCCGTCGACGGTTACGAAGCCGACGGGGGGATCAGCGGCATCGGCGATATCACGCTCAACATCATCGTCAGGCCGACGACGCTCGATATCAACGGCACGGGGGGGGACGACGTCGTCACGGTGAACGCGAGCGGCGTCTTAACGACCGTCGTCATCAACGGAACGCAATACGACTTCGATCCGGTCAATCTGACGGCCATCGGCGTACACGGTCAGAACGGCGCCGACACTTTGCACGTCGTCGGCACGACCGGCATCGACAACGTCGCCTTCAATCCGGGGACAATGGACTTCGTCGGCTCGTGGATCGATATCGACGCCGACGGTTTCGAGACGATCGACGTCGCATCGGGCGGCGGAGAGGATCTCGCTTATCTTTACGACTCCGCCGGCAACGACACGTTCGAGGCCTCGCCCACGTCGGCGACCTTGCAGGGAACCGGCTTCAGCAATACGGTCACCGGTTTCCGGCGGGCTTACGCCTATTCTTACACGGGAGGCGTCGATACCGTTGAACTCACCGATTCGAGCGGAAACGACAATTTCGTCGGCGAGGAAGCCCGCAGTTGGATGACCGGCGCCAACTATTACAACTCGGCGTCGCGCTTCGAACTGGTCGAGGCGTATGCCACGTCGGGGAACGACCTCGCCATGATGTGGGACGCCGTCGGCGTCGACACGTTCGAAATGAGCCCGACGTCCGGAGCCCTGTACGGCATCGGATACGACAATCGTAGCTATGGTTTCGACCGCGTTTACGCTTACTCGTACGCGGGCGGAATTGACGAAGCCTATCTGTACGATTCCAGCGGCGACGACCGCTTCATCGGCAAAGACGTCCGCAGCACCATTCAGAACGCCGACATTAGCTACTACGGCTCGGCGTCCCGCTTCGAAAAGGTTTATGCGTTCGCCGTCAACGGCGGTAACGACCGCGCCGATCTCAACGGAACCGCGGACAACGACGTGCTCGTCTCCGGCGTCAACACCTCGACCCAGTCGGCCGCCGCCTATTTTTACGAAGTGACGGCGTTCGAGACGGTCAACGCTTATGCCGGTGCCGGCGGGAGCGACTCCTCGACGATTTCCGATACCGCGGGGAACGACAGTTTTTTGAGCCTGCCGACCGCCAGTTATATGACGTGGAGCAACGGAACGAAGTTGTCGAGCTTCGCCTTCAACTCCGTCGCCGTCACGCTGCTCGGCGGCGGCAACGACACCGCCGAGTTCCGCACGTTAAGCACGCTCGATTCGATCTACGGTTTAAACGGCCTGGCCGAAGTCACGCGCAACGGCGGCAGCACCACGGAAGTCACCGGCCTGGGAAGCGGCGATACGGTCATCGCCCAATCGTCGGGAGCACCGGGCCCGAGCCTGAACCTGCCGCTGCTCGACTATGCCTTCAGCCAGACCGGCGTGTGGAGCTGAGAATTCACCACGCTCCTCGTGGATGGCATGTTCCTCGCATCGCCCCGAGTGGTCCCTGGCATCAACGCGCCATCGGATATCTCCCGATATGATGCTCAGGAACTCACCGCGACTTGCTGAATGACGTTCCTTCAGCAAGAATTCCTTTAACGGGAGTAGTCTTTCAACCCCGTTCAAGGAGTGAGACATGAAACGAGAATATCCCCAGTCCGATGAAAAACGATCGACCGACGTACTCGAGCAAAACTCGCAAGTCGACGTCTTGTACCCCGAAAAGACCGATGGCGAAACGCCGCGGGGCGCACGCGACACCAAGACGGCGCGCATCAAAGCCCGCGCGGAACTGGCCCGCGAGAAATCGCAGCCCAACGCGGCCCGGGCTCTGGTGCTCATCACATGGGCGGCTTGCGCGGCCGTCATGGCCGAGGTGGCCATTTTCGCCGTCTTCGTCAAGGACGAAATGACGACCTCAATGTACGTCGCCGGCGTGATCGCCGTGATGGCGGTCCTGATGGGGACGCTGTCGCTCTTCAACCCCCCGCCGCCGTCCCCACGCGACGAGAACTCCTGACCGACCGTTTCACGTGAAACGGTCGACGTCTACATAAGGGGTGACGACGCACTAGCCCGAAGCGCAAGCTAGGGACAGCAAAAGAGTTACCCTCGCTTGCGCTTCGGGCTAGTATGAAGTCATGAATAATCCGCACCAGGGGTGCTTTCGTTTATGGTTCGCCCGAACGATCTTGACACTTCTGCCGACTTGACCGTACATAGTCTCTCGTCATGGAAGATCAGATCTGCAATAAGGATATTATCATGCCCACAGAGCCGACGCGGGGACGAAGCGAATTCGTTCGGCAGGGGCCGTATCGCGTCATCGGCCTGATTCTTCTCGCCTGTCTGATCGGTTTCGGTCTGCTGCGCGCGGCGTTGTTGACGGCGTTCGCCGACGCTGACGAATTGACGTTCTCCAGCCTCGCGGGCGTAGTGTGGCTGGGGTTGCGGTTCGATTTGCTGGTAGCTTTGTGCATTGTCTTTTGGCAGGCGCTGCACGTCGCCGTCGTTCCGCAACGCTGGTTGTTGCGGCCGTTCAGCCGCGTCTGCATCGAATTCGAGTGGATCGTCGCCAGTCTGTTTCTGCCGCTGATCTGCGTCATCGAATGGATCTTCTTCGACGAATTTCAGTCGCGGCTCAACTACATCGCGTTCGAGTATCTCGTTTATCCGACCGAAGTCTGTTGCAACATTTGGGAATCGTACGCCGTCGTCCCGTGGTGCTCGGCGATCGTCCTCGTCGGCGGAACGGCCTATTTCTTCGCGCGTCGGCCGCTGTTGGCGATGATGGCCCAGCCGGCGCCGAACTCGCAGCGGTGGGGCGTCACGGCGGGAATACTTGCCGCGATCGCCGGGCTGTGGACGACCACGAGCATGGAAAACCGCGACATCTCGGGCGATCGCGTCGCCGTCGAATGCTCGGGAAACGGGTTGTACAGCATCGTATATTATGCGTGGACCTGCCGTTTCGACTTCGATCAGAATTACATCACCATCGGCGAAAAAGATGCGACACGCGAACTGCGAAGGGTCGTCGTCGGCTCGACCGACCGCCTGCAATCGGGTTCGAATAATCCGGTCGACCGGATCGTCTCTTCGGAAGCCGAACGGCGACCGTGGAACGTCGTGCTCATCCTCGAAGAAAGCCTCGGCTCCGACTTCGTCGGCGTGCTCGGGAACGTGCGCGGCCTGACGCCGAATTTCGATGAATTGTCGCGGCAAGGATTGTTGCTCGACAACGTGTACGCGACCGGAAACCGCACGGCGCGGGCCTTGGAAGCCGTGTTGACGTCGATGCCGCCGTTGCCGACGGAATCGATACTCAAGCGCGATCATTCGGACCGCGTTTTCACGCTGGCTCACGTGCTCGCCGAACGCGGGTACGAGAGAATGTTCATAACCGGCGGCCGCGGTATTTTCGACGGCGTCGGCGAGTTTATGACCGACAACGGCTTCAATCATTTCGTCGATCAGTCCGATTTCACGGATCCTCTGTTCGTCAATGCGTGGGGAGTCAGCGACGAAGATCTGTTTCGCGAATCGCTGGTGCGCATGGATCAATTGCACTCCGCGGGCAAACCGTTTTTCGCGACGCTGCTGACGGTTTCGAACCATCGCCCGTATACGTTCCCCAAAGGCCGAGTCTCGGATATGAGGCAGACTCGCGACAACGCCGTCCGATACGCCGACTGGGCTCTCGGATATTTCTTCCGCGAAGCGAAGTCGCACGAATTTTATGCGAACACAGTGTTCGTGGTGATGGGAGATCATGGAGCCCGCATTTACGGCAGCCAGTTCTTTCCCATGACGTCGTACCGCATACCGGTCTTGATCGTGCCGCCGGAGCAAGACGAAAAATCGGAGCGCGAGTCCGTCCGGGGATCGCGGTGCCACACGCTGGCCTGTTCGCTCGACGTCGCCCCGACGATTATGGGACGGCTCGGCGGCTCGTACCGCTCGGTCTTTTTCGGCAGCGACATCCTGAAACTGCGGCCGGAAGAGGGACGGGCCGTCATGCAGCACAATCACGACGTGGCGGTGCTCGATGCGAAAAACCACATGGTCGTGCTCGGCTTCAATCACACGAAACTCGGCTTCGACCTCGACCCCGCGACGTTCAAATTGAAACGGTCAAAGGAACCCGACCCTTCGCTGCTGCTGGAGACGATCGCCCTGTTTCAATCGACGTACGATTTGTACTATGAGGAGCGCTGGTTTCCGCAGCCGTCGCAGTTCGCCACGCTGCCGCAGTGAGATGCCGTGGCGGGCTCGTCGTCTCACGGCGCCCGCAGAAATTTCACGCAGACCGGTTGCGGCACGGTTGTCGGTTCGCCGGCCGACGTGAGTTCGCCGCTTTGTGGATCGATGCGAAACACCGCCAGATTGTCGCTCTTCTGGTTGGCGGCGATAAGGAAGCGTCCCGCCGGGTCGATCGCCGCGCTGCGCGGGAATTTTCCTCCGCTGGGAATGAATCCCGTTGCAGTGAGGCGTCCGGATTTTGAATTGACGCGCCACATCGCCAGACTGTCGTCGCCGCGGTTGGTTCCGTAGAGAAATGATCCCTGAGGATGGATCTGAATGTCGGCGGCGTAGCTTTCACCTTCAAAATCAGCGGGGAGAGACGAGATATTCTGGAGCGGACGCAGTCTTCCGCTCTCGTCGTCAAACGCGCAGGCCGTTACGATGTTACCCAGCTCACCGACGACGTATGCGAACCTTCCCGAAGGGTGAAACGTGAGATGCCGCGGCCCCGCACCTTGCGGAACGTCGATCGATGGTATTTCATGAGGCGTCATTTTTCCCGACTCTTCATCAAGACGGTAGACAAACAGCCGATCGAGCCCGAGATCGGCGGCGACGGCAAAGCGTCCGCTGGGCGAAACATTGATCGAATGGGCCTGCGGCTTGCCTTCCGCGTTGCGGCTTTCGCCTTTGTGCTGAATGACGGTGGCCGATTCACCGAATCGCCCATCGTCCCTGAGAGAAAAACAGCCCACCGTCGCCGTACCGCAGTTGGCGACGACCAATAATTTACCATGGGGATCGCACGCCAGGTAACACGGTCCCGTTCCTCCCGCTGTGCGGCGATCGATTTCCGTCAGATCACCGGACGACGGGTCGACGGAAAAGGACACGACGGCGCCCGTGGGCTGACCCTGGTCGTCGTCAATCAACGACGTGGCGTACAAATATTTTCCCGAGGGATGCGGCACGATCGACGCGAGGCTGGTAATGCCGCCGGTGGACTGCAAAGAACCGATGGCCCCGGTCTCGGCGTCAAACTCAGCATGGAAAATTCCCTCGCCCTCGACGGGACTGTACGTGGCCACATAAATGCGGATTTGATCGGTCGCCCGATCGTCAGCTAATGAAACCTCGCCTGTTGCGAGCGAAAACAAAATGGCATAAAACGAGAGCAAAAGGTATCGATGGCGGCAGATCATGCTGGTGTTCTCCAAAGAGGACCGATCATGTCGTGCAACGTCCGCCGTGCCGCTGGCTTCGGTCATTCCGGCGTGTAATCGGTGACGGCGAGACCGGGGAGATGCTGTTTGAGGGCGTCGACGGAGGAGGCTTTGAGTTTGAGGTCGGTGATCAGCAATAGACGAAGTTTGCTGAGCCCGTAGAGATGGTCCAGCCCCGCCGAGGTGATTTTCGTGCCGTAGATGTTGAGGTATTGCAGCTCTTTCAAATTGCGAACGTGGGCGAGACCTTCGTCGGAGACGGCGCACTTGGCGATGTAAAGTTGCTGCAGGTTTTCGAGTTTCGCGACGTGCTCCATACCGGCGTCGGTCACTTTTGTCGCCGTCAAGTGCAACTGCCTTAACGTGGGGATCGGTTCGAAGTGTTTCATTTCAACGTCGCCGAAATCGGTCCCGGCGACGTTGATCTCGACGATATTCCCCTCGTGGTCGGCGGTGGCGACTCCCAGCGCGCGAAGGGCGTCGGCCAGCGAGCGTTCTTGATCCTCCACGACGAATTTGATCACGCCGGTCAGCGTGGCCCCCGTGCCGTTCAGCGAAATGCGTTTCAGATGCACCAGCCGCTTCAAGTGCACGAGCCCGGCATCGGTGATGCTCGTATTGGTCAGATTCAGTTCTTCGATCTCGGTCAGATGGGCGAGATGAACGAGCCCGTCGTCGCCGATCATGGCGCCGTTCAGATACAAGCGGCGCAACTGACGAAACGGCTCGAGGCGCCGCATTCCTTCGTTGTCGATCGCCGAGTCGGTCAGGCCCAGCGTCTCCAGTCCGGTCAGTTCGCTCAGCGGCGCGAGCGCTTGGCCCGACAGGCCCGGCGGCAACGTCAGCGAGCGAAGCGTGCGGAGCGGCTGCAGTGCGGCCAATCGGTCTTCGCGGATTTTCGTGAGATCGATGTCGAGCGTTTCGAGATGCCCCAGCGTCGCCAACTCAGCCAGTCCGTCGCCGTTCAAATTTGTTCCAGTCAGCCGCAGCGACCGCAGATTCGTTAAACTTTTGAGACGGGCGAGTCCCGCGTCGGTGATGGCGGTATGGCCGAGGTCGAGATTTTCGAGCGTGGTCAGCGCTGCGAGATGAGTGAGTCCGTCGTCGGTTATGCCGAGAGCTCCGTCGAGAATTAAGGTCTTCAGCGTGGATAACGCCGCGACGTGAATTAAGCCCTCATCGTTGATTTTTGCGCAGCGAGTCAGATCGAGCGCTTCGAGTTGCGGAAGCTGTGCGACGAGCGCCAAACCGGCGTCGCTGATTTGTCGCGGCAGCCCCAGCCGGCGCAGCGATTTGATGTCTGCGAACTGCAACAGCGCGCCGTCCGAAAGCCGGCGGTGGGCGCGAAGATCCAGCTCTTCGAGTTGCCGCAAATTCGTCAGCAGGGCCAGACCGGCGTCGTCGACGCGCGGCGGGAGGACGATCGCGCGGACCGCCGCCAACGCACCGACCTGTTGCAGGCCGGCGTTGAGTCCGCCGACTCCCGAGAGATCGACCGCGACGACATCGTCGCCGTCGTCGCGTTTAATTTGAGCTCCCATGTCTTCGAGTTCGGCGATGACGGCGGCTTGAGAATCGCCCCCCCCTCGCACGGCGACGCCGATGCCGCACAGCGTGACCGCGAGCACACATGCGGAAATGAACAAGCGGTTTCGTACAGAGCGATAATGCACTGGGAGATCCTCATGGTGACGGCACATCGTCTTATTAAATACGTCGATCGGATCACGTGGTTGCAAAGCCGTTTGCTAGCCGAGCAATTCGCGGATCGGTTCGCCTTCGTTCAAGATCGGGACGGGGCGTCCCGCTTCGTTGATGAAGGTGTGGGCGGGGTTAATGCCCATCGCCGTATAAATCGTGGAGAGCAGGCTCTGGTATTTGAGCGGGCGGTCGAGCGGGTTTTCGCCCTTGTCGTTGGTCGAACCGATGACCTGTCCCATCTTCATGCCGCCGCCGTAGACGAGGGCGCATCCCGCCGGTCCCCAGTGTTCGCGTCCCGGGCAGCCTTTGTGATTGTGGATGCGCGGCGTGCGGCCGAACTCGCCGACGACGACGACCATCACGTCGTCGTGCATGCCGCGGTCGTCGAGGTCTTCGATCAGGGCGCTCACCGACTGATCGTATTGCGGTCCCCGCATCCGCATCACGTCGAAGATGTTGCCGTGAACCGCGTGATCGTCCCAGCCGATCATCGTTTTATCGTAGTCGCCGCGGCCGTCGGGCGAATAGCGCACGGCGACCATGCCGACGCCCGCTTCGACCAATCGGCGTGCCAGCAGACATTGTTGACCGGACAGATGCAGGCCGTAACGATCGCGGACTTCGGGACGTTCGCGGGTGAGGTCGAACGCGCGGGCCGCACCGGCGCCCGAGAGCAAGTCGATCGCCTGCTGACGGAATCCGTCGAGCGCCTGCAACTGATCGAACGCCGCGGCGTCGGGGGCGATGCGGGCATCGTAGCGGTCGAGTTGATCGAGCATATTCAAGCGGGACTGAAGCTGTTCCGCCGAGCCTGCCGATTGCAGATTCTGCACGACGAAGCCGGGCTTCGACGGATCGCCGGCGACCTGAAACGGACCGTACACGGGTCCGAGAAACGCCGGTCCGCCGCGGTGCAGGCCGCCGCCGATATCGATGTATTGCGGCAAGGCATTACGGTCGGGACCGGTCGCCCGGCTGCCCGAACCTTTCATGCCGCGAGCCAGACGCGCATCGGTCGAGGCGCCGATGGTGATGCCGGCCTCTTCGACGCCGCTCCGCATGCGGCTGATGACCGCGCCGATGTCGGGAAATTTTGACTTATTAAGAAACGTGGCGTCATCCCAACCGGTGAGCACGTTGTGCGAACCGACGACGTGATCGGACGACGGCTGATGCAGCGAACGAATCACGCTGGTGCGATGGGCGAGTTTCGCCAGCCGCGGCAAGACTTCGCAATAATTGACGCCCGGCAACGTCGTCTGAATCGCCGCGAGTTCACCCCGATATTCGGGCGGAGCTTCGGGCTTGGGATCGAACGTCTCGAAATGCGTGGGACCGCCGTCCTGCCAGAGAAGAATCAGCGAGCGTTTTTTTGCGGCGGCACCGGTCGCGGCGAGGGCTTGCCATTGCATCACCTGCGGCAACGATAACAGGCCCGTCCCCATCAGAGCGGTGCGCAAAAAAGTCCGCCGGCCCAAATGCCGATCGAGCATCGGGAGCCGAGTGACGTGGGAAGGATTGCTGGTTTGAGGCTGCATGTTTTTATCTCCTTTCGCATTACATTCCGTGGAATGCGAATCAATCTATTCTCGTTTATATTATAGCAGGCGAGTGAGCCGAGTCCCCAAGAAACTCTAATACAAACCGGTTGTGCTTGTTAAAAATGCCTCAAATTCCGCGAAAAATCGCTACGCACAGAGGTTGTGTCAGGATCATTAAGGAATATCGGCTTCCAGCAGACCGATGCGCTGATGATGCGGCGGAGATCCGTCTTCACCTGTATACCATGCGCGAACTTTGCCCTGAGTAACGATGATTTTCGTCAAATGCACGGCGTGATTGCGGCCGACGCCGGCGGTATCGAAATTGCCCGCGGGGGCCGGTTCGAGAATCGGCTTATCGCCGCTCAGTTGTGCGAAATGAACCCCATCGTCGCTGACGGCGGTATAGGTGTTCCACTGAGATCCCAAATCGCCGTTGTAAAACATGAAATACCGCTGACCGTCGAAATGAACCGAGGGGCCGAGTTGCCCTTGTCCGCCGCCGACGAGACCGGTGAGAGGCTCGCCGGCGTTCTCGCGCTGCCAGTGAATGCCGTCGGAACTCGACGCCATTCCGATGACGTGTTTCTTGCTGCCGTACGCGCCGTACCACATTTTGAATTCGCCGTCGATTTTCAGAATGTGCATTCCGGTCGCCTGAATGCAATCGATCGTTCCCGGCGGACCGATGTCGAGCACCGGTTTGCCGTCGTTTTCGCGGTTCCAGTGAATGCCGTCGGAACTGCTCGCCAGACACATCCGTTCGACGCGAACGTTCGCGGGGGCCAAGCCGAGATCGCCGGCGGTTTTGCCGTCGATGCCGCCGTACCACATCCAAAATTTGTCGCCGACCTTGAGGACGTACGGATGAGACAACCCCTTCTCGTCCGGGCTTCCCGGCGGGCCGAGATCGAGGACCGGTTTATCGCCGTTCGCGATTTTCCAACGGACGCCGTCGGTGCTCGTCGCCAGTCCGATGCGCTGATAGATGCCGTACGGCGCCCGCGGATCTTTCGTCGGCTCGTCGCCGTTGAACCACATGCGATACGTTTTTCCATCGAAATGCACGGTGGGCAAGCCGACCGACGTGCTGTGCCAACTGCCGTCCGGGCCGGCGTCGAGACACGCCCCGTTCGACGCCCCGCCGGAGACGCGATGAAACGTCATCTTTTCCAGTTGTTCCACGCGGATGGGGACGTCGTCAGCAGCGACGGCGACATGCGGCCGTTGCGTCACGAGTAGCGTCCATCCGCCGGTCGCGACGATCAGACCGCAGATAAATCGCGCTGCGCCCGCTGCTTTTGTCAATCGCGGGGCGCGCTTTGAAGAATCGGTTGTCGTCGAGCGTCGTGTGAACGTCATGTCGCGTCCGATTGAAGGTTTTACTAAACGCAGAAAGGCAGCAGGCTGAAGCCTGTACTCCTACGAATACGAAGACGGCTCATTCGTGATACGGTTCGAGGCCTTTGTCGGTCACGCGGATGAACTGGGCTCGCATTTTTGTCATCCAGCTATCCATGTAGACGAACAGCACGACGTCGGGTTCGACTTCGAGCGACGCCCCCATCGCCCAGATCGAGGTGTCGATATAGGTTCCGCCGCCGTCGTCCCAGGTCATGCCGTCGTCGCGGGTGTGATGCATCGTCAGCCCGGGAAACCGCGTCGGAAATAACGCGACGCCGGACGAAGTCTTAATGGGCGCCGACGGCGCCCAACCGGCGAACGGGCCGCGGACGCAGGGGCTCCACGATTTGCCTCGATCTTCCGACCAGGTCTCCCACATCCAGGGGGAATAGATCGGCCGAATCAGACACATGATTTTGCCGTCGCGGGTTTCGAAGCCGACCGCTTCCGTGAGATCGAGGTTGCCCAGATCTTCGCGATCGGTATCGAGATTCGTCGGCACCGACCACGTCTTGCCGTCGTCGGTGCTGCGCGTCGAAAAGGCCTGACAATGCACCGCGCCCCATTTCGTCACCGGGTCGGTCCATGTCGAATGCCGGCCGATGCCGAAACGAATCAACGTGCCGTCTTTCAGCGTCAACGGCGAACCGGTCTGGATTTCCTCCGGATCGCTGGGCCAGGGGTCGGTGTTGTCGATCGGAATCGGTTCGCTCCACGTCTTGCCGTTGTCTTTCGATTCCGACCAGGCTCCCCTGCCATGCGTCAGCGAAATGCTGACGAGCCGGCCGTCGTTCAGCGTTTGCACGCCTCCCGTCAAATTCGCGGGCGTCGGTTCGACGGTCCACGTTTTTCCGCCGTCGGTCGAACGCCCCAGATACCGCCCCTGGTTGGAGAAATCGGCCCGTTCGATGCCCGCGGCGAAGACGCAGAGAATATCGCCGTTCGGCGCTTTGGCGAGGCTGACCGAGCCTTGTTTATCGGGGACGCCGGGGAACGGCGTAAACCAGTTCTTGACCTGCGGAATCGATTCGTCCCACTTCGACGGTTTGACTTCCTTTCCCGAAACCGTGACTTGGCCGTGAGCAAACGACGTGAATCCGGCGAGGCCGATGTGACCTTGCCGGTACGTGTCGTCCCGTTCGTCCAGCGCCGGGTGCCCGTTGAGCCAGACCTGAAAGCGATCGCCGGTCACTTTGACCTTCGCGCGATGGGCGATCCCGAAGGGATTGCTGGCGACGCGGCGCACCATCTGCACGTGTTTCAGCCGCAAATACCCCGAGCCGTCGGCGACGGAGAGCGCCACCCAGAAGTGCTGAGCGCGAAATTGCTGGCCCGTCTGCGGAAAATGGACCACGTAATAATGCGTCGGATCTTGAGCGCGAACGATCAAGCCTTCGTCGGCGTGATTCGTATTCATCTGTACGGTGAACTCGGCTTCGAGATCGGAATACGCCTTCTGCTTGTGGAAGGCGAGGCAATATCCCTGCAAACCGTCGCCGTCGCCGGTCCGTTCGCCGGCAATCCCGCCTGCTTCGGTGTCGGTCCATTTGCTGTTGACGAAATGCCAGTCGCCGCCGTCGCCGATGTGCAGCGGTTGGGGCGTCGTTTGATCTGCGCCGAATCCCGCTGACATAACGGTGCAAACAATTCCCAGAGCCACTTTCGCGAACGTCTTTTGCATCGTACGTGTTCCCATCATCATTTGAGCAACATCACACCGCGTGCGTTTAAGAAAAAATTCAGATGTGACTGGAATCTAATTCACAGCAGCCGGTTCGTTCTGTCGAGGTGCGCCTTCCAGTGCAAAATCTTTCGTGATTTCGCCACCTGAGGGCACGGTGAATTCCAGTTCGGAATTCGTATTGTATTTTTCAGGAATATATTGCTCGCGCGCAGTGGGTGAAATCGGGGGGGCGTTCGCGGGTTTCGGAAGGTCGACATACGCCAGGATTTCCACTTTGTGATCCCCGATCGGTACCCCGCCCGCAGCCGTGACCGTATACGCCCCATTATCAATCGTACCGATCGCCAACGGACCTTCGGTTCCCGTTTTGGGAACGAAGCGAATTTCGCCTTTTTCGACGGGTTTCGAGTTATACGTGACGGTTCCGGAAACTGTGGCCTTCTCCATTTCGTCTGCCGACGAACACCCCGCCAACACCGGGAAGCACAACGTCGCCATAAACAACCACCATCGCATGGTTAATTCCTCATGTTGATAGAGTTGGTGATTCTGGTCGAGTCGCCCGTAAGAACATCTAAAATTCGCCAAGCACTTCATTCCCGCGACGCGTCGCCAATGCTTGCCATATGTTAAAACTGACGTTTTCAGATATGAAACGGACGGAACCGTCGCCGAGTGCGAAGTGCGCACCGCCTTCATGGTAACTCGACGCCCCTTGCCCGCTCAATTCGATAGGATTAAACCAGCCCCTGTTCCCTGGAATCGTCCCGGCGCCGTTTATCGGATCACTCGCATCGATTAACGAAGCGTGTCCATAGAGCCAAATTTGCTCTTTGTCTAAGTAGGACGGATGGTCGAGCGAAGCAGCGTTCGTTGGAACTCCATTCGACACTTCGCCGGCCGCAATGGTGTTGCTGCTTCCATCCAAGATATCCCGCATGGAGTGTCTCGAAAAATTGTAGAACAAACCATTGCCATCGTACTTCGTATATCCGTCCGGGCGGACACGATTATCGCTGCCCGCCATAGCCGCATAACACACTTTCGCCCAAATCATCCGACCGGTCGATCCGGTGCCGATGTCTCTTTCCCTTGCACCGACGTCGCTGGGGCAGTTGTAGGCGGGGATGTAATGCTTCCACTTGAATTCGTTGCCGCCGGATGCCTCCGGCGAATATGAACCTCCCGCGGGATACGTCGTCGACTGTAAGTTGAGGGAGTTATAAAGATTGGCTTGATCGATATACGGCAAAATAAAGACGCTCCAGCCCCAGGCAAACTGCAGCCCGCCCCGATCGGAAAAGAACGCACCAATGGGAAAGACGCGATGCGCATCGTGGTAGTTGTGCAGCGCCAAACCGATCTGTTTCAAGTGATTCCGGCATTCCGTCCGCCGCGCCGCTTCGCGGGCCTGCTGCACGGCAGGAAGCAACAATGCAATCAAAACCGCAATGATGGCGATAACAACCAGCAATTCAATGAGCGTGAATCCACGCCCCATGTAATGCTTTCTCATGTTTGCCTCCTAGCAAGCACATTTACCATTCGAACGCTGGTGCCTGGAACAGTCGATCAGATTTTGCAAAATAACGCTCAATTCAATCAAACACTATAAATCGCTTGCGTTCAGAACTCGCATTCAATGGTTCAAAAGTATGTTCGATTGAAGTGGAACAGGGCGCCCGGAATCGCGAGTCTCACTTTGAACGCGTCAATGGACTTTCGCTGTTGATGATTTCAACGTCGTCTCTCAATTCAGTTACTCGTCGTCCGATAACGGCCCGAATTCCTTGTCGAGATCGAAGTCTTTTTCGATGGGATCGCCCGGCTCGACGGTGAATTCCAACTTCGATTCTTCGTTGAATCGGAGTGGAAGAATGTTGTTTTCCACCATCGGAGGAGGCCGGCTCGGATCCCGTTTGGGGTCGACTTCCACCTCGTGAAAAGCAACGCGATGCGTCCCCACGGGAACTCCTCCTTTCCCATCGGCGTTATATTTACCGTCGAGAATTTGCGCACCCGAAACCGGTCCATATGTATCCCCTTTGGGAAAGAATGTAATCATCCCCTTGGGCATTGGCTTACCACCGCGCGTGACAGTTCCACTCACGACAACCTTTTCGATTTCGCTTTTCTCCCTGCAGCCGATACCCGTAACCACAAGTGAAAGAAGAAGAAATGTCCATAACTTATACATGAATCCGCATTCCCTTCGAAAACAGTAATTCAAATTGGCAGTCGCTATCGATTTCAAACGAACTGCCAGCGCGGGTTAACCGGTTTCGCCTTAATTTGCGGCGTCGCCGAATTCTTTGTCCAAGTCGAAATCCTTAACAATTCCGTCGGTCGCGTTTTCAGCACCGACGGTAAACTCCAGTTTCGATTGTTCATTAAATTTCGGGGGAAGGACATTATTCTCGGCCTGAGGAATCGGACGACCCGCCACCTCGGGCGTCGCTTCAACTTGATGGAACTGAACGATGTGGGTTCCCACGGGAACCCCGCCTTTGGTATCGACGGTGTATTCGCCGTTATTGATCGGCGCGCCCGAAACCGGACCATTGGTCCCCTTGGTGGGGAAAAACGTAATGGTCCCTTTTGAAATCGGCTTCCCCTCACGGGTCACCTTCCCCTTGACGACAACTCGTTCGATTTCGTCTTTTCCTTCCGAACCACAACCGACGGCAATCACCGTCGATACCAGTAACGTCATCAGCGAACGGAGAGGCATGTTCCTTGCCCTTTTATGAATTTCAACAACGATTTTTATCATGACGGACACGAAAATCAAAACGCGAGCGATGAATCGCGCGATTCCGCTTGAAATCGGAATTGTGCAATTGCAATTGAAGACGACATTAGAAGCCGATGAGCGCTGCGCCAGGCACTCATCGGGCACGAATCAGATTTTGAGCCGGTTAAAACTCTCCGACGACTTCATTTCCACGACGAGTGGCCAAAGCCTGATACGTGGCGTAGTTGATGTTTTCGGAAAGAAAACGGACCGACCCGTCGCCCATGGCGACTTGAATACCCCCTTCATGATAGCTGGAGGCTCCTTGTGGAAAATCGGTCTCGCGAGGATTTAGAAACACCCCTCCACCCGACGGCCAAGATCCCGGGCCGTTGGGTGTAATTCTGGTATCGACCAACATGCCGCTCCATCCCCAGTCCCAGCCTTGGTCGGCGTTCGCACCACTGCTGACTTCCGCGAGCATTATCGTGTTGGTTGTGCCGTCCAGAACGTCGCCGATGGAAATGCGCGAACGGTTAAAGAACATCCCATTGCCGTCAGTTCGCGGGAAACAGGTGCCGCAGGACGAATAGGCGGATGAATTCGTGCGGATGCGGCTGTCGGCCATGGCGGCATAATTCGAGCGGGCGTGTCCTTTGGTATCGTCGCCCCCCAGGCAGGCCCAACCGGCGTTGGCCCACATCCCCTTCAGTCCTTCCGGATCGGTCGGGCAAAGAAACGCCGAAATCGGCTGTGAATAGTAGTTGCAGTTGGGAACCGTGAACACCACACCGGGATACCAGTTGGTCGTGTTGAAATTGAGCTGGTTGTAAATGTTGGCCTGATCGATGTACGGCAGAATCATCACGGGCCAACTCGAGGTTTCGTTGTTAGTCTGATAGCCCCAGCCGCCGCTGCCTCCCCCGCGCACGCAACCGGGAGGAAA
>JBBECD010000170.1:0-18324 GCA_040881995.1 Planctomycetaceae bacterium
CCTCGTAGAGAAGCGCGGCGGGGATAAACCCCGCCGCTCGAGATCGGACAAGTCACTTCTTACGCCGCTTGTCCTGCGTGGCATCCGTCACCACGCGGCCTTGATCGTCCTGGATGAAAATCTGGTTGGCGAAAGTGTCGTCGTCGATCCAGCGGTTCAGCCCCGTACCGGTCCAGCCGGGGGGCATATCGGCAGCGCGCCAGTGAAATTCGCGTGACGGTTCATCCCAGGTGACGCGCCACTGTCCGCCATGAACGTAAGGGCCGAAATACCAGAAGCGGTATGCATCGTCGTTCGGCCGATGCGTCATCAGCGACAGAGACGTCAGGCGATTCTTCTCATCGTAGGCGCGAAAAATCAAGAATCGGCCGCCGAGGAACCACGACACCTGTTCGGTGAAGGTCTCATCCTTGCCGAGCGGTTGCCCCTCGGTCGGCTTAGAAATCGCATGGGTCGTCCAATCTCCCACTAACTTTTGCAGCACCGCCAGTTGTTCGTCGTCGGCGACGGGTCCGCTCGATAATTCGATGTCCGCATCGTCCACGGGCGCTGTGCGGGTCGACGTCGTCCGCACGTCACGGGTGACGTCTCCCGCGGCGTTCTTAACGAGCAGCGTCGATTCGATGCGATCGTCATCGACAAAGCGGTCGGCGCTCGCGCCGGTGACGCCCGGCGAAGGAGGTTTGAGTTGCAGCAACAAGGTTTGCGATGCGGCATCCCAAGTACCGGTTCGTTCGAACGCTTCTCCCGCGGAGCCGAAGACCCAGAGATGATGGGCTCCGATGTTTTCATCGAACGCCAGCAACGACGCATACTGTGGGTCGCCTGTGTCGCTCGTGTATTGCCAGAGCAACAAGCGGTCGTCGAGCAACTTGCGAATGACCGTTTCGCCTGCCGCCGTCTTCGCCTCGGTTGTCGCCGTCGCTTGATGCTCGGAGATCGTTTTCCAACGGCCGACCCACCGGTCAAACATGGCGGGCGTATGATGCGGCGACGACGCATAATCGGCTTCAAAGTTTTCGGGAAGACGGTCGGCGTCAAAGGACGCGAATTCCACATCGTCGAAGACCGCTTTGCCTTTGCCGATCAGCGCGAGCGCGAGGCAGAGATAGCGGGCTTCGGGCTGATGCTCGAGGTCGTCGGTCAGCGTCAGCACATGCCAATCTCCCGGCTGAGTGAAAATGGCGCCGCGATTCTCGCCGATATAGCGCCGATCGGCGTCGAAGTAGAGAATCTTTAACTGAGCTGCGCCCGCGTCGAGCCGCACCCAGCCCCGCGCGGCATAACGCCTGGCTCGGTCGATCTGCGGACGAGACTGGTAATCGATTGTCGGGATCACGGCATATTGACCCTCGCCTTCGATCATCCAGCCGCGCTCGCCCGTACGGCCTTCCTCCACCACCGACATCCGATAGCTATCGGCCGGAACGAGATTTCCTCCGCCCCATCCCACGGGATATTTTTCGCCCACAGCGGTTGCTTCGAGCGACGGATCGTTGATAAGGTTCCGGCCCTTGGACGCGGTGGTTTCCGGGGGCGCCGTCGTCGCGCTCTTCGATGGTTCTTCGATGGTCGGCGCCTGACCCGATGGTTCGACCGCCGGGGGGACAACGGCGGCAGACGTCTCGCCGGTTGCAGGCGACGGTTTTTCGGGTTCCGATTGTTCGCAGCCGGAGATGAGAATGGCGCAGCAGACGATCATCGCGAGACGGTTCGACATCGTGGTCCCTTTGTGAAGTGCTGAGACAGGTGCACTGACGCTGTAGACGCTCGGAATGAACGCCATTATTGCAACTAACGTATGTTAGTACAATCATGAATACGGATCGGGCGTCTTAAAACGAAGACAGGTCCAGTTTTCGTCAGCGACGAATACTGGACCTGTCTTCGCTTTATCTGAGCGGCAGGGTTTATCCCCGCCCTCCTCGATAGCAAGCACGGCGGGGATAAACCCCGCCGCTCTTTGTTTGCGTTATTCGTTCTCTCCGGAGGCGGGAAGAACTTCGTTTTCCTCGCCAAACGCGCCGGCTTCCGCGGGGGGAGCGATCGGCGCCTCGTCCAATTCGAGATTTTCCTCGGGGATGGCCGGGGTCGTCTCGGTGTCGTCCCTGGGAGACATGTCTGCGGGATAGGGAAGCAGATCGCCATCTTCCGTTTCGACGCGGTTTTCGGTTTCGATCCCGCGCGCCCAGTCGACGTCGTAAGGTTCATCCATGGCGAACGGATCGGGTTGCTGATCGAGCACGTCGGTGCCGTCGAAGGCGTGCGTTCGCGCCCAGGCTCGTTTTAGGGCGTCGGCATAGGCGTCGTCGTCCCAGTCCCCTTCGTTGAGGAAGACGTTGTTGTATTCGAGAATCGTTCCCTTGCGGTAATTGAGTTCGGCGATGGCGATATTGTAATCGATCAGGCTTTGATAATATTCGATCTCAGCCTGAGCCAAGCTCGACTGCGCTCGCAGCAGGGCGTCGAGCGTCGTCGTGCCGACGTTGACTTCTTGCTCAAAAAAGTCGACGCGTCTGCGAGCGTTTCTCCAGCGGTTGAAATTGCTTTGCGCCGTCGCATAAAACCGCGCCAATTGCTGGAACGACATGCCGATCTCCGCCGTCACGTCTCCTTCTTGCGCCGCCAGAATCGCCCGCGCTTTGGCCAGGCGCAATTCATAGTTGCGTACCTGCGTCAAAGCCGAACGGAAGCCGATGGGCATCGAGAATTCAAACCCGAGCTGCCAGCCGGTCTGGTTTCCCTGGGTAATCGATTCGTACGCGCTGCGCAGCCCTTGTGGCGTGCTGGACGAATCGTTGTCCTGATCGCCGAACAGTTGATCGCCGAACCCGTTCACGCGGTATCCCGAAACAAAATCGAGCCGGGGGTGAGTCAGGCTTTCCGCCGCGTCCAATTGGAGCGTCAGGCTTTGAATGTTCCATTTTTGCCGGCGGAGTTCGACGCGGCGGACAAGCCCTTCGGAGACGCTGGCCATCCAGTCCGGGCTGTACGACGCGGTGATCGGTTCGTCGAGGGGGCGAATCACGCGGCCGTCGTTGACCGACAGGCCGAGCAGCCGGCGAAATTGCAGTTCGTTGGTATAAATCTGGCTGAGGGCGGCTTCGGCTTGCGACCGGGCCTGAAAGTACTGATCGCCGGCCTGCGCCTCGTCGGCCGGTTTGAGACCGCGTCCTCCCCCCGCGTCGAGTATCGCTTTCGCTTCGCGCCAGCTTCGCAAGGTGCTGTTCCTGGCGACGACCACGCTGTCGTACACGCGGTACGACAGATGCAATTGCCAGTACAGCCGTTCGACGTCGAGCAGCAGGCTTTGCACGTTGGCCTCGAAATCGGCGAGGGTGATATCCTGGTTGATGCGGGCGATGGCCACACCCTGGCTCACGCCGGTGATGCTCTGAAACGCCGTGTTCTGGTTGGGAGGGCCTGCCACCTGAGTGAACTCGACTCCCGAGGACGCCCACAACGGCCGGCGATAGTTCAACGAGACCGCCCCGGTGTAGGTCGAGGGGAACAGGATTGTTGTGAGCGGCACATTGTTGCCGAGGTAATCCCAGTTGTGACTCAAGGTTAATACGCCGCCGTCGCCAAGCTGCTTTTGCAAGGCGGTTTGAAACGTGCCGGTTTCGGAGACGAGCGTCGACCCCGGGTTCAGGTTTCCCGAAAAGAAGCGGTTGTTTTGAACCTGTTCGTTCCGGCCCCACAACATGTTGGTGGTGAATTGCGTATCGAACGCGGCGAGGGCGGCTTCGACGCCCCGCGTACCGAACAGCACGCCCGTTTCTTGAATCGACGGGTCGTAGACCGACGCCACCCGGTCGCCACCCGACAGCAGCGGGTTGGTCGGCGAGCCGAGCGTTCCCGCCACGCGAATGACCTCGCTGTTCGACAAGGCGATATGAATCGCTTCGGTGAGCGACATGTCCCAGATGTCTTCGGTCGCGATTTCTTTGATCGTGCGCGGCGGAAGAGCTTGTTGAACGCTGTCGGCGAGCGGCTGCGAAACGTCGGGAAACTCAATTTGCGTGGCGACGTCGCGGTAATAATTGAGTTCTTTTTCTTTGCCAATGTATTTGAGATCATGTTCCGTCCCCGTCCCCATGCACCCGGCGAGAGACGCCGAGAGATAAAGTGCGGGAATGAACTTTGATGTCCATTTTTTGGGCCAATGAACACGCATGACGGCCTTCCCCTGGCGCAACGGCTGCTGCGTTTGATGTAACGTCAAATCCTCAAAGGAATTTGCGCGAATAGGCGGAGCTGAGATCATTCGTGAGGCAGCCGGAGACCGCTCCCTTTCAGGAGGGAACGACGCCACGAAGATTCCGCCTCGCATTCGGCACAATCGGTACATCCGGTATCGGCGGTTCAATCGTTAAACTTTGACTCTTTTCCCGCCGGGCCAAATTCGGTGTACGGCTGATTCAGCCACTTTTTCACCAGAATCACTTCGCCGGCATCGTTTTGCTCGATTCCATGCCCCAGAAACTGCAGCAAATAACCGCCGACAAAACACGCGGCGGCGAGCCCGTAATTCTGAGCGATCAAGGCGCAGGGCGTTCCCACAAAGGTGAGGGGAACGCCGACGAGGTGCAGGCCGCGATTCACCGGATGCATGTGACGCTGAAGATAATTTTTCCAAAATCGCTGGAACGGCATAACATACATTCCTTCGCGGTCCTGTTAACTTGCAAAGGCTACAAAGTTGTGATACGGTCGCGACGCGAGATGATGTCTTTAGAATCTCTTATCTAACCACGTCTCCGCCATACTGTAAACAACTCCGCCCGTCGGGGCGGTTTCACGCTGAAAAACTTTCGGCCGATGCCTGCACGGCCCACAGAAGGACGAGCTTAAGATGTATAAAGTGACGTTGATTCCCGGTGATGGCGTCGGTCCGGAACTCGCCGAGGCGACGCGCCTTTGCATTGATGCCACCGGCGTCAAAATCGACTGGGATGTGCAGGAATGCGGCATCGAAGTGATCGAAAAGGTCGGCAAAGTTCCCGAAAGCGTACTGACGTCGATCCGCGCCAACCAAGTCGCTCTCAAAGCACCGATCACGACCCCCATCGGCAAGGGTTTCCGCTCCGTCAACGTCTTTCTCCGGCAGGAACTCGGCCTGTTCGCCTGCGTGCGGCCCTGCAAGAGTTATAAAGGGGTCCGCTCGTTCTTTTCCCATGTTCCCGTCGATCTCGTGCTGATCCGCGAAAACACCGAAGACCTGTACGCCGGCGTCGAGTTCAAAGCCGGCGAGCCAAAGACTAAGGAACTGATCGGCAAGATCAACGAGTTCGCGACGGGCAGGAAGATTAATACGTCGGCGGACACGACCGGCATCAGCATCAAGCCGATCTCGGTCGAAGGGACGCGGGACATCGCGAACTATGCGTTCGATTACGCGGTCAAGCACGGGCGCAAGTCGGTCACGTCGATCTGCAAAGCCAACATCATGAAGTTCACCGACGGCCTGTGGTACGACGAAAGCCGAGCGGTCGCTTTAGCCTACGGCGCGAAATTCGAATGGCCCGATCTCGCGGAAGGGGTTCAGCCCGATGCCGTGCTCAAGGGGAAAGTCCCCTCGACCGGCGGGAAAGTTCAATACATCGAGCGGCTGGTCGACAACATGTGCATGCAACTCGTGCAAAAGCCCGAACTGTACGACGTGCTTGTGACCGAAAATCTGTACGGCGACATTCTCAGTGACTTGTGCGCCGGTCTCGTCGGCGGACTGGGCGTCGCGCCGGGAGCCAATATCGGTCCCGATTCGGCGATCTTCGAAGCGACCCACGGCAGTGCTCCCAAGTATAAAGGTCAAAACAAAGTCAACCCCGTGGCTCTCATCCTCTCGGGCAAGTTGATGCTCGAACATCTCGGCGAAAAAGAGGCCGCGGCGAAACTCGAAAACGCCGTCGCCGAAGTCATCGCCGAGGGAAAAGACGTCACGTACGACATGAAGCCCGACCGCAACGACCCGACCGCCGTCGGCACGCGCGAAATGGCCCAGGCGATTTGCAAGAAAATGTGAGAGACGAGGGTCCAGAGTCCAGGGTCCAGAGCCAGAAAAAACAATTCCTCGTTCCCAAGCTCTGCTTGGGAACGCACGTCTTCGAAGCTCCTGCTTCGCTGCGAGCGCTCCGCTACGGAAACCCTTCGCGTCGCGGCTATTGAGTCTCACATTAATAATGTCACAACTCTCGATTGACGAAACAGCCTTTCTCTTCCGGCCCAAAGGGCCAGCAGTTCACCTAGCCAGGGGCGAAGCCCCTGGGGAACGTCACGATAAAATCTTATCGGCCCAACGGGCCAACAATTCGAAATCGCGCGGTGTTGAATGGCCGGCCCTTCAGGCCTACAAAAATAGAATCGGCGAGATTTCCAGGCCCTGCGGACCTGGCTGGGCGAATGGCCGCCCCCTTGGGGCTGAAGAGACGGCACCAATTGTTTGATGAAAGAATTGTTGAACCCCACATGGGTAAACATCGCCAAACCTGATTTTGTGACAATACTAATGTGAGGCTCAATAACCAAATATACCCATCGCAATTCTGGCTCTCGACTCTGGACCCTCGACTCTTGACTATTCATGAACCCCGATTTCTATCACTCCCTGATGTCGGGTCGCTCGCGGGGAGTGGTGCCGAGTTGTCTCCGGGGTGCGCTGTCGATGGCATCGGTCGGTTATGCCGTTGCTGTCCGGCTGCGCAATGCGGCGTTTGATCGAGGCTGGAAAACAATCCATCGCGCCGATGTGCCCGTCATCAGCGTCGGTAACCTCACCGCCGGCGGAACGGGAAAAACTCCCTGCGTCGCCTTTCTCGCCGAATGGTTTCGCGAGCGCGGCACCCGCGTTGCCATTCTGAGTCGGGGTTATCGTGCCATGCAATCCGAAGGCAGCATCGCCGATAACGATGAAAAACTGTTGCTCGATCGCCTCTGTCCCGGAGTGCCGCATTTGCAACAGGCCGATCGCGTCGAAATCGCGAAACAGGCGGTGCGCGAGTTCTCGTCGCAGGTGCTGATTCTCGACGACGGTTTCCAACATCGCCGGCTGGCCCGCGACCTGGACATCATGCTCATCGATTGTCTCAATCCGTGGGGCTACGGCAAACTCCTGCCGCGCGGATTACTCCGCGAGCCGCTGTCGTCGTTACGCCGGGCCGATCTGATTTTCCTCACCCGCGCCGATCTCTGCCCGCCGGAGCAGAGCGAACGGATACGACGGACGCTGCAAAAATACCGCGGCTCAGCCGAATGCGTCGAAGTCGCCTTTCGCCCGACGCATCTCGTCGGCCGCGATGCGGAAACGGCGTCCATCGAAAGTCTGCGCGGCGCCCCGATCCTCGCCGCCTGCGGGATCGGCAATCCGCAAGGATTCGCGCAGACGCTGGACCGCCTCGGCTGCCGCATCGTGGGATTCGAGCGATACGCCGATCATCATCATTACACCCGCGATGATTGCCTGCATCTCGCCGACAGGGCGGCAAAACTCCATACGACCGCGATCGTGATGACCGAAAAGGATCTCGTCAAGATCCCCCCCGATTTCGAATTCCCCGTCCCTCTCTGTGGCCTGCGGCTGGGAACCACGATACTCGAAGGGAAGATTTTCTTCGACAAGATGTTGAACAACGTCATAGAACAAACTCAACGCAGCGAATCATAAATAGCCTTATCCCCCTGCGTCTCCGCGTTAAAATCTCTTCTCACCCAAAATGAAAAAACCTCCCGCAGAACGATTGTTCCACAGGAGGTTTTTCGACCCGACTTGATGTTTCAGCGATTTTATAGATAGGATTTAATTACGGACTGGCGAGCAACAAGTCGACCTGGTCTTGAAGGTCGTTGATTTCGCCGAGGTTGATGGCGGCGAGCGTGACACCGGCGATGGCGGCGCCGAGCGTGACCAGCGTGATGACGTCGAGTCCGCCGAAGCCGGGATATTGTCCGCGGACGACATCTTCATCGAGGCTCACCACATCGACCATGGTCTGCGCGGAAGGAGGAGCGGTGTCTTCGGTCCACAGGCGATACACGCCCTGCGACTGCCCGGCATTCACGACATACACGCCACCGTTGAGATCTTGAATCGTAAATTCGCCGTTTTCGTCGCTGATCGTACTGGCGATCACTTCGTTACCCTGACGGATCGCAACCGCGGCTCCGTTTAACGGGTTGCCTTCGGCGTCGCGGACGACGCCGGTCAGCACGCCACCTTCGGCGAGCGCCACATCACGGACGGCGTTAGCCGGCGATGATTTTTCGGACTTGGAATTCATCCCGTCAGCCATGACTTTCGGATGAGGTAAGACCATACCGGTGACCGCCAGGGCCACAGCAGCGTTACGAATCATTCTGACGAGTTTCATCGTGAAACATCCTTTCTGTTGATGGAAGCAGGCCGGAGTTCCATCCAACCATAGTTGTTTCCATATCCGTTTCGGGAGGGAGAAAACGTTCGATTTACTTGATTCGATGCCGAATTTCCGTCCGTGGAAATTCATCGCATCAGCTTGACGCCGGCCGAACAGTTTGTCTGAGGTGAAGGGAAATATGACATGTTTCGGTACACCGCGTAAAACCGTTTTATGATTTTCGGCGGGACGTCGTAGGTGAGAGGCCGGAGTATAGCCAGAGGCGTCATTCGGTCAATATGTCGTTTCCAATTTACACGGCATTCTTTACAAATTGAAAATATTGCAACGGAATCAACTCACGCGGGCACGGATGGATGAAGAGGATCACCATAAAGACACGAAGGAGACGGAGATAGAACGGCAGAGAACGGCCACAAAAAAACCAAAAGACACAAAATTAAGAGGCACTGAAATGCTTTGTCTTTTTTGCGTCTTTTTGCGTTTTTTGCGGCCATTCTCTTATGTCTCCTCTGCGCCGCTGCGGTTTGCTCTTCGCATCAGCACGGCCCCCGGCGTTCCCAGTGGATTTCTGTTCGGCGGCGACATAAAATTAGAATCGATACTTATGGCCCCCCATTTCGTTAATGAGATTCTCCATGCCGCTCACGCCGTTTCATCCCCTGATCGAGCAATGGTTTGCGGCCCAATATGCCGCGCCGACCGAACCGCAGCAACTGGGCTGGCCGTATATCGGCGACGGCTGTCATACGCTCATCTCCGCCCCGACCGGCAGCGGCAAAACGCTGACGGCGTTTCTGGCGGTCATCGACCGCCTGCTGAAGGAAAGTCTCGCCGGAACGTTGACCGAAGACGGGGTTCGCGTCGTCTACGTCTCCCCTTTGCGGGCCCTCTCGAACGACATGCATCGCAATCTGTCGGAACCGCTGGCGGCGATCTCCGAACTCCAGCAGGAACAATTCCCCGGAACCGAACCGATCCGTGTCGGCCTCCGCACCGGCGACACCACGCAGGCCGAGCGGGCGAAAATCATCCGCAAGCCTCCGCACATTCTGGTGACGACTCCCGAGTCGTTGTATCTGATGCTCACGAGCCCGCGCGGCCGCGAACGCTTGAAGACGACCGAAACGCTGATCGTCGACGAAATTCACGCCCTCATCCGCGACAAGCGCGGCTCGCATCTGGCATTAAGCGTCGAACGGCTCGAAGCTCTTTGCGGTAAGCCGCTGCAACGGATCGGACTTTCCGCGACGCAAAAGCCCCTCTCCCGCGTCGCCGATTTTCTGATGGGACGGGAAGGGGGACACGACTGCAAGATCGTCAACGTCGGCCACGCCCGGCAGCTCGATCTCGACATCGAAATTCCGCCGTCCGAACTCAATGCCGTCTGCACGCACGAGCAATGGGCCGAGGTGTATCAGCGGCTGATCGAACTCATCGAATCGCATCGCAGCACGGTCATCTTCGTCAACACCCGCCGCATGGCCGAACGGCTGACGCATCAGCTCACCGAACGGCTCGGTGAAGAACTCGTCAGCAGCCATCACGGATCGTTGTCGGCGAAGTTCAGGCACCGCACCGAACAACGATTGAAGCGGGGCGAACTCAAAGCGGTCGTGGCGACGGCGTCGCTCGAACTCGGGATCGACGTCGGTTACATAGATCTCGTGGTGCAACTCGGTTCGCCGCGGTCGATCGCCACATTCTTGCAGCGGATTGGCCGGTCGGGACATTCGCTCGGTCTGATTCCCAAAGGGCGCTTGATTGCCCTCACCCGCGATGAACTGATGGAATGCGCCGCCCTCATCCGCGGCGTAAAATGCGGCGTGCTCGACGCCGTCGTCATTCCCGAAGAACCGATCGACGTGCTCGCCCAGCAAATCGTCGCCGAGGTCGCGAATCAGGAATGGGAGACCGACCGGCTGTACGATCTGTTTCATCGTTCATGGCCGTATCGACATCTTACCCGCGAGAAATTCGATCGCGTCGTCGACATGCTCAGCGAAGGATTGACGCCTCGCGCGGGACGGCAACTGACGTTTCTACATCACGATCAAGTCGCCGGCCGATTACGAGCGCGACCATCGGCTCGATTCTCGGCGATCAGCAACGCGGGAGCGATTCCCGAGACCGGTCAATACCGCGTCGTCGCCGAGCCCGAGCAGACGGTCGTCGGTTCGGTCGACGAGGACTTCGCCGTCGAGAGCATGGCGGGGGACGTCTTTCTTCTCGGCAACACCTCGTGGCGGATCATGTACGTTCGCGGCGGTGACGTTGTAGTCGCCGATGCGCGCGGTGCCGCGCCGTCGATTCCATTCTGGCTGGGTGAATCGCCGGGACGAACGATCGAACTCTCGCAGGAAGTTTCGCGTCTGCGCGTCGATCTCGAAGCGAGATTGAGCGATCTTGATCAAGCCGTGGCGTGGTTACAGCAGGAATGCGGGTTGTCGATCTCGGCCGCCGAGCAACTTGCACATTACGCTGCGGCTCAACAGGCATCGATCGGCCTCTTGCCGACGCGAGAGCGCGTCGTTTTCGAACGGTTCTTCGATGAGAGCGGCGGGATGCAGCTCGTGATTCACGCTCCGTACGGCGCGGCGATCAACCGCGGCTGGGGCTACGCCTTGCGGAAACGGTTCTGCCGTTCGTTCAACTTCGAATTGCAGGCGACCGCTGACGACGACGGCATCATTCTCTCGCTCGGCCCGCAGCACAGCTTTCCCATCGAGGAGCTATTTCCCATCCTCAATCGAAACAACGCCCAGGACTTGCTCGAACAGGCGTTGCTCGATCAGCCGATTTTTCACGTCCGCTGGCGCTGGAATGCGACGCGGGCCTTGTTGGTGCTCCGCAGCAAACATGGCAAGAAGATCCCGCCGGCTTTGCAGCGGTTTCGAGCGGAGGATTTGCTGACGTCGGTCTTTCCGATCATTACCGCCTGCCGCGAGAATGTGACGGGCGACATCGAACTCCCCGATCATCCGCTCGCCCAGCAGACAATGTACGACTGCCTGCACGAACCGTGCGACATCGACGGACTGCATGAAGTGCTCGAGGCGATCGAGCGCGGCGAAGTGACGCTCATCGCCCGCGACACCCGCGAACCGAGTCCGTTCAGTTACGAACTGCTGAATTCGAATCCGTACGCGTTTCTCGACGGCGGCGAGATACAGGAACGACGAGCCCGCGCCGTTTCAACGCGAAGGTCGCTGCAAGTCGACGACGTCCGCGATCTCGGCTGGCTCGATCCGGCGGCGATCGAACAAGTCCGGCAAGAGGCGACGCCGTTGATTCGCAACGCCGACGAACTGCACGACGTGCTGCTCAGCCGCATTCTGCTCCCCAACGCCGAGTTGACCGCGCCGGAACGCGAATTCATGACAGAACTCGTCGCGTCAGGCCGGGCGACGAAGTTGCAACCGCAGCAGATGTGGACGGCGACCGAACGATTGCCCGCGGCGCTGGCCGTTTTTCCCGAAGGACGCGCCGAGCCGACCGTCGCGGTCCCGCCGCGCGTGCGGACGGAGTGGAGCAAGTCGGAGGCGATTCAAACGCTGCTCCGCGGTTTTATGGAAACCTGCGGCCCGATCACGGCGACGACGATCGCCGAGTGGATGTCGCTGCCGCTGAATCTGATCCACGCGAATCTCGAAGCGCTCGAAGCCGAAGGCCACGTGCTGCGGGGTCATTATTCGAAACCCGATCCGACGTGGAAAGCGGAAACGGCTGACGACGACGAACAGCACGAATCAGTCGAAACAGCAGTGAAAGAAACGGAGGCACAGCCGCCGCTGGAAAAAGAATGGTGTCATCGCCGGTTGCTGGCGCGAATTCATCGTCTGACGATGGACGGTCTCCGCCGCGAGATCGAACCGGTGCCGGTCGATGTCTATCTGCGATGCCTGTTCCGACTGCACGGCGTCTCGCAGGGCTACAAGCGGGCGGGAACCAACGGTTTGTTCGAAGTCGTCGGCATGCTGCAAGGCTGGGATGTGCCGCTCATCTGTTGGGAACGCGATATCCTCCCCGCGCGGCTGGAGAATTATCAGCCGCAGTGGCTCGATGAGTTGTGCATGACCGGCGAGATCGGATGGGGCCGCTTATTCCCGCCGACGCTCGCCGCCGATCGATCGAAACCGGTCGCCAATCTGACGCGGATCGTCCCCGTCTCGCTGTTCTTGCGAAACGACGTCGACTGGCTGCTCGGCGGTCACGCACCCGTCGACCCCGGCCCGTTAAGCGGCCCCGCACAGGATATTCTCGAAGCGCTCGAACAGCGCGGTGCTCAATTCGCGAATGACTTATTGCGAAGTCTGCAAATTCTCCCCACGCACATGGCCGAGGCGTTGGGCGAACTCATCTCGCGCGGCCTCGTGACGGCGGACGGTTTCGGCGGACTGCGACTCTTCCTGCAGGAAAGTCAAAGTGCGATCACCGGACGCAATCGCCGTCGGCACGTCAATCTCGTGCGACGAAGAACAACACCAACCGCTGCGGGTCGCTGGTCGATCTGGCGGCGGTCGCCGGGATTGCCGGCAACAACACCCGAAGAAACGGCGGATCAGCAGTATGATCTTTCGATCCAGAACATCGATGCCTGGGCCGGGCAATTGCTGCGCCGCTGGGGAGTCGTCTTCCGCGACCTGCTGCAACGCGAAGAGGGTGCGCCGCGCTGGTGGGAATTGTTGCAGGTGTATCGCCGCTGGGAAGCCCGGGGCGAGATTCGCGGCGGCCGCTTCATAAAGGGAGTCGCCGGCGAGCAGTTCGCCTCCGCCGAGGCGGTGCAACTTCTCCGCCGCTGCAAGGAGACCGCGACGGACGACGACTGGGTGGTTCTCTCCGCCGCCGACCCGCTGAATATCGTCGGCATTGTGACGAAACATCCGCGCGTCCCGAGCACGGCGAGCAATCAGCTCGTCTTCCGCAACGGCCAGCCCGTCGCCGGCGTGTTTAATGGCGAGCTGACAATCTTCGACGACGTCTCGAAAGAAACGAGAATGGCGATTTTTAAGCGCTACCAGCCATTGGGGCAGCCGCCGTCAAAAGCAGAGACATCGCCCACGGTGGAAGCCGTGGACTTGAAGCGTCGGGTGAAGGGGTAATTATGGAAAACGAAGATAACGTCACGAAGAGCATGACGCGCGAAGAATATATTCGCCGGGAAGTCCAGAAGGGAATTGATGAAGTAAAACGCGGGGAATGTGCCCCCTGGGATCTGCAGGCGACGCGGGCTGAAGCACATCGGCGATATGCGGAACGTCATAAGACATCATGACCGCTCGAATCGTCGTGCGCTCGACGGTTTCCCGTAAAGATGTCCTTCGCGTCCATACACGGCGCGAGAAATCTCGATAATTTGCTGTGAATTATCGCCACGCTGCAGCCGTTCAATGACTGGTTGTTCATACGCTGCACCTCGTAGCCGAACTTCTCTTATCATCCCATCGAGCCGACCGACGCTGCGCAAACGCGATCGTCCTCTCCGGCTCTTATCGCTCTTCTCTCGACTCCCCGGCGTGGCGTTTCGGCAACGCGCTGCCCGCAGGCGTGGTGGCGTTTGGGCATCATCGAGCGACGCGGCTGAGATCTGTTTCGGCGACTTATCGTTCTATCTCCCTTGTTTTACGTCTGTTTCGATCATCGATCGCCGGATGTAAAGATCTTGGCACTCCATTTGTTTAACAGATGATTCATCGATGAAACTGTCCGAAACATCTCTGAAGGGATTGAGGTAACGCATGTCGCTCCCCGTGATCGTACTCTACAGTCGAAACTACGAGTTGCTCTCGCAACTTCCGACTCGGCTCGAAGGTCTCTGCTCTCTGATCATGTGCGACAGCGTCGACGACGCACGGGAACTCTGTCCTCGCTATAAACCCGACACGTTCGTCGCCGATGTCCGCCACGTGCAGAACGGCGGCGGCGCCGAGGAAAAGCTGCTCAGCGACGTCACCCGTTCGCTGCCGAAGTCCGAAGTCATTCTTATCACGTCTCCCGAATGTCCGGCGAGCCTGCGGGCCAAACGTTCGGAAGACCATTTCCAGCACATTCCCGATTTTCAGAAAGTCGAGGATCTCGTTCAGATGCTCTTAATCTCCGATGCCGATTTCGACACGAAGGAATATCCCGAACTGCACGACGAACCCGCGCCGGTTGCTCCCGTTGCCCCGGAGGTGCGAGAACGCATCGACCCCGCTCTTGTGCACGACAAATCCGCCGTCGTCCTGACCGGCTTGACGCGCCAGTTCGAAACCAACTCGACGCAGCTCAAGCAGATGCTCGCCGAGCTCGAAATCGCCGCCCGGCATAACGTGACGATTCTGCTCATCGGTGAAACCGGTTCGGGCAAGACGTTTTTGTCGAAACTGATTCACGAAATCTCGCCCCGCCGCGAGGCTCCGTTTCTGCACGTCGCCTGCGGGGCGCTCCCCGCGGAGTTAATCGAAAGCGAAATGTTCGGCCACGCCAAAGGGGCCTTCACGAGTGCACATGTGGAAAAAGAAGGCAAGTTCGTCGCCGCGGGGCAGGGGACGATTCTGCTCGACGAAATCGACGTGCTCGGTCCCGAACAGCAGGTGAAGCTGCTGCGAGTGATCGAAACCGGCGAGTTCGAAGCGGTCGGTTCGAACCGCACGCTCCGCAGCCAGGCCCGGTTGGTGGTCGCGAGCAACCTCAATTTGCAGCCGCTTGTCGAGCAGGGGCGGTTTCGCCCCGACTTGTATTACCGGCTCAATATGCTCAAGTTCGAAATTCCGCCGCTCCGTCAGCGTAAGGCCGACATCATTCCGCTGGCCCGAAAATTTGTGAAGCAGATGGCCGAGAAGCATCACATCGAGATCACGCACATCGAAGACGAACTCTTGATGTCGCTGCTGAGTTATCCGTGGCCCGGCAACGTGCGCGAACTCGAAAACGTGATTCAACGGGCGGTGATCTACTGCACCGAAGGGATTCTGCGCACGAAGCATCTGCCGAGCCACGTGATCAACGGCGAAGTCGGCCCGAGCAACGATCCGTCGGTTTCGATGCCGTCGACGCAATCGCGGTTGTCGTCATTGAACGAGCAAGTCGCGCTGACCGAGCGGGAAATCATCGAGCAAGTGCTGGTGCGGAACAATCAAAGCCGCACGAAGACCGCGAAAGAGCTCGGCATCAGCCGCGTGACGCTGTACAACAAGATGAAGAAGTACGGGATGACGAAGTGAGAGGCGAGGACCGGGGACCGGGGTGACGTCAGATTCTCGTTTAGCCGCGACCCGGAGGCTTTGCGCAGGGGAGCGCTAGCTGAGACAATCGACGGCGAACCCTAGCAGCTAGCGCTCCGCATTGCGTCGCGGCTAACCGATTTTCTGGCTCTTGACTCTTGACTCTTGTCTCTCGACTCTTGACTAAATCCACAGATGCTTCTTCTCTCTCGTTCCCATGCTCTGCTTGGGAACGCACGTCTTCGAAGCTCCGCTTCGCCGAACGGGCACAAAGCGCGCCGCTTGCGTATCTGGCCCTGGACTCTGGACCCTTGACTCTCGACCCTTGACTCAAATCCACAGATGCTTCTGCACGAACTCGACGACGTCGCCGAAGAGGACGTAGAACAGGCTCCGTTTGCCGCAGTTGATTTTGGCTTTGACTTCGGCGCCGAACGCCCGGTTGGGGAGTTCTTCGGAATGGATGCGGACGTGCATCTGCACGACGTTGCCTTGCTGTTCGGAGATGTCGGTGCGCGTCGCCAGCGATTCGATTTCGCCGGTGAACGATTTTTCGGTCGCCGAGACGAGCACGTATTCGACGGGTAACGCCTGGTCGCCGCGGGAAGCCATCGCTTTGAGGATGTGTCCCATGCGGCTGTCCTCGACGTCGAGTTCGAGATGCCAGGGGCTGTTTTCGTCCATCACTTGCAAGAGCACTTCGCCCTTGCGCACCGGGCGGTTACGCAGCAGTTGATCGAGCTGAAACGTGGCGATCGTCCCGGCGATCGGCGAGCGGACCGTGAGTTTCTCGCCGCGCTCTCGCAGAATCTTCAGTTGTTCTTCGAGGCGGGTGATTTCGACTCGCGTCTGAAGCATCTTGACGTCCAGCCGAATCGCCATTTCCTTTTCGTACGACTTCACCGCCTCGTCGTGTTCGGCTTTGGTCGCGACGAGAAACTGCCGCTTTTCGCTGAGTTCGCTCGCGACCGCCAACGTCTCGGCACGGAGATCGTCGTTCTTGATTCTGAGCAACGGCTGATTGAGTTCGACGTGTTCGTTGCTTTGGACGAAGACTTCGACCACTTCGCCGTCCCACGCTGCGAAAATTTCCTTGCGTTCGACGGGCATGAGTTGCCCTTCTCCTTCGACGCGGTAATCGGCGGGAATAAATGCCAACGCGGTGCCGACGGCGGTCGCGAGCATGAGCCCGAGAACCGTCTTCACGAGATTGCGTCCGTGGAGCCAGCCGAGCGTGCGTCCCAGAGCCAGCCGCATCGGCAGCAGAAAGACGTGTTGCAGTTCGAGGGCGTTCGATAACGTGGTGCCGACGTGGGCGGCGATCAGGTCGGCGCGGGAACGCCAACCGGTGCTCGGTTCGTGTTCGGTCAGTTGTTCGACGATGATCGCCCCGATCACCTTTTTCTTGCGGAGTTCTTTTTGCTTGAGTTCAGCCTGCTTGTCGATCACGATCAGCGGCTCGTTGCGAAACAGCGGCAGAATCAGAACCGTTCTCGCTCCGCTGAGGTGCAGATAATCGGTCGCCGGTTCGACCAGAGGCGGAGGAAGGTCGTCGATCTTGCCGGAGATGTGCAGCGGTTCGCCCGATTGCAGCGCCAACTTGGTGAGCTTTTGCAAATTCTTGGTGACGTTCGCCCGGGGATTGACCGACTCCTGCCCGCTGATGGCCGAGATCGTGATCGCTTTGCCCCGCTTGACGGCGATGCTGACGCGATCGCAACCGATAATCTGCCGTCCGTCATTGGCGGCGGTCATCGTCGTTTCGCGCCAGTCGAGACTGCGCTGCAGACGGAGCACGAATTGTTCGAACTCGTTCCAGAAGCCGGTCGGGCTTTTGGTCGTCGCCGCCGCCTGATGTTTGTCGAGATACTGCGTGCCGTACTGGCACATCTTTTCGAGAAACTGCAGATACCCGCTGCGCGATTCTTTCGGCGTGTTGAGCCGCTGAAAGATTTGCACGACGGCGACCGCGCGGTCTTTCTGATAGATGCCCGACGTTAAAATGAGGTGCGGCGTCGGCAGCGGAATTTTCGCGGTTTCTTCGGGACTGAAAACGCACGTCGTTTTCGAGGCGATCGTCTCGCGGAGCAGCTCCTGATTGATTTCGGTGCCGCGCGGATTCTCGTAGAAGCCCGACTCGGCCAGGCCGATGTCGCAGAAGAGCTTGCCGGTCTGCTGATCTTTTTCGATCATCCAGACCGCCCCCGCGCGGGCGCCGAGCGCGAGCACGAGGCGCTTGAGGAATTCGCGAAAGAAGGTCTCGGCCACGACGTCAGACGACGCATACTCCGCGATTTCATTGGCGAGCTGGCCAATGTATTTGCGGACGTCGTCGAAATCGCGTGTCATTGTGGGCGTGGCCATATGGCAGATTCCGTCAGTCGAAAACGGCTTCTCTTTCTCCCTCTCCCTCCGGGAGAGGGCCGGGGTGAGGGTGCCTTTGTTCGACTTGCTGTAATTGTAAGATTTTTCGTTTCGTGGACGCTTTTGAAAGGCACCCTCATCCGGCCTTCGGCCACCTTCTCCCGGGGGAAGAAGGATTAAGACCTGATTTCATAACTCGGTTGACGAGCGGTCCGTCGTACAAAGTTGTCGTCAGAAATACGGCGTTCGCAGAGTTACGAAATGAGTTGTATGAACAATACCACAGACCCCGGAGCCATTGAAGTGCAAAGGTCTGCCGAACGGCGGCGCGGGTGCACGTCAGCTTTTGCGCGCAGAGGTGCGGACTGAAAATCGTCAATAGG
>JBBECD010000171.1:0-18097 GCA_040881995.1 Planctomycetaceae bacterium
CTCGACTCGTTGAATGCACACGAGGTTGTCCCTCACCATGTCTCATTTTGTGACATTATTAACCTGAGACTCTATAAACATCCGCTTATAATCGGCTATGTTCTGGCTCTTGACTCTTGTCTCTCGACTCTTGACTAGTCCACCGTGAGAAACTCCGCCGCGTTGAACAAGGCGTGGCAGAGATTCACGAGGGCTTTGTCCGCGGCTTGAGCGGCGGCTTCTTCGGTCGTCTTCGTCTCCGCGGAAAGCTGTGCCAACCACTGAGCCGAGAGTTCGTTTAACGATGCGGTCGCGAGTTGTTCTTCTTCCGCGGTCGGCTGCCGGGCGAAGGCGAGTTGCCACGCGGTTTGAATTTGTGCCTGCGTGTCCGTCCCCGCGGCCTCCTTGACGCGCGCCGCGAATCGATCGGCGAGATCGTGGACGAAGCGGTTATTCATCAGATGCAAGGCTTGCGGCGCGACGGTCGACATCGGCCGGTCGACGCAGTTCGGGAGCATCTGCGGCAGATCGAAGTCTTCGAGCATCGTCAGCGTCTGCGTGCGCCTTTGCAAGATGTATACGGTACGCCGCCAGCCGCGGTCGGTTCCTTTCGAAACGACGAGCCCCGACGGCTGAGAGTCGACGTCATCTGGCGGACCGAACGGCGTGACGTCCAACCGGCCGGCCACGGCGAGCAGACTGTCGCGAATGATTTCCGCTTCGTTGCGGCGGAGCGGCATCCGCGAGAGAAGTTTATTCTCGGGATCCTTTTGTTCCATCTCTTCGGTCAAACGAGACGACTGCCGATACGTCGCCGAGGTGACCATCAGGCGGTGCATCTGTTTGATGCTCCAGCCATTGTCGATGAATCGGCGGGCCAGCCAGTCGAGCAATTCGGGATGCGTCGGCAGGTCGCCGGTTTTGCCGAAGTTGTCGAGCGAGCGGACGATCCCGGCTCCGAAATGATGACGCCAGAGGCGATTGACCATCACCCGCGCGGTGAGCGGGTGATCGGGTTCGGCGAGCCAGCGGGCGAATGCGAGCCGCCGCCCCGTTTGTTTGGCTCCGGGCCAGGGAGGCTCGACGACGAAGGGAGTTTTGCCATCCGTCAGGACGGAGAGCACTCCCGGTCCCACTTCGCGGCCGAATTTTTTGTAATCGCCCCGTTTCAAGATGTAGGTGGGTGACGGTTCACCGCGATCCCACAAGGCGAAGATATACGGCTCCGGCTGACGCTGGTCGTTCAGCGACTTGATCTCGCGCTCGGTCTCCTCGGCGAGTTTTTGAAACTCGGGCTCGAGCGTTTTCAATTGATCGGCATCGATTTTCAACTCCGCTTCGAACTTGCTCGCCAGATATTTCTGCACTTCGTCCCGTTCATCCGCGGGCGTCGCGAGCATCTTGCGCAAGTCTTCGCGCAGCGCTTCAGGGAGTTTCGCGAGCTTTATGTCGAGTTGAATCTTGCGGTATTCGGCCTCCCTGGCGGCGAGCGTGTCGCGGAGTTTGCCGGTCTCATCGGCAATGCGTTTTTCGTTGGCTTCCCACGCTTGACGTTCTTCCGTCGTGACATAACCCAGCTTTCGTTCGCCCCACGGACCGCGACCGTCGGTTTCCCGCGTCGCCTTCAGCCAGTCGTGTTCGTCGAACGCCCCTTTGAAGACGGCGGCGAGCCGATAATAATCGCGGTGCGGAATGGGGTCGGACTTGTGCGTGTGACAACGGGCGCACTTCAGCGTCAAACCCATCACCGCCGACGACAGTACGTTCAGCTCATCCGAAATGATTTCCAGCCGGTCGGGAACAAAGTTGGTGATGTTCGCCGTCGACCCGTCCGGCGTCATCCGCAGAAAAGCAGTGGCGACCAGATTATCGTAGATCTCCGGCGTGACCACCTTTGCATTCTCGTAATCGGCCAGTTCGTCGCCGGCGATCTGTTCGAGCAAGAATCGATCGTACGGTTTATCGGCGTTGAAGGCGCGAATCACATAATCGCGATAACGCCAGGCGTTCTTCCGCACGACGTCGGCGTGCTGCACGCCGTACGAATCGGAATACCCCGCGAGATCGAGCCAATACCGCCCCCAGCGTTCGCCGTAATGCGGCGAATCGAGCAAGCGGTTCACCAGATTTTCGTAGGCGGTGGGAGAGCCGTCTTCCAAGAACTGCTTCGTCTCTTCCGGCGTCGGCGGCAGTCCGGTGAGGTCGAAGAACAGCCGTCGCATCAGCACTTGGCGGTCGGCCTCCGGCGCGAGCGTCATCCCCTCGGCTTCGAGCTTTTCGAGTACAAAAGCATCGATCGGGTTGCGCACCCGATCGGCATGTGCGACGGCCGGAACGGCCGGCGTGCGCGGCGGCTGGAACGACCAGAAGCCGCGGTCGTCGTCGCTGACCAGCGGATCGGAATCGGTCGTCGCCACGTCCGGGGGCAAATCGGATTCCGGAGCCCCGGCTACGATCCACGCCACGATCGTGTCGATTTCAGCCGGCTCGATCGGCTTGATGCTCACATCAACGACTTTCCGCCGCGGCGGCATTTCCTCCGCACGCACTTTCTGCACGAGCAGACTCTCTTCGGGTTTTCCGGGAACGATCGCGGGACCGGACTTGCCTCCCTTGAGCATCGAGGCTTTCGTCCGCAGGTCGAGTCCTCCTTCTTGCACGCGCGTGCCGTGACAGACGGTGCACCGCAGCCAGAGTATCGGCACGACGTCGTGCTGCGTCACCGCGGCGGAGTCGGCGTCGGCCGCCGATCCGAAATTCGCACCCCCGGCGATCCAGCGGCGGACGAGTTTGACCTGCTGATCGGAAAGCGGACGCTCTCCTTCATCTTCCGGAGGCATATAATGGTCGCGGACTGCCTCGTAGAGCGGGCTTTCCTCGGGTTTCCCCGCGACAATCACCGTTCCCGATTCGCCTCCTTTGAGCACGCCGTCTCGGGTCGAGAGATTGAGCTCCCCTTTATGAATTTCATCGCCGTGACATTTCCAGCAGCGATCGCGAAACAGCGGCAAGATGGTCTTGCCGTAAAAGTTCTCGTCGAGCGCCGCGGCATCGTCCTGCGCCTCGGCATCGACGGTTTCTTCGGCGGCGGCGTGGAGCGGCGAACCGGAGTACGCCAGCAGCGCCAGCAGCGAAAAAATGCGAAACATCCGCAAAATCCTGGGCGGGGGGGAAGCGGGGCGGGAGGGTGGAGTCTTCATGACACTATTCTACAACACGCATCCACGTCGGTCTATGCAATCTCCGCCGGTTTTGCCGATTCCATCCGTAACGATGTGAGAGGCGAAGCCACATCGGCGTCACGATCGTTTTCAGTCGTGCAATCCGTTATTTTACGTCCTGATCGGGTTACGCTAAGAAATTCTCACACAACCTCTATGCGTAGCGATTTTGCGCTAAATTTGAGGCGTTTTTAACAGGCACAACCGGTTGTGTTAGAGTCTCTAAGGAGTTCTCGCGAATGAATCAAACCGACGTGGCCGTCGTGGGGGCAGGGATTGTCGGCATGGCGCAGGCCTTTGCCGCCGCACAGCGCGGCGTCTCGGTCGTCGTCTTCGATCGCGACGGCGAGGCGATCGGGGCTTCGATTCGCAACTTCGGCATGATCTGGCCCATCGGTCAGCCGAGCGGCAAACGGCATCGCATGGCGCTTCGCAGCCGGGCCATCTGGAGCAAAGCCGCCGCCGAGGCCGGTTTCTGGATCAACGAATGCGGCTCGATTCACCTCGCGCATCACGACGACGAATGGAGCGTATTGCAGGAGTTTCACGCCCAGGCCGATTCGCTCGGTTACGAAACGAGTCTGTTGACGCCGAGCGAAGTCGCGGCGAAATCGCCGGCGGCGAATCCGGAGGGGTTGCGCGGCGGGCTCTGGAGTCCCACGGAAATGTGCGTCGACCCGCGCGAAGCGGTACGCACATTGTCGGGATGGCTGAATAAAAACTTCGGAATCGAATTTCACTTCGGCACCGCCATCCGTCAGATCGACGGTATGGAACTCGAAACGTCGGACGGACAAACCTGGCGCGCCGAACAGATCATCGTGGCCAACGGCAGCGATTTCGAGACGCTGTTCCCCAAACTGTTCGCCAAATCGTCGATGGTCCGCTGCAAGCTGCAGATGTTGCGGACGCGTCCTCAGCCGGGCGATTGGCGAATCGGTCCGCATCTCGCCGGCGGCTTGACGCTGCGGCATTCCGCGAATTTTCAGGTCTGTCCGTCGCTCGAACAGGTCAAACGCCGCATCGCCGACGAACAACCGTTGCTCGACACATACGGCATTCATGTGATGGCCTCGCAGAATCGCCTTGGGGAAATCGTACTCGGCGAGTCGCACGAATACGGCGAGAGTTTTCCGCCGGTCTGCAACGGCGAGATCGATCAACTGATTCTCAACGAACTCGCCTCGATCATTACGCTCAAGGAGTGGGCGATCGGCGAACGCTGGTTCGGCGTCTATGCGAAACATCCCGAGAAGGCGTACTTCGTTCACGACCCTTATCCCGGCGTGAAAATCGTCACCGGCCTCGGCGGCGCCGGCATGACGCTCGCGTTCGGCCTGGCGGACGGTCTGTGGGGCACTTAATAATTCGAACACGAAGCTACTTCACCGCGCCAAAGGCGGCGAAACACGAATGCTTATGCAGCACGTCGGTCTGCGCAAATCCGACCTCTTTCAACAGATCGAGTTGAAACGTCAGCGGGCGCGGCGTGTCTTCTTGAGCGACATAGGCGAACACGTGGTCGCGGTACGCCTCATCGCGAAAATTCGCGAGATATTCGCCGTAGCGCTGCCACATCATCTGCTGTACGGAGGGGATCGAACTTTCCACCAGATCGAAAATCCACAACGAGCCGCCGGGCCGCAGCGTGCGGAAGAATTTCTGAAAAACCGCGAACCATTCGTCATCCGTCCGCAGATGATGCAGCACCGCCGCGGCGAGAATGACGTCGTGCTCGCCGTCGGCCAATTCCAGTTCGCGAATATCCGATTGAAAGGCCGTGACGGTTCCCGTCGTCCGGGACGAAACCCGTTCCGCTGCGCGGTCGAGCATCGGTCGGCTCAAGTCGACCAGCGTGACGTCTAACGCGGGCAAGCGTTCGAGCAGTTTAAGCGTGTAATTCCCCGCGCCGCAGCCGACATCCAATGCCGATCTCGCATGTGGCGTGGCGGATGCGGCGGCTTCGGCAACGAGCGACAGCGCCAGCGCGGCGTCGACGGTCGCCGATTGTCCGGTTTCGAGATTGGAAAACCGCTCGACGTCGGCATCGAAGCGAGCCCGTATTTGTTCGACCGTGGATTTTTGCGGTGTCATGGTTTCAGTTTCCGGGCTTATTCGGTTTCGCTGGAGGAGCGTCGTGTGGTTCTTACGGGAATTCATTGGCATCGCATCATGTGTTAGCGGCCGATTTCCATCGGTTCAGCCGATTGGCGATCACGTGCCAAATCAAACCCAAGATGATCAGGCCCAGTCCTGAAATCCAGATGACGGGCTCAACCCAGAAGGCAAGAAAAAGGCAAGACACCAGTCCGAGCCAGGGGACGATTCGCAGATATCTCCGCTCCTCGCCGCTCATGCGAATCGCCGCCAGATTGGTCAGGGCGTAATACACCAGCACGGTAAACGCGCTGAACGACCAGGTTGTTTTCACATCGCCGAGCAGCACCAGCCCCGCAATAATCATACCCACCACAACGACCGCTGCCGAGGGGGTATCTTCCGACCGGTTCAGCCGGCCCAGTGCGGAGGGAAGATCGCCGCGCCGGCCCATCGCCAGCATCACCCGCGAGAGACCGAGTATCAGATTGAGCAACACTCCCAGCATCGACGTCACCGCGCCGACGGCGACGATCATCCAGGCCCAGGAAACGTCGAATTGGCGAGATACAATTTCCAAAGGAGCCGCGTGTTGCCGAGTCGATTCCGCGAGGCTTTCCGCCCCCACCGTGGCGACCGCCACGCAACTCACCGAGAGGTAGAGCAGCATCGAGACGGCTGACGTGACGATGATCGCGATCGGAATATTCCGCTGCGGGTTTCGAATCTCTTCTCCCAGCGTGGCGATGCGGCCGTATCCGGTGTAGGCGACGAACATCAACGCGCACGCTTCGAGAAATCCGCTCGTTTCAGCCGGCTGGAGCGAGGGGATATTCTCCGGGGCCTGACGCCAGGCGGTGGTAAAGCCCGCGAGGACGAACGCGATCAGCGACATTATCGTGATCGAGACAACCGCGATATTCAACTCATTCGTGCGGCGAATGCCGTTGAGCACCAGCAGCGTCAACACGGCGACCGCGAGAACGCCCGTGACGACGCGCCCATCGGCATCGCCGAAACCGAGGAGATTTAAAAAATAACCGGCGAACCCCAACGCCGCGGTGGCGGCGGAGGCACTTTTCGCCCAGAGAAACATCCAGCCGGCGGTAAAACCGAAAGCGGGATGCAGCCAGCGGTAACCGTACTCGTACGTGCCCCCGCTCACGGGATGAGCCGCGGCGAGCTGTGCGCTGCTCAGCCCATTCAGCGCGGCCACGGCGGCGGCAACGGCGATGGCGAGCAAAACCGACGGCCCTGCTGCGCCCGCGGCGTTGCCGATGCTCACGAAAATCCCCGTCCCCACGATCGAGCCCAAGCCCATCATAGTCGCCCCGAAGACGCCGACGACGCGCGGAAGCGATGGTCTCGCTGAAGTGACGTGCGATTGTGGCGACAACGCAGCGGCTCCTATGGCAACTCGGGAGGTTCGATGTGCGGCATCTCGCCCGTCAGGGTTTTCAGAAACGCCACAATGTCGCCGATTTCCGAAAAGCTCTGCCCCGAGAGCGGTTCGATATCGAGCGGTAAATCGTCGGGAGTTTTTCGCGGCACGCCCCGATAATAAAACGTGACGACGTCGTCGAGCGTCCTCATCGAACCGTTGTGCATGTACGGACCGGTCTCGGCGACGTTTCGCAGCGTGGGCGTGCGGAACTTTCCTTTGTCGTCGCGGTTTTTGGTGACGCTCGCGAGACCCTCATCCTGAAACGAGGCACCGAGGCGATAGAACTCACCGTCGCTGAGCAACGGCCCATGATGACAGCGAATGCAGCCAGCGGCGCCTTTAAACAATTCCAACCCTCGTTTTTCATCGAACGAAAGCGCCTGCTGATCACCGTTCAAATAGCGATCGAACCGCGATGGTTTCGTGACGAGCGTCCGCTGAAACGCCGCGAGCGATTTGGCGACGCCGTCGCGCGTGACATTCGTCCCAAAGACGTTCTGAAACTGCTCAACATAACCGCGAACGGCGTTCAGTTCTTGTTCGAGCTCATCGAGGTTTTGATTCATCTCGTCGGGCGATTCAATGGGACCGAGTGCCTGTTCTTCGAGCCTCTTCGCTCGGCCGTCCCAAAGATACCGCGTGTAAAATCCGACGTTGAGGATCGACTGCGTGTTTCGGGCCAGCGTTTTATCGGCATGCCCTTTGGCCCGCGCGAGACCGTCGCCAAACGCTTTTTCCGGAAGATGGCACGTCGCGCAGCTCATCGTGTTGTTCCCCGAGAGCCGGGGGTCGAAAAACAATTGCTTGCCGAGGGAGACTTTCGCCTCGGTGGCCGGGTTGTCTTTGGGAGAGGGAACCGATTGCGGCAGCGGGACGAGTTCTGGTTTTTGCGTCGTCCGTTGGTCGGCTTGGGCCGCGAGGGCGCCATTGAGAAATCCTAATGCCGCGACAAGATGGTATAATCGTCGGAATAAATGCTGTTCTCGCATGATCGTTCTTATAGCGGCCAATTGGCATGTGGGTTGAAGTTCATCATCGACGATGCAGGTTTCTCGGGGATGCGTGGACGCAAATACGGTTTGTCTGATGCCTTATGGCACGAATAGCAGCTGGTTATCGTAAACTCGTAAGCCGCGACGAAAGCTGCAATATCATGACTCTTGATCGATTCCTCCAATTGTTTGAGCGGATTGTTTTCCAGCGCCTGCAGGATATCCTCCAATTTGATTTCTTTGCCGGCATTATCCTTGCGTACGGGAATGATTCGCACCGCCCAACGAAGATGGGAACGCGTTTCATTGAAGTAGAACTGGGCCAGTTCCCAATTCTGCTGGTTCGCGGAAAACCACAGATTCGTGAAATGATAATCCACGTCGGCCATGGCATGCGCCTGATCGGGTACTAATTGTTTCAGCCGCTCAATTTCTGCTTTCAATTCGGCAACATTGACGTCCGACGCAACCGGTTCGATATTCATTGCTTTTGCGGAATTCGGCTGTTCGCGTTCGTACAAAAACAACATCGATCCCGTCACAATACCCGAAATGATAGCGACAATCGTCATTTTTCTGGTATTACATGACATCATGGATCTCCTGGTTGTTGCCGAAATGCGCGGTTGCGAACGACAGCGGCCCTGTTCTAATCAATATCGCTGATGCGAGTATCCTACAAAGTCACATTATCGAATGTCAATATCGAAGGGCGATATTATGGGTACGCACGACTTAATGCGATATTTTTTCGGCGGGTTTGTTCGGCTGCACATACTCCACCATGCCGATAAACAGGCCATCTGTGGCATCGAAATGATGGAGGAACTCAAACGGCACGGCTACAACTTGGGTCCAGGAACGCTGTACCCAATTCTGCATCACCTTGAAAAATCCAAATACCTGGTTCGCGAAGATCAGGTTGTGGGTGGCAAACGCCGCAAGAATTATCGAATCACGAAAAACGGGCGCAAATTGCTGGCCGAAGCACAGCAGAAATTACGCGAACTTTTTTCCGAGGTCGTCGAAGACCACCATTGAAAAGAGACACAATGTCTCGAATCGTACGTTGAACGTCGTGTGATCGCCGCGTCGCGTCGACGATCACAGGGGAATGGCAAGTCTGTGAATCGGTCCATTCGATGCCAACACTGAATTTAACGCGCCTTCACCAGGATTTCATTCAACGTAAGATTACTTCCAGTCTTCATCAAAATAGCCGCAGTATACGACGCCCGGATCGTAGAAAATATGGGCGTCCTTTCGTTCGACGAACTCGATATCCGACTTCATGATCGCCCAATCGGCCAGCCGGGGGTACATCAGATAATTCACGGCGCGAATCTCGGCTTCTTCGAAGGTGTGACCCGAATTGAGAACGACGTAACGGTCGCCGTCCGGTGCAAAGGGACTCGGCGCAATCAGCAGCGGAATATGCTCTTTTGCCGAGACCGAGTGTGAGCCGATTTGAATCGTCTCCTTCGTCCAAGTCAGCGGCAGATGGGGCAGCGATCTGGCGATCCACGAGTTCGAACCGGGGTCGCCGAACAGAATCAGGTTGCAGGCCGCCAGATCGTCTTCGGTGACGTCCGCGTCGTCCTTGATCAACACGTCCCCGCGATAAAACTGCCGGTAGGTCTCGGCGAAGCGTTTTAAACGCGCCTCGGACCAGGCCTGGGTCTGCGGAGACCACGGCGTCCCCGTGCCGCGGACGCAGAGGAACCGCGTCGCGAAGGCATCGTCGATCGGTCCTTGCACGCCGGGCCGTTTGCCGTGTTTCAACAGGGGGTCGTCATTCGATATTTGACGCCAGCCGTTTTCGTCGCGCGTGAGAATCACCTTGCCGGCGGGTTTGATCTCGATCGTCTGCTCGCCGATCCGCACCTGCGTCAGAGGCCCGGCAAAACGTGAAGCGTCGATCGCCAATCGATCGATGTTTTTAATCGTCTTGATGTCGACAGCGGCGCGATCGGCGTCGTTCGTGAGCGCGGCGTCGATTTCCGCCCGATCATAATGCCGCTGCAAGCGGAGGAGTTCGAGCCAATGGCAGTCGTTGTATTTCAACGTCCAGGTGACGAACCGAATCGTCGGCGGGACGGGATCGATCCCCCGATCCACATGTTCTTCGATCAGCCGGAGTTGCTCGGCTTGCACGACCGGATCGATGACGTGGCCCGTTCCCGGCGAGATGATATTCGTTAATTTCAGTCCTTCGCGGGCCATCATTTCGCTCATGAGCACGTGGCATTCGAAGACTTCGTCCTTCTCACCCATCGCCGCGATCGAAGGGACCACTCCCGCATTGGCGGCGTAATCGATGGCGTCGAGCATATGCAGGGCGCGCGACTGGTATTCGGGAATGTCGTCGACGACGACGAAGTGCGAATAGGGGAATTTCGAGAACATGCGAGTATCGACATAACCGCAGTACGGACCGAGCGCGACGAATTTGTGGGGATGCTTCAATCCCAGATGCCAGGTGCCGGAGGCGCCCATCGACATCCCGCGAAGGACGATGCGGCGTCTGTCGATGTTGTAATTCCGGCAGGCCGCTTCGATGGCTTCGAACACGTCGGTCTCGCCCGCCCAGCGGTAACAGTTTTCGATCCGTCCGAACGGATGCAGTTCGATATAATTGACGTCGGGCGCGGGATCGTCACCGACGAACCGCTGCATGAAGCGGAGTTCAATCATGCCGATCGGACGCGTGCTGCCGTGCAGCACGACGTGCAGCCGAGCCGGTTTCGCGGGATCGTACGACGCGGGAATGACTAAACCGTACGGCTGCACCGAGTCATCGACGTTCGAGCGAAACCCGCGAATGACTTTTCCCTTGCGCTCCTGCCACGGTGTTTTTCCTTCAGCGAGGAGTTGAACTCGCTCCTTTCCCAATTCCAAGCCGCGCCGAATCGCCTGGCGGTCGGCTTCGGTGTACTGGGGGTCGTAGTCGAGTCCCCAGCGAACGGCCCGCCGGCAGAAATCGGCGTCGGCCCAGACGTCCCACGCCGCAGACTCGGCGTCCGGACGAGGTCTTAGGTTTTCGAGCGACGCCGCCAACTCTCGATAGGCATTCTCGAACGTGTTGCGTTCGTCATCGCTCAACGGGGAGGGTTCATTTGCAGCCGACGCGGGTTTTATGACGAGCGGTAACGCGAGACTCGCCATTCCCGTCACCAATACGATGATCCCCAGACGTGACGTCCGACGCCGGTTCTTCCGTGAAGTCGTGTTTTGCATCATGTTGCGTCCCATCAATCAGGAGAAGGAATTGAAATGAGGCGGCCGGCTTTTCTCTCGGAGCCTGCCGCATTGCTCTGATGATGTCAAGTACCGGCCCGGTTTTCCAGCCCAGGCCGATTTCTCCGCAGGGCTTGAAGATCGCGATCCAACCTATCAGAATTGAACATTCAATGGCGAGATGACGTTACAATCGGGCGTCGTCCATGTGAACGTTGCTGTGAACTCAATCGAGTGGAGTCATTCATGCCTTTTTTGGCAAATCCTATGTCGGCGGCGGTTGCCCTGTTGTCGGCGGCTCTGGTATCGGGGACGTCGTTCAATGCCTATGCTCAGGGTGAAAAGCCGTTGCCCGCGGCGGACGCGGCGCGAACGATCGCTTTACCCGACGGTTTTCGCGCGACGGTCGTCGCCGAAGAACCGCAGGTCGTGCAGCCGATCGCCTTCACAACCGATGGGCGCGGGCGACTGTGGGTCGTGGAGGGAATGACCTATCCCTCGTGGATGGACGGCGGCACGCTGCACGACCGCGTGATCGTTCTCGAAGACAAAGACGGCGACGGACGTGCCGAAACCCGTACCGTGTTCTTCGATGAAGGGATGAATCTCACCGGCATCGAACTCGGGTTCGGCGGCGTGTGGCTGTGTGCGACGCCGCATTTGCTGTTTATTCCCGATCGCGACGGCGACGATCAGCCCGACGGCCCGCCCGAAGTGATTCTCGACGGCTGGGATGAAAAAGCCCGGCACAATATGTTCAACGCCCTTCGCTGGGGGCCGGATGGCTGGCTCTACGGCTGCAATGGAATTCTCTCCAACTCCAAAGTCGGAAGACCCGACGCAGCGGACGAAGAGCGCGTCGAACTCAACTGCGGCGTCTGGCGTTATCATCCGCAAAAAATGATCGTCGAAGCGGTCGCGCACGGTACCACGAACCCCTGGGGGCTCGATTTCGACGAATACGGCCAGATGTTTATCACGAATTGCGTGATCAAGCATTTGTTTCACGTGATTCCCGGAGCCCATTACGACCGCATGTTCGGTCAGGGTGTGAATCAGCACGTCTACTCGTTGATTCAAAGCTGCGCCGACCATCGCCACTGGGGCGAAGGGCACTGGACCGATTCTCGCGGCGGCGTGGGCGAACACGACAAAACGGGCGGCGGACACGCTCACGCCGGCTGCATGATCTACCTCGGCGACAACTGGCCCGCGGAATACCGCGGCACATTGTTCACCTGCAACATTCACGGCCAGCGGCTGAATAACGACATTCTGAAACGCGAGGGTTCGGGATATGTCGCTCACCACGGGGCCGATTTTCTCAAGTTCAGCGACCCGTGGTATCGCGGCCTCGAAATGAAATACGGACCAGACGGCGGAGTCTATCTCACCGACTGGTCGGACATCGGCGAATGCCACGACTACGACGGCCACATCGCCCGCGACAACGGCCGCATTTACAAGATCACCTATGGCGAAATAGAGCCGGTGAAGGTGGATATTCAAAAACTTTCCGAGGGTGAACTTGTCGAACTACTGTCGCACGAGAATGAATGGTACGGCCGACAGGCTCGGCACGAATTGCAACAAAGGGCTGCTGCAAATAAGCTTGGAAAAATGCCATGGGTACAAACCCGCAAAGCGCTCGAAATCGAACTAAGCCTAGGCATCGAGCCGTCCATTCCGGTTCAATTGCAAGCCATATGGACGTTACACGTCACTGGAGGATTGACCGAACAATTGTCGACAAGCCTTCTCGACGATGAAAACGAGCACGTTCGCTATTGGGCTATCACGCTCGAATTGGAAGACCGCGAAGCGTCGCCAGCGCAGTTGAAAAAACTGTACCAGATGGCAGAAACCGATCCCTCGCCGCTCGTGCGGTTAGCGCTCGCCAGCGGCATGCAGCGATTGAACGGCGAGCCGCGCTGGGAACTCGCGCGACGATTGACGGCTCACGAAGAAGACGTCGACGATCACAATTTGCCGTTGATGTTGTGGTACGGCGTCGAACCATTGATCGCGTCCGATTTGAACAGCGCGATGGCATTGGTGCATTCGTCGCGCATCCCGCTGATTCGCAAATACGTCGCCCGGCGGATGACGATCGACACGGTCGTCGACGTCGCACTCGACAATCGACTCGAAAAGGCGAAGGCGAAAGTTAAAGCCGAGAAGACGCCGCTTAATCGGCTCGTGGAGTTCCTCGCACGCGAGAAGAACGCCGACGTGCAGCGCGACGCTTTGCTCGGTATCGAAGAAGCATTGGAGGGCCGCCGCGACGTGCCGATACCCCCGTCGTGGGCGGAACTCGTGACATCGATCGATGCGGGACCATCGGAAATCGCGAAGGAATCGGTACTCACGCTCTCCGTGACGTTCGGCGATCCCCGCGCGCTGAAGATTCTCCGCTCGCGCGTTGCCGATGAAAGTCTCGACGCCGAGACCCGTCGACTCGCTTTGGGAACCTTGATCCGCAAGCACGATCCCGATACGTCGCAACTCATGCAGGATCTGCTCAAGAATGCGAATGCGGCGGGGGGCGGTCCATTACGGAGTGCGCTCTTGCGCGGGCTGACCGTTTACGACGATGCGGAGATTCCGCAGATCATTCTGCAAGGCTACACATCGTACACAGACGCCGAACGGCAGGATGCCATCAACACACTCGCCGTCCGTCCGGAATGGGCCGAACGGCTGCTCAAAGCGGTTGCCGGCGGAATCGTCCCGGCTCGGGATATCACGACCGTGACGGCCCGGCAAATCTACGAACTGAAGAACGCCGACATCCAGAAATTATTGGCGGAGGTCTGGGGCGATTTCCGCGACACGTCGAAAGAGAAGCAGGAACTCATCGCGCAGTACAAGTCGCGATTAACGCCCGAAACGGTGATGCAGGCCGACCGTGCGCACGGCCGCGCGGTCTTCACGCGGACGTGTGCGGGGTGTCATAAATTATTCGACGCCGGTCGCGCGGTCGGTCCCGAATTAACCGGAGCCCAGCGCAACAACATCGATTATCTGCTGACGAATCTGCTCGACCCGAGCGCGATCGTCAGCCGGTCGTACTTGCTGAATATCATCGTCACGACGGACGGGCGCGTCTTGAACGGGGTCGTCCAGCAGGAATCGCCGAACACGATCACGCTGCTGACCGCGAACGACACGATTATCGTTTCGACCGCCGATCTCGAGGAACGCGTGCAATCGCAGGTGTCGATGATGCCGGAAGGGATGCTCGGGAAGATGACCGAGACCGAAGTCCGCGACTTGATCGGTTATCTCTCGGGCGCCGAGCAAGTGCCGCTGCCAGAAGAAGCGGGAAAATGATTCGTCGGAATACAGCCCGGCGATTAGAACTCGCCGATCACTTCTCCGCCCGAGCGCGTTCCCAGGGCGCGCCACACGTTAAGGTCGATATTTTCGCTGATGGATTTCGAGGAGCCGTCCATCAGCAGGACTTGAACGATTCCTTCGTGAAGGCTGCGCGAGGTCACGAAGGCGTAGCTGGGATTTCCCGCCGCTCCGTTCTTTCCCTCCTGCCACGAGTTAAAATCCGTCTCGGCGTATGTCGTCCCCGAAATCGTAAACGGCACCTTCGAATTGGGGGGCAGCGTGACGGTAAAGCCGGTGTGATGCACCCGCCCGTCGGGCCATTCGGTGTGGCCGGTGTCCTTGAATTCGGCCCCCGATGCGGCAATCGCCGCGGCTTCGGCCGAAGTCGAGGGGATAATCGTCGTGGAGGGTCCGCCGTTGCGTTGGTAGGGAGTCCACGCTTTGACTTCCGCGGTGAGCAGCGTGTTGGACGAACCGTCGGTGGCATCGCGAAATGACAATCTGGCGTTGGGATAAAACAGGCCGTCGCCGCCGGTGCCGGTCGTCGGGGTATAGACGAACCAAGTGCCATAATTGAAGCCGTAGTTGGTGGGATAGAGAATCGGTTTCCCGCCGCCGGGATCGCGCGACCGGTCGCTGCCGGGGTCGCTCGGGCAGGCATACACGGGAATCTTAAGGCCGCTGATTACGCTCTGGAAATCCCAGGCGATGCTCAGATCGACGACGTTGAAGAGATTCGCCTGATCGAGATAAGGCAGAATGCGGCCTGTCACTCCCCACGATCCGTTGTTCCCGGTCGATGTCACGCTCAAGTCGACCGAGGCTCCCGGAGGCAGATATTGGTTTGCATCCATATAATTGTGCAATGCCAGACCGATTTGCTTGAGATTGTTCTTGCACTGCGTCCGCCGCGCCGCTTCGCGCGCCTGCTGCACCGCCGGCAACAGCAGAGCAATCAAGATCGCAATAATCGCGATGACCACCAGCAATTCGATCAGGGTGAAACCGGTTCGGCGTGTACGCTTTCGGGGGAAATTCATGTTAACCTTTTTCGTCGGAGTGGGCGGGCGGGGATCGGATGACGGCACGATGATGCAACGAGCAGGCAAACGACGTTCCGGTGCTAAAGCTTCGCAACCATCGGCCGCTTGGGGTGGAAGTTGTATTTAACGGTGAGTTGCATGTGACGTCCATGTCTTTTCCTTCTCGTTCCCATGCTCCGCTTGGGAACGCAAGTCTTCGAAGCTCCGCTTCGCCGATCGTGTAGATAACGCTCCGCTACGGAAACCCTTCGCGTCGCGGCTAAACGGGGGAGTCGACATTCTCTATGTCGCGGGGTGCTTCACGTGCAATCGCCGGGTGCCACGTTGAGGGAGATAGCGTCTCGCCGCGGTGGAAAAAAAGCGGTGACGCCTCGTGCGCCAGTGCCACCGCCGGTGACAACAATTTCGTCAGTCATACATCCGAAGTTTTGGGCGGCGCACCGGTCTTGTATATTGTCCACTGTCGTCTGCGATCCTCTGGTCCAAGTGCAAGAACTACTTCAGGTTCTTCGATTCGGAGTCGGAACTGCGAGAAGTTAACATGGTCTTTCAGCAAGTCATTCTCCGAGAAATTAAGCATCAAGAGGCCTTGTATGATGCACGCGTGAGTTCCCTGAGCGTCAATGAAAAGCGATTTCCCAGGCGCAGTAACGCCAGTCCCTAAATCGTCAATCGCTACAGAGCCCTGTGGAATCTCATGGATGATAGGATTTACCCAGGCTGGCAGATCATCAACAATGCCACCGTCAATATAACACTCCAACCTCAGATCAAGATCGATGAATAGTTCGAATGGGAAGGTTATCTGCGCGACTCCAAGCTCAAATCGCTCATCAAAATGTAAATCTACGCGGTCAGCGTTTCGCCAACCCAGAATTTCAGCATGGCGTCGCCTGGGAAGTATATTCCTTATCCATACTAACGTGCCAGAAGCGTAGGCAGCAGCGTTTTCTCGGACAAACTTTTCTAACACCATCTGCTGTGACATGATATCTCGCAGGACGGATTCTTCCTTGCGCCGTGTCCATAGGCTCGGAAGTTTAGACATTGCGGCAAGATGGGGGCTGCGCAGCAAATCAGGCAGATTGTCGAAAATTTCTACTGGTTTAAGCTGTCTCAGCGCTTTCGCCAAATTTTTATCAGGGCAGCAAACACAAAGCACGCTTCCCACTTGTTGGGCCAATCTTCGTACCGCACAGAAGATGAAGGCGTCAGGAAAATCATCCCTGCGCTTGGGGGCCGCAAACGGGGCGGAGCCGGCGAAATAACTGGCGATCACATCTTGGCCATCGTCGGGACCGACCGCGATTACCTGTGCATCCAAATCCTTCACGAAATCCTGTACCTCTTCTTTTGCTAGCGCATGCGCCTCCTCCTTCATCTGTTCCAACTGAGGCATAAGCTCATCAATTTCCTTTCTGGCAGTTAGCTTACTGTGAAACCGCCGATCCGATAATGCCCTGATGGCCTTTTGAAACGCGCCCATGTCCTTAAGGTAACTCTCGATAATTTGCGATTCCCATTCCCTCAGGCCCACTGCGGACAGGTGAATTCGCACCAGCCCTTCATTCACAAGATCGACCAGCCTCTCGATCGACCAATTGTCCCGATCCATTCCACGGGGCAATGCGCTTGTTTCAATGAATATTTCAATCGGCTCCATCGGTCCTCGCCCGTTTTATGCTGTTACCTTGGATTTTGTCGTACTGCGCTGCGGTCCGCTCGCTCTTTCGTCGCTCACCCTCCGGTGTGCCGTTCCCGCCGGGTGCCACTGGTCAACTTCTCTTCCGATGGCAATTAGACGTCTGTCTCTCTCAACCTCACAACATGCTATCAAATTTTCGGGTGCCACTGGCTCGGCCAGTGTGCCTTTGGGTTTGCTCTTTCAATTCAACACATCGGCCGGTATTCCCTGCCCGAACGGGAGACCTGCCAACTGTTGTTAGTCAGTAGAGCCGCCGGGTGCGAGTGTCTTTGGATTCATCTCTCAGAGAACCGGTGCAGGGCGTGAGTGAACGACGGCCTGCCCAGCATGTGCCGACAGCTTTTATCGTGCCATCAATCGCTGCAAAAGACAATACCAGAGGCACGCAGGGCGGACGGCACTCTCGAAGGGGCGGGACGCGATGAGGACTGATTTTTTCTCGGCCGACATTGGCGTATTAAGGATTGCTTCGGCGTATCTCGACATTGCGTTCGGAAGTCGCTCTCTCAATTGAAGCGGCATTCTTGCTTTCAGGCCCGAAGAGGCCGGCCGGTCGTATAGCCCGGTCCGCAGGGCCGGGTGGGCGGTCTCCCCACGATTTTCTTTTCGGCCCAACGGGCCAACAGATTGGTTACAGTTCATTGGTTTGATCTGCCGGCCCGTTGGGCCTGATGCGGACGATGGCGGCGGTGGACCCAGGCCTTCAGCCTGGGCTATAGGATCGGCTGGCCCTTCGGGCCGGAGAGCCGTTGAGTGTCCCTGATGCGGGGCTTACCTCAATACGCAATTGGCGGATGAACCATTTTTTCTCGGCTGGCATTGGCTTCGCCCGTGTGCCTTCGTGCTTCAAACGCGATGTCTGGTTGAACGGCAAACAATCCTAAACGGCGATCGAGATCCCGCTTCTCAAACACCGATCCAAAAACGCACGAAGCATCACGGCCTCTATAGCCGTGTGGTTGCGCGCAACCGGTCGGTGGATAGGCCGAGTCGCGTCGCCGACGGCCCACTGACCACTGACCACTGACCACTGACCACTG
>JBBECD010000172.1:0-18043 GCA_040881995.1 Planctomycetaceae bacterium
GCGCGCGGCGGCGTCGTCATCCGCTGCGGCCCAGGGATCATGCGGCGCGGCACCGGACTCGTCGGTGGAGGCCTGACCGGATGACGCCGGATCACCGGGATGCAGTTCCTTGAGATCAAACACCAGATCGACGCTGCCGCGCGGCTGGACGGCATCGAACAGCCGCGCCACTTCTCCGCGCAGCACGTTGCGAAACTGCTGATCGAGCACGAGGTTCGTCGTCTGCACGTGCCACTGGCTCGAAAAATCGTCGGCGGTATGCGTGCGCTTGCCTTGCAGCAGAAACTTCGTCGCGCCGTGCGTCGCCTGCAACTCGCGGATTTCGAGCGAGGTGTTATCCCAGATGATCGTGCCTAACATTTCATTCAGATCGAACGGCAAATCGGGATGGGCCAAACGGCCGTCCTGCACTTGAACGTTGACTCGAGCCCGAGGGAGTTTGTGATTCGGACTCGACGACAATTCGAAGCCGACGTCCAGCGAGGCGGATAAACTGTCCCATAATCTTTGCGACGTGGAACTGACGCTGGACGACGGGCCGTCGGCTCCTCCCTTCGCTTTCCGGGCATCGCCGGTCCACAACGTCGAGACTCGTTCAGGGTCGCCCGCATCGGCAATCTGACGAATCGGTTCGTCCGAACGCCGCGCGAATTGCGGCGGTTGTGCGACGGCCGGAGGGTCTGCGTCATCGAATGCGAGCTCACCGGGTGCATTCGCCGTGAACGTTGCGGCCGTCACCGCGCCGTCTGCATTGTTTTTCCCGTTGCGGTTCTCGGCATTGTCGGCGTAGACGTTCCGCTCGTCATCGTTCTCGACGTCGTCGTCGGATTCGGAGAGCGATTCGGAATTCTCGGCCAGCAGGCGCTGCAGCTTTTCGTCGACTTCGGGAAAAATCGTCGAGATCAGTTGCCCGAGTTCCGGCCCGGCTTTGAGATCGTTCCATTTGCCGATCACCGACCACGTGTTGCGTTCGAGGTTGAGTTTGCCTTCGAGGTTCACTTTTCCCGAAAAATTGACGTCTCCGGAGGCGGTGATGTGAAATGCGCGATGTCCCGAGGGAATCAGGTGCAGATCGACGTTCTGCAGCGTGACCGACGTATGCTGCACGCCCGACGCCGGCTCCCAATGCAGCGTGATCGTCGCCCGCTGAATTTCAAATTCGGGAAGACTATTGTTGCTCGCCGGCAAAGGCCACAGGGACTGCCAGTTCCACGTGCCGTCGCGTCTCAGTACGAATTCGAACGTCGGGCGTTCGATGGTCACCTTGTGCACGAGCACGCGTTGTTCGCGGGCGAGCAGTTCGTTGTCGATTTTCAAGATGATTTCCGGGATGCTCACCATCGGCGGATGATCGGTTTGCGGTTTCAACTCGACGTCGTACAGGCGAATGCGCCGGCTGAGATCGAAATGAGCCGTCCCGAGGCTGAAATCGCCTTCGGGAAGCAGTGTGTTGGCATGCGTGATGATCGTCGCCTTCAGCAGTTCGTCGCTCTGCATCCAGAACCAATATCCCACGCTCCCCCCCGTCCCCACCAACAGGAAGAGAAAGATCACACTCCATTTGAATGTCTGGCGTAGATTCATGCGAAAACTTTTTTACGCGGCATGCCGCGGTTTTGCGGTTTGATTGACGGCGGTAAAACGGCTGCGGCAAAAACGGCTGCGGCAAAAACGGCTAGCCCGCGGCCGGCTGATCACCGGTTGAGGGCGATCGGTCCTCTTGATGAGAAGGTCCGGCATGCGCCGGCGGGGATGACGACGATTTTTTCATTTGGTCACGTCCGGTCCAGCACACGGCGGCCAAAAGCGCGAGGGCATACTCGCCCGGCAGACGGTAACGGAGCGAACTTAAAAACACCAGATTAATCATAAAAAATAAAACGACCGGCCCGACCAACAGCGTCATCGTCCAAAGGCGATCCCGCACCCGCCAGCCCCCCGCGACCGCACTGCCGAATAGAAAGGCAAACCCGGCCAGCGTGCCGACGATCATTCCGGTCTGGCGGAAGTCGGTCGCGTTGGGCCACGGCTTCCAGTACCGCACGAATTTTTCCCCCGCAAGAGTCAACGTCTGGCCGGGATTGTTCTTCACGAAGTCCCAGGCGGCGTCGCGGTAATATCGATCGACTTCATAGTCGGTCATCGACGCCGGGAGTCGATCGCGCTCGAAGAACGACATCTCGCTTTCGCCGGTGGCCTGCGGATTGAGCCCGTCGTACAGACTCGGTCCCATCCATAAGGTCATGGGAACGAATTTGCCGGTCACCTGATAATTCCGCCACGTCCACGGAGCCAGACTCACGATCACGCCGACGATCATCACGGCCCCTTGCAACGCGGCCCGGCGGCTGAACTTCTGACAGACCCACCACACGGCGGGGAATATCAACCCGACGAGAATCCAACTGGGGCGGACATAGCTGGCTCCCGCCACAAGCACGCCGCTGACGAAGGCCCAAACGAGCAACGTCGAGTATGCCTCCTGAGTCCGACATTTTCGGATAAAAACTGCGAACGCCCAGAGATTGAGGAGCATGCACAACGCAAACAGGGTCTCGCTCAATATCACCACGCTGAACAAAACAAACGTCGGCATGAGCGCGGCGATGGCTGTTCCGACAATGGCTGCTCGGTCATCGATCAATTCGCGTCCCAGCACGTAGACGGCGGCACACGTCAACGTACCAATAAATGCGAGCACGAGACGAGCGGAGAGAAAGTTTTCACCAAAGGCGGCGATAGAACCGGCAAGTACGAGAGGAAAACCCGGCATGCGGAGAACTTTTCGCGGCGGATCGTACAGCGAATAGTCCTCGCCCGCTGCGATCTTTTTACCCAGTTCCCAATACCCGCCGGCATCGCCGGGAATAAAGAACTCTCGCTGCCAGACGTGGTCGAGTTGATATTGCAGAAGCATGGCGGCGAGAATCCTTGCCAGGAACGCCGAAGCGAGAACGATCCACAGCCAACGAGAAGCGGCCTGCCGGTGTTTCATACGATAATCCGCTCACCATCATCCTTTGTACAAGGGGGGAAGAATCGTACGTCTACTGGGGAAATGGGTCAAGACCAACGATCGGCGGCGGAGATCGAAAAATGCCGAAATTCGAAACCTTTTATTCCGACGCAGTCCGCTGTGACGGAACTTCGCGAAGTCTGCCCGATGATCGAGCGGAGCATTCATTTTTCTTTGAGGCGCAAAAAACGAAAACACCGGAAGCATCCGTGGACACTTCCGGTGTTGACAACCTCAGTTGCTCGTCAGCGTTTGATTTCAGGCCGTTGTGCACGAATCCCCGACAAGCCGCAGAAAAAGGCTGAGATCTTCAGCCAGATTTGCGACATGAAATAACAAGCACAACCGGTTGCGTTAGAACCTCTTATACCACTGGTGTTCGTCGCCCCATAATCAGGGCCGCGATAAACAATACCAAAAAGACGAAGAACAAAATCTTCGCAATTCCGGCAGCCCCGGCGGCAATACCTCCAAAGCCGAACAGAGCAGCAACCAATGCCACGATAAAAAACATAAGCGCCCAGCTTAACATTTTTCAATCTCCTTCATGTTAGGGGATCAAGCTGCAATTTTTGAAGAATCGCTTGTTTATCCCGCACTGGAAGGAGTAACTCGCAAAGGCCGTGCCAAAATTCGAGAGAAATTTGGAGGCGATCGCCCCTCGGCAACGAACGGTGAGCTGCTGTCACCGCTGCCGATCGATCGTCTTATTCAGAAACGACCGCACGCAGAGCAACCGGCGGATGGTGAGGGCGCGGCTGGTGGGGATCACGGGCATGTACGGCAGACGCCCCGTCAACTTCCGAAAGAGACGTGCGGAGACATCGGCCGCGCGCTGCCCGGCACTTTTTATTGCCGGCGGGTCGTCGGACCCGTCGATCAACGCCATGATTTTTTCCGGGGGGACGAGTTCGTCGAGAATGCTGTTCCTCTCGAACAGCAACTCCTCAATGGCGTCGCGATGAACGCGGAACTCTTTTCCCCAGTCGACGTTGAATTCGCCGACCGTCGCCCGCGGGATCGCAAAAATCTCGGGGGCGAGCTCCAGAAGCGTCGAGCGGTACAATTCGTTGGCGAATGCTTTCGTGTTGGGCAAACGGCTCTGAAAATCGAGAATCGACCTGTCGAGATAGGGATTGGCGACCGGCGCGAACTCCTCGATGAGATACTCTTTCTGCGAGAGAATGTAATTGCTCATCCGCTCGTCCTGATACAGCAGGTCTTTCAAGTCGTATTTGTCGCTCACGTCGGGAAAACGGTCGAGCAATGCCTGCCGGTCGGCGCGCAATCCTTCTTCCATAAGACTGTAGGTCGAGTCATCGAACAGATGACGCAGATGCGGCGCACTCGACAACTCGAACAGATACACGAGATGCAACGCGTCGCCGCGCGTGCGAACGTTGTACGGCTTCAGGAAAAAACAATGGTCGCCGAGAAACACGGCGCTGTGGGGATACCTCTCAAACCACGGCGTCAGCGAGACAAATGCATCGAACTGACCGCTGACGTTGGCGACGCCGTTGCCGATGCTGCCGTTGTCATCGAGCCATGGCATCAAATCGCCGCCGTAACCCTGTAAAAGCAGATGCCGGTAACCGGCTCGCTCCGCCATCTTGCCGGCAACCTCGCCGTCGCTGCCCGGTGCTGGTTTCGGCCTGTTGATGTACGTGAAACAGATCGCCTCGGGAACGTGCAACTGGTATTTCATGATCCCCAGAATGCTGCTGGCATCATATCCGCCGCTGAGCGATAGAAACGGCGGCCCGTTACGCGGCAGCCGACGGCGGACGCTGTCGATCAGCAATTCAGCCAGTTCGCCCTTGAGTTTTTTTGCATCCAACTTGCCCGAAGGGGGCTGAAACCGAAACTGCCAATACCGCCGATGCTGTAAACGGCCGTCGGCGAAGGTGTAAATCGACGCCCGCTCCAGAAAGCGAACCCCCGCAAACAGTGTGCGAAAATTATAGCAACTCTTATTGACCAGCACCCAGGCCAGCGCGGTCAGATCGAGTTCGGCGTTCTGCAGCGGATGCGTGTGCAGACAATTTGAAATCCAATGCGCGCCGTGTGTTTCGCTGTGAAAGGCCCGGTGATGATTGAAATGATCGGTGATCACCAAAGCGCGGTCTTCTCGCGCATCGACGACGATGATGACGAAGGCCCCATTCAGCGACGAGACGAAGTCGAGGCCGTGCTGCAGGTATTGCTGCAGACACCACGCCGCCTGATCGTCGCCCCCCGTCTCATACAGATAGCCGTATAAGAAGAAAGCGACCTCTCGGCCGGAATCGCGAGCGAGCTGCGAGGGATCGGAGGTCCACAACCGCACGCAGGCACTCGGCAGATCGACCGACAGTGTCGGCGACATTCCGAGGCTTTCTCGAAACCGGCGGTCGATGTCCGCGGTCGGCTCATGTTCACGCCGTTCGCGGATCATGCCGACAAATCGAGGCCGGACCGATTCGATTCGATATCCTCGAGCATTGATCGTCATGAAGCCCCTTGAAACAAGCGTCTTGATCGAGCGGACCGGGGGGTATCGTAAGCCGCTCGTTTGCGCGGCGTCAAGCCGCGACGTGGTCGTCAGGCCGGCCTCGCGAACAACAAAAACGACGAGAAATGCCGCTGTTGCAGAGCGTCTCTCGCCGTTTTTGATGTTGCCGTTTGTGGTGATGCGAGGCGGTTTGACGGATTACGTCTTTTCGCGTTTTGCTTCCCAATCGAACGACCGGGGCTTGTCGTCGCGTCCGGTGAATTCGATCTTCCCCTTAATGGTATCGTCCGCGACCGCGCCTTTGTACTTCATCGTAAACTTTTGGCCGTTCCGTTCGCGTGTGATCGAAAAGGCGACTTCATTGTCCTTGAAGGTTCCCCCTTCAATCTCAATTTCCCGTTCGCCGCGCACGAGGACGCCGGTAAGTGTTTCAACTTCGAGCTTGAGTTTCAGCGTCGATTCGAACGTTCGGTCGTTAAACGTATTCGACCGCAGCGCTCTCGAAGAGGAGTCGACCAAACGACTGCTGCAACTCGTCGAGAAAAAATATCGCCGGAAGAGCGACGTCTTCGACGTCGGTGAGACCGCGCCCGAAGAAGACACCGGCGAGCCGCACGTGGACTTGCTCGAAACGATCCGCCGCAGCATGCAGCAGGAAACAGAGCCCGGTAACGGCACGTCGAAGCACGACGGCAAGTCACACGCGAAAAAGCCTCGCGAGAACAAATCACGAGCGGAATCGGCGTCCGGCAACGGCAAGCTCTCTCAAGAAACGAAACAAGAACTCTACGAGGCGGCCCAAAAACTCGACATTCCCGGCCGCAGCCAGATGAGCAAAGCCGAACTCATTCGGGCGATTCGCGACGCGCGGCGGTGAGGCGTTCACGAAGGTTACATCCGCCCGATCTGCAACGGCACGATCCCCTCAATCTCGCCATTTGTCGAGTTTTGCGTTACGATTGCGATTGGATCTGAAGATACGCCGATGTACAATGATGTTGGTCGAACTCCCACCTGAACTCCTTCCCTGAACATCGTTTTCGTCTTTTCCGGTAGGTTGATCATGAAACACGCCCAACTCTACCTCCTCCCGCTCGTCGTCGCCGCAACCATGGCGTTTCCCGCCGATCGAACGGCATGCGCCGACGACCCGACCGAGCTTTACGAGAAACAGGTCAAGCCGCTGCTGAAATCGCGGTGCTTTGCCTGTCACGGCGCGCTCAAGCAGGAGGCGAGTCTGCGGCTCGACGCCGTCTCGCTGATGCAGCAGGGGGGCGACAGCGGGCCCGTGGTTGTCGTCGGCGATGCCGCGGCGAGTCTGATCATCGAGCGCGTCTCGGCGAGCGACGATTCTCTCCGCATGCCGCCGGAGGGGAAACCGCTTACCGCCGAGCAAATCGAGCTGCTCAAGATGTGGATCGCACAAGGAGCCGCCGCGCCCGCTGAAGACCGTCCCGAAGAAGATCCCCGCGACCATTGGTCGTTTAAGAAAGTCGTCCGGCCGGCGATTCCCGACGCCGCTGAAGCGGGTGCGTGGCACAATCCCGTCGATCTGTTTCTCGCCGTCGAGCAGCAGAAACGCGGACTGGCGCCGATCGCCGCCGCCGAGAAGCACGTCCTGTTGCGGCGGCTGTATATCGATCTGACCGGTCTGCCCCCTTCGCGCGAAGAGTTGCATGCCTTCCTCGCCGACGACCGCATCGACGCCTATGAGCGCGTCGTCGACCGTTTGCTCGACAGTCCGCAATACGGCGAGCGGTGGGGACGTCATTGGATGGACGTCTGGCGGTACAGCGACTGGTACGGCCGGCGAGCGGTCCCCGACGCGACGAACAGTTACGCGCAAATCTGGCGCTGGCGCGACTGGATCATCCGCTCGCTCAACGAAGACAAAGGCTACGATCGCATGATCAGGGAAATGCTCGCCGCCGACGAGATCGCTCCCGAGGACGATGCGAACGTCGTCGCGACCGGTTTTCTCGTCCGCAACGTTTATCGCTGGAATTACAACATGTGGATGAGGGACAACGTCGAGCACACCGGAAAGGCGTTTCTCGGATTGTCGTTCAACTGTTGTCATTGCCACGACCACAAATACGACCCGCTCAAGCAGGAAGAATACTTCAAATTCCGTGCGTTTTTCGAACCGCTCGAACTGCAACACGGCCGCGTCCCCGGTGAGCCCGATCCGGGTGTTTATCCCAAGTATGTGTATGGTTCGTCGCACAAGCCGATTCAAAGCGGCATGGTTCGCATCTTCGACGAGAAACTCGAAGCCGAGACCGCCTTCTACACCGGCGGCAACGAAGAGAACGTCGTCAAGGACCATCCGCCGATTGAACCCGGTCCGCCGGCGTTCCTTTCAAACGACGCTTTCCAGATCGCCACGGTCGATCTCCCACCGCGGGCCTGGTATCCGGGGTTGAAGGACTTCGTGCAACGGGAAGAACTCGCCCAGCGTCAAACGGCGATCGGCGTCGCGACACAAGAACTGTCCGCGGCCGAAACACAGTTCGCACAAGTGCAGCCGGGGCTTGAACAGGCTGTCGTACAGGCGCAATCCGCCCGAGACGACGCCTTGAACGCCGCCGGTCAATCGAACGTGCTCGTCAAAGCGATTTCGGGATCGCAATCGTTGTATCTCGACGCGACACAAGGACGGCGGGCTCTGCTCCATCCGCTTGATGGGCTGAAACAGGTCGACGACGAAACGGTCTTTTCCTACCGCATGCAGGTCATCGAAGACGGACATTCCGACATCCAGTTGAGCCTCAGTCTGGTGAAGGGATTAACCGGAGGCTGGATCAGCTTTCAGAAAGGCGCGATCAAATCGTATCGCCCCGGTTCGTTCGACGTCATCGACATCGGCCATTACGACGTCGCCGCGGGTGAGAAACAGTTCGACGTCGTCTGCCGCTTGCAGCCCAGTCAAGATCAGATGTTTGTGACAGTGACGTCGGTAACCGACGGCAAGGTTTTCGTCGACAACGCGCCGGCCGGCATCAATGGATGGAACAAAGCCCGGCACGTCGAGCACGGATTTCTCGTCGACGTGCGCACCGGCACGCGGTCGGTGTACGACGACATCACGTTCGCACAAGCCACAACAGAGGGAGCCGCCAATGCCGCGACACCGGTAGCGGCCGTGCGATTCGATTTCGAAAGTCCCGCGTACTCGAGCGAGCAAGACATCGTCGGCGTCGACGGCTGGTTCGAGGCACCGTACACCGTCGCTCCGGCCACGTCGGTGGTATCCAGGCAATTCACCGATTCGCCCGCCTTGAACGCCGCCGAGTTGGAACTTCGCCTCGCCCACAGGCGGTTCGACGCTGCGAAAGGGCTGGTCGACGTCGCTCAAGCGAAAGCGGCCGCCGCAGAAAAGGAGCAAGCGAGTCTCGAAGCACGACTGACCGCCGATCGATACCGGTATCTGCACGAGCTTCCCGATGCCGACGGCACGGCGAGTACAACGCAAATCGATACCGCGAAACTCGACGACCTGATGAAGCATGCCGGCCGATCTGAACGAGAAACAAAACTCGAATCGGCCCGGCTGGCCCTCGTGACCGCCGCGCAAGCCCTCGCTGCGGCGGAGATTCTGCCCGCCGCCGACGCCAATCGCGGCACCGCGATAACCAATGCACAGACGCAGTTGACGTCGGCCAACGCATCCGTCGCGCAGGCAGAACAAGAACTCGCGGCCGAATCGACGGCATACGCTCCTCTCGGACCGCAATATCCCGCACAAAGCTCTGGTCGCCGCACGGCGCTTGCCAACTGGATCGCCAGTGCCGAGAACCCGCTCACCCCCCGCGTCGCCGTCAATCACATCTGGCTGCGGCACTTCGGTCGCGGTATCGTCGCCACTCCGGCGGAGTTCGGCCGTAACGGCGCCCGCCCGACGCATCAGGAACTGCTCGACTGGCTCGCGGCGGAACTGATCGACAACAACTGGAAGATGAAGCCGATTCACCGGTTGATCGTCACCAGTCAGGCGTATCGGCGGAAGTCGTACGCCGGCGCGTCGGATCATCCGAATCTCGCCATCGATCGCGATAACGTCTATCTCTGGCGATTCAATCCCGCCCGCATGGAAGCCGAGGCCGTTCGCGACAGTCTGCTCGCCAGCGCCAAGCAGTTGGACGGAACGTTCGGCGGCAAGGAAGTCGAACAGTCCGAGGGGCTGAAGAACTGGCGACGCTCGGTTTACTTCTCGCAGCACGGCGAAGAAAAGATGATGTTCCTCGATTTGTTCGACGCCCCCGATGCCAACGACTGTTATCGCCGCTCGACCAGCGTCCGCCCGCAACAGGCATTAGCGCTGACCAACAGCGAACTGGTGCAAAAACTCGGCCGCCTGCTGGCGCGCGATCTGTCGAAGACGCTGGCGGCCGATGACGAGTTTGTCGTTGCGGCCTTCGAACAGATTCTCACGCGATCGCCCAGCGAAGCCGAACTCACATTAAGCCGTGTATATCTGCAGAAACAAAAAACCGTCTTCGAACAAGCGGGAGCCGAAGCGCTCGCACAACAGGTTGAAGGTGAAACGATCGCCGCATCGACCGATCCGCAGTTACGTGCAAGGGAATCGTTCGTGCAGGCTTTGTATAATCACACCGATTTTGTGACCGTGCGATAAAGGCGAGACGAGATATGACGAGATCATCGCCATGCTCGTTCAGATAATCAATAACCCCGACAAATGGATCTTATTTCAATGACCCGATCCTTTCCGTCTCCCCATCTCCTTGTCTCCCAGTCTCCTTGTCTCGGTGCGACTCGTCGCACCTTCCTCGCCGACGTCGGCATGGGCTTCACCGGTCTCGCCCTGGGGGCGATGCTCGGCGGCGAGAAGTCGGCGTCGGCCCGCGACGAACAGGCACATATTCCTCCCGACGGCCGCGCGCATTTCGCACCGAAGGCGAAAAAAGTGATCTGGATTTTCCTCTCCGGCGGTTATAGCCAGATGGAAACGTTCGACCCCAAGCCCGCGCTTACCAAATATGCCGACAAGACGTACGACGAAACCGAGTACCCGAATCCGACGAAAGATCCGCTGTTCAAAGAACGCTCCCGCGCCGTCGTCGGCGGCGATCGGCCGCATTCGAGAATCTTTCCGATGCAGGTCGGGTTCCGCAAACGCGGCGAAGCGGGAATCGAAATCACCGACTGGTGGCCTCATCTCGGCGAATGCGTCGACGACCTCGCCTTCGTCCGTTCGATGTACACGACCGACAACGACCATGCCGCCGAATTTCAGATCCATCACGGCCGGCACAAGCTCGATCCGCCGCAACCGGTCATCGGCTCGTGGATTCATTATGGACTCGGGACGCTTAACGAAAATCTCCCGCAGTTCGTCTTCATCGGCGAGGCGAAAGACCCCCGGCAGAAGCAAGACTTCTATGCTGATTACCTCGGTCCCCAATATTCGGGCGTCGAACTCTCGCTCGATCCGAAAAACCCGCTGCCGTTCGGCGTGAAATCTCCCGGAGTCCTCGCCGCCGAGCAGCGAAACCAGTTCGAGTTTATCGGCGAGATCAATAAGCTGGCGGGGGTGGAGTATCCGCAGGACGACCAGCTTCGGGCTCGCATCAAATCTTACGAACTCGCTTACCGTATGCAGATGTCGGTTCCCGAAGCAATTGATCTTTCCGGCGAAACCCAGGAGACGATGCAGCTCTACGGCATCGACAACAAGACGACCGAAATTTACGGACGCAGGCTGCTCGCCGCTCGCCGATTGAACGAGCGCGGCGTCCGCTTCACGCTGGCTTACGTCAGCGATTACGGCGAATGGGATTCGCATCTCGATCTCAAGAAGTTGCACGCCCGGTCGTGCGAACGGGTCGATAAACCGATCGCCGGTTTCCTCAAGGACATGAAACGCCGCGGCCTGCTGGAAGATACGGTCGTCGTCTTCTGCACCGAATTCGGCCGCACGCCCGGCGTCGAAGTCCGCGATGCGTACAAGGTCTTCACCGGCCGCGATCATCACCCGCACGGCTTCACCGTCTGGTTCGCCGGTGCCGGTGTGAAGAAAGGGATCGTCCACGGGCGGACCGACGAACTCGGCTTCCACGCCGTCGAGAATCCGCACTACGTGACCGACATCCATGCCACGCTGCTGCATCTCTTGGGACTCGATCCGCACCGCCTCGACATCCCCGGCCGGCAACGGCTGGAAATCGACCACGGCAAGCCGATACACGACATTCTGTCGTGAGAAGGGATGAAGGATGAGTCAGAATGAACGTCTTGTCTCCCCATCTCCCCATCTCCCACTCTGTATCGTCAGGATGTTGACTTTCGTCGTCCTTGGAAACACACATGAACTTCCCCGCCTCCCTCATTCAGCGTCTCAAGAACGTCCACACCTACGCCGTCACGCCGTTTCGTCGTGATGACATCTTACAGATCGACGTGGCGGCACTCGAAAAGAACATCGAGTTTCTCATCTCGCATGGCATGCAGGTGATCGCCGTCGGCGGCGGGACGGGGGAGATCGAAACGCTCAACCCCGATGAACTCGAACTGCTCGCCAAGACGGCGCTGGGCGTCTCGAACGGCCGGGCGCTGATCATCGCGTGTCTGCCCGGAAATCTCCGCGAAGCGAGCGACCTGGCGCCGCGGTACGAAAAACTCGGCATCGAACTGGTGCTCGGCATGCCGCCATTGATTCGCGGAAAAATACCCGCCGATCTTCGCGGCGTGGTCGCATACTTTCGCGAGGTGGCCAAAGCGACCTTGCTTCCGCTCATGCCGTACAATACGCAGGGCTGGCCGGCGGAATTGTTCGTCGACCTCGCCGCAATCGATTCGATCATCGGCATCAAGGATCCCTGCCAGGTGCCGCACGAATTCTTCAAGGCGATCCAGAAACTCGGCTCGCGATTCGTGTGGGTCGGCAACAAAAAGCACGACCCGGGCGTGGCGCATCTGCGGTATCAGATGGGGATGGAAGGCTTCACCTCGGGCCAAAGCAACTTCTGGCCCGAACCCGAACTCGAACTGCACGCCGCCGCTATGAAGCAAGACTGGCCGAAGATGATCGAGATCCAGAAGCACATCGCCCCGCTCGAACGCCTGCGCATGGCTCACGACGACGCCGCGATGGTGAAAGCCGCAATGGACATTGTCGGCCTGCACGGCGGCCCCAGCCGGCCACCGCGTTTGGATGTGCCGGAATCAGGCCGCGCGGCGATTCGGGAGACGTTGCGGGAGTTGGGGGTGATAAGCTGAATCTGCAGCTGGTCTCTGTGAGGTCAAAGACCTCGGCTTTCTCAAGATTTTCGACCAAGTGGTGACTCTGACGCAGAACGATTTCAGCGATTTTTACGTCGCACTCGAGTGTTCATCTTGCGCTTCGTGCAATGAAGTAGGGTCCGATTCGTTGTCTTTGGGATTCAGTCGCGAGTTGACTTTGATCGTGACCAGCCACACGAAGGGAAGCAGAATGAAGAAATGGCTAGCTGCGACCCAGTTTCCCAACGATTGCATTGTGGCAAAATATTCGTCGAAATTGCGCCATGTAGACGTCGCATTGACCGGATCAAACAACTGGTCCGTATGAAGCAGTACAGCAACAAACTCCACGACAGCACGCGACGACCAAAGAACCGACATCCAAATCGCCATGAAACTGTACGGCCAGCAGCGCTTCAGGAAAATCGCTCCCAGTGGAATTACGATGGCTAATTTGATGAGCGCACAGAGGCCATTAACATAGTCGCGGGTGATGTATGACCAAGGGATCTCTGGGTCTTGGCCCGCAGTGTGACGGTCTGGAAAAGAAAAATACGGATAGACTTCGAACGGCAATTTGGTCGTTGCAATAAAAACGACCAAATAGAGAATCATGATCCAAGCCCCCTTGTAGCTTGGCCGCATCGGGAGGGTCTCGTTCATTATTAATCTCGCGCATAAGAATCCAAAAGCGAACGCTCATTTTTTCGCGACAAGATCCGCGAGCAAAGCTCGTATTCGTTCCAACGTCGTATCATTGACGCGACCAAACACCTTGGCAACCAGACTTCGAGACAACGTATAAATCTTGTCCACACGCACGGTTCCTGGACGATTCAGTGTTCCGCCCGACAAATCCTTCGATGTGATGCCGAGTCCATATTTATTGATTTGCGGAGTGGATGTCATCGCCACGACGACCATGTCGCTATTCGCGCGATGGTAACGGTCATTAGAAATGACAACCACAGGCCGACGTTTTTGGGAAGAAAGATCGGTGAAGGGAACAGGGATTAGAACGATATCCCCTTGGTCAGGCATTGTTCCAGTCCTCGTCGTCGAGAGGATTGTCCCAGAAATCCAGACTGCTCGCCGCTGCATCGATCAAATCGTGAAATTGATCGTCGTTCTTCCGTATCACAAACACAACAACCCGCGCACCCGCCGCGAAAGGGACGTCAAATTCGATGTGCCCATCTTTCTGCACTTCAACATCATATTGCAAAGCGGGCTGAGGGGGGCGGTTTATCGTGGCCATTACGCAATCTCCAAAAGGAAAACGTTCTCCACGATTTTACCGATGCATCGAAAGCTGGTCAACATATTTTCAGTCCCTCGGCATCGGATATTTCGTCAGAGGATCGTCCAAAAAACTGCCATTAATATTCCCCTCACGTCACCTCATCCAGCACCGACTCCTCCACGTAAATCGGCAGATGCGGCGAGTAATGCACGGCCAGGGCGATCGCGTCGCTGGGGCGGCTGTCGAGTTCGACGATTTCGCCGTCCTCTTTTTCGATGCGGATGATCGCGTAATACGTGTGCTCGCTGAGGTTGTTGACGACGACGTCCTGCACGGTCCCCCCCATCTTTTCGATGGCGTTCTTTAAGAGGTCGTGCGTCAGCGGGCGCATGGGAACTTCCCCTTTCACCCGGCGGTCGATGCTCGTCGCTTCGAAGATGCCGATCAGAATCGGAAACGTCCGCGACCCATCGACTTCGCGGAGATAAATCATCTGCTGCTCGCCCAGTTCGCTGATGATGATCCGCACGAGTTCCATTTTGACTGCCACGATGTTACCCCTCAACTGCGATCACTGATTCAAAGTTTATCCAGCAATGGAGATTATACGTCGCGTTCGGGCGGTTGTGAATGACTAATGACGAAGGCCTAATGACTAAAGAAATCCCAATGACGAAATCCTAATGACGAAGGCGCGCCACGGGGCAGCGACATCAACCTACGGCATTTGGGCATTAGGAATTGGGATTTCGTTAGGCATTCGTCATTAGGCATTCGTCATTTTCAGCAGCTCAGTCAGAACTGAGCTGCTGAATAATCTCTTCCACGCTCTGCAACTGCTTCTTCAAGCCCTCGAGCGTTTCGCGGACGCTCGCGACCACGTCGGCGGGGGCGCGTTCGACGAAACTGGCGTTCGCAAGTTTCTTTTCGTGCCCCGAAATAAAGCCTGCGAGCTTTGTTCTCTCCTTCTGCTGCCGGTCGAGTTCGACGGTGCGGTCGATGATGCCCTCCAGCGGAATAAAACCGTCGGCATCAGTCACCGAGAAATTCGCCGAGCCGGGCGGACGCGTGACGTCGGCTCCCGCGGCTTCCAGCATCGTTTTCGCGAGATTTTCGAATTGCCCGGCGACGCCATTCAAATCGGCGGCGACTTCTTCAGGACAGCGAACCCGCAACGTCAGCGGCGTCGATGCGGCGATGCCGTACATCGCGCGGATGTTCCGCACGGCGACGATCGTCTCCTGCAATCGCGAGAACCGGTTTTCGAGCGTGCGATCCTGCCGGGCGGCGGGAAGCACGGGCCAGGGAGCGATCATGGCACTCTCAACGGCTTTTTGCGGTTGCGGTAAACCGCGCTCGGGAGCGACTTCGTTCAGCTTCTGCCACAATTCCTCGGCGATGAACGGCATGAACGGTTGCAGCAAGCGGACGAGTACATCCAAAATACCGACAACCACTCGTTGCACGAACGACTTCTCTTCCGGATCGCGCAAGCGGGGTTTGATCATCTCGATGTACCAGTCGCAGAATTCGTTCCACGTGAAATCGCGAAGGATGCGCGTGGCCCCGTCGAACTGATAGCGATCGAGCATCGCCGTCAGTTCCGTCGTCAGCGACGACAATCGGCTGAGAATCCAGCGGTCTTCCAGCGCGAGGTCGACTTCGCTGATTTCTCCGGGCGTGTAGCCTTCGAGATTCATCATCACGAATCGCGAGGCGTTCCACAATTTGTTGCAGAAATTCCGGCCGTATTCGAAGCGATCGCTGACGACGCGAGCCACCGGTTCCTGTGGATCGGGCTCGAACCACGGGCTTGAATACTGCGACGCCTTTTTGCAGCCGGGACATTTGATCCGCGGCTTTTCGCCGCCGGCGGGTATCGCCTTCTGATGTTCGAGCGTCTGTGGAATCACCACGCCGCAGTGCGGGCATTCGTAACCCATCGGCAGACGGACATCCTGCGTCTCCCCGGCGAATGACGCGATCGTAAACCGCACGGCATCGGTCCCGTACTTGTCGATCAGGTCCATCGGGTCGACGCCGTTCCCCTTCGACTTCGACATCGTCTGCCCGAATCCGTCGAGGATTTTTGGGTGAATGCAGACGTGTCGAAACGGCACGTCGCCAAGGTTGTACAATCCCGTGAGCACCATCCGCGCGACCCACAACGTAATAATATCGCGGCTGGTGACGAGCACATTTCCCGGGTAGAAATATTTGAGCACGGTATTGCCGTCGCCGACGGATTCAGAATTGGGTACACCGTTCAGCGGCGGATTGTGATCGAGATCGGGCCAGCCAAGCGTGGCGTGCGGCCAGAGCGCCGAACTGAACCATGTATCAAGCACGTCTTCATCCTGCCGCAGCGTGTGATCCGGGCCGAGTGCATCGGCTGCGAGATCGGCTTCACTGCAAATCAGCCAGTAACGGTCTTCGGCATCGCGAGCCCAGGTCAGATCGTCGCGTTCGTCGAACGCCCTTTTCAAGTCGGCTTCGGTGCACGTGTCGCAATACCAAATGGGAATACGGTGTCCCCACCACAATTGCCGGCTGATGCACCAGTCCCGCTTCTCGCCCAGCCAGTCGAGATACGCGCTCGCGTACCGTCCCGGGAAAAATCGCACGCGCCCGTCGTTGACGGCGTCGATGGCGGCCTGCGCGAGATCGGACATCTGCACGAACCATTGGTCCGACAGATACGGTTCGATCGGCGTCTTCGAGCGGTCGCTGTGCGCCAGTTCGATTTTCCGGTCTTCGACTTTGACATAGTAACCGAGGTCTTCCATGTCGCGGACAATATGCTGGCGGGCTTCGTAACGATCGAGTCCTTTGTACTTGCCGGCGTTGTCGTTGAGCGTGCCGTCGGAGTTGAGAATGTTGATCATCTCGAGGTTGTTGCGCAGGCCGCAGGCGTAATCGTTCGGATCGTGCGCCGGGGTGACCTTCACCGCACCGGTGCCGAGTTCTTTCTTTGCGAGCAACGCATCGGCGATGATGGGGATCTCGCGATCGTTCATCGGAATGCGGACGTTCTTGCCGATGAGATGCTGATACCGTTCGTCCGACGGATGCACGCAAACCGCCGAATCGCCCAGCATGGTTTCGGGTCGTGTCGTCGAAAAGGCGATCCGCTCGTTGGTCCCGACGACGGGGTACTCGAACGTCCAGAAATGGCCGTCGACCTCTTCGTGGAAAACCTCGTCATCGGCGACGGCGGTCTGCAAATACGTGTCCCAGTTGACGAGCCGCTTGCCGCGATAGATCAATCCGTCGCGAAACATTTTGAAAAACGTGCGGCGGACGGCTCGCGAGCAGACGTCGTCCAGGGTAAAACGCGTACGACGCCAATCGCACGAGGCGCCGAGTTGCTTGAGTTGATTGCGAATTCGCTGTTCGTAGGCGTCTTTCCATTTCCAGATGCGGTTGACGAGGGCTTCGCGGCCGATGTCGTGCCGCGTGAGCCCTTCCTCTTCGAGCATTCGCCGTTCGACGACCGCCTGTGTGGCGATGCCGGCGTGATCGGTCCCCGGCATCCAGAGGGCCTCATATCCCTGCATGCGGCGGTAACGGGTGATGAGATCCTGAATCGTGCCGTTGAGAGCATGCCCCATGTGCAGCGCTCCCGTGACGTTGGGGAGCGGAATCATAATCGTATGCGGCTGTTTCGCGGGATTCGGATCGGCGTCGAAATAGCCCCGCGACTCCCAGAACGGGAGATATTTGGCTTGAGCGTCCTTCGGTTCGTACTGCTTCGAAAGTTCGGTCGGCATTGTGGTCCAGTCTGAACGAAATGTCCGCTTTGCGGATAATTCCATCGGTCGATATTGAGAGGACGGAAGAGGATTCCCTCCGGTGAAGAAGAATGTATAAGAAGCGCCGTGTGGTGTCCAATCACCGGTGGTTTCGGTAATTCAGATTGTGTCACGCGAAGGCGCAAAGGCGCGAAGGTGAAAACGATAAGAATTGAAATCGCTTTTAGATCAGTCTTTCCTTTGCGCCTTCGCGCCTGTTATGTAGAGCCTTGTCAAGCCGGAATCCAGTTTCG